>NZ_JBEYTI010000028.1:0-74654 GCF_040642975.1 Micromonospora sp. NPDC047548
GCACCGCGCGGCGAAACGGTAATCCACCCAGACGCCGTGTGTTCCACACGCAGCGTGGAGGGAATCTCCGTCCTTTAGGACGGAGAGAATGTCAACGCTTCCACGACCTGCTGCGCCGGTACGCCGTCGACCGGGTCACCGCCGAGGAGGACCCGACCCGGCGGGAGGCGGCCCGCCGGCGGCTCTTCGCCCACTACCTGGACACGGCCGACGCGGCCAGCCGGCGGCTCATCCCGCACTTCGTCCGGCTACCCAGGACGGTGGCCGAGGACCCCTTCCCCGACACCGAGGGCGCTTCGGACTGGCTGGACGCCGAGTGGTCGAACCTGACCGCGGCGGTCGACCGGGCGGCGGGCAGCGGTCCACGCTGCTACGCCTGGCACCTCGCCGACGCGCTGCGCGCGTACTTCCACCAGCGGGGCCGGCAGGAGGAGTGGCTGGCGGCGGCGACCGCCGGGCTGGACGCCGCCCGCGCCGAGGGCGACGTTCGGGCACAGGCCGCGATGCACCAGAGCCTGGCGCTGGCCCACGTCAACAGCGGGCGCTACGACGAGGCCCGCGCGCACCTCGTCGACGGGCTTCGGGTCAACGCCGTCGACAGCTGGCAGGACGGCCGCGCCGGGATGCTCAACAACCTCAGCGCGGTGCACCAGCGGCTCGGCGACGCGCAGGCGGCGATCAGCTGCGCCCACGCGTCGCTGGAGCTCAATCGGCGGCTGGGCATCGACGGGGGCGAGGTGATGTCGCTTGCCAACCTGGGGTTCGCGTACTGGCAGCTGGGCGCGTTGGGGGAGGCCCACGACCATTTCCGGGAGGCGCTGGAGCGGGGGGAACGGGCCGGGGCCCGGTACAACGTGGCGGTGCTGCTGGTCGACCTGGCGAGCGTGCACCGCGACCGGGGCGACCACCGGGCCGCAGCGGAGCTGTACGAGCGGGCCCTGACCGCCAACCGCGAGCTCGGCTACCGGTACGGCGAGGCCACCGCCCTCGCCGGGCGGGCGCTGCTGCGGGCCGGCACGGGCCGGTCGGAGCCGGCCCGGGCGGACGTCGTCCGGGCGGTGGAGCTGACCCGGGAGATCGGGGACACCGGCACCGAGGCGTGGGTGCTGGACGCGCTGGGTCGGGTCCTGGCGGAGCTGGGCCGGCCGGACGAGGCCGCCGCGCACCACCGGCAGGCGCTGGAGCTGGCCCGCCGTACCCGGTTCTGCTGGTGTGAGGCGAGCGCGCTGGCCGGGCTCGCCGGCGCGCTGCTGGCCGGCGGCGACCCGGCCGGGGCGCGCCGGCACGGCGACGCCGCCCGGGAGCTGGCGACCCGGGCGGGGTACCGGCTGATCGAGATCCGGGTGTCCCGGACGCTGGCCCGGGCCCGCCAGCGGCTCGGCGACGCCGGGGAGGCGGTCCAGCTGGACGAGCGGGCGGCGCGGCTGACGCGGGAGACCGGCTACGTCCCGCTCCCGGCCGCCGCTCAGCCGGCCGGTCGGTGATGGTGCCCGCCCGGGCAGGGCGAGCGGCCGGACCGCAAGCGCACGCGTGGCCGGTCGCCGGGCCGGGAGTCGAGGTCAGCCCGTCAGGGCCCGGACCACCGCGTAGCCGAGGGACGCGGCGGCCAGCCCGGCGAGCACGCTGGCCAGCACGTTGGCCAGGGCGTGGCGCCGGGCGCCGGAGCGGGCCAGCTGCAGCGTCTCGTAGCCGAAGGTGGACCAGGTGGTCAGCGCGCCGCAGAAGCCGGTGCCGACCAGGGCGGTGACGGCCGGACCGGCGGGGACGGCGAGCACCGCGCCGAGCAGCAGCGAGCCGGCCACGTTGACGGCGAGCGTCCCCCAGGGGAAGACCGAGTCGTGCCGGGCCTGCACGGCCCGGTCGGTCAGGTAGCGCAGCGGCGCGCCGAGCGCCGCGCCGACGGCGATGAGCAGGACGGTCACCGGCCGGCCCTCCGGTCGAGCAGCCGGCCGGCGAGCGCGTCCCCGGCCCAGACCGCCAGCAGCCCGGCGACCAGCGTCGCCGCCAGGTACGCCAGCGCCGTCGGCGCGGCGCCGGCCACGACCGCCCGGTGGGCGTCCACCACGTACGCGGAGAAGGTGGTGAACCCGCCGAGCACGCCGACGCCGAGGAACGGGCGGGCCAGCGGGGCGGCGTCGCGCCGGCCGAGCACCGCCATCAGCGCCCCGATCAGCAGGCACCCGGTCACGTTGACGCCGAAGGTCGCCCACGGGAAGCCGGTGGGCGGATGCGGCAGCGCCGCCTGGATCCCGGCCCGGGCCAGCGCGCCGAGCACCCCACCCGCGGCGACGGCGCCGAGCACGGCGGCCGGATGCGCGGCCAGCTCGGTGCGGTCGGCGGGTACGCGCAGATCGACGTCGGGGTCGATCCGCCGGGGTGCGGACACCTGACCTCCCACCAGTACGGGGACCACTGGCAGGGACCGTCGGCGTACGCGCGGTGCTCCCGACCGCGGCGGGGACGGCAGGCCCCACCGCCGGGTCTGCCCGCGAGCATATCGTCGCCCCGTCCCGTGCCCCGCACGCCTCACCAGCGGTCCGCGTCCGTTTCTCGACCCCCGCCGGGCGGCCGAGGTCGGGGCGCGGGGGCTCACCGACCGCCGTCGCGCTGGTTGGTGGTCCGGCGCGGGGCGTACGGTACGCAACGTCGGCTCGGCGCGGACCCGCGCCGGTACCCGCGTGCACAGGAGGCACCGTGCAGGACCGCACCCCCTCGCCGGAGGAGCTGGAACCCGTCGAACGGGTCGGCGTCGACGAGCTACGTGCGCTGCAACTCGACCGGCTGCGCTGGTCGCTGCGGCACGCGTACGACAACGTGCCGCACTACCGGCGGGCGTTCGAGGCGGCCGGCGCGCACCCGGACGACTGCCGGGAGCTGGCCGACCTGGCCCGGTTCCCGTTCACCGGCAAGGCGGAGCTGCGGGAGAACTACCCGTTCGGCATGTTCGCCGTGCCCCGCGAGCGGGTCGCCCGGCTGCACGCCTCCTCCGGCACCACCGGCCGCCCCACCGTGGTCGGCTACACGAAGGAGGACCTGCGTACCTGGGCGCGGCTGATGGCCCGGTCGATCCGTGCCTCCGGTGGCCGGCCCGGCGACCGGGTGCACGTGGCGTACGGCTACGGCCTGTTCACCGGCGGCCTGGGCGCGCACTACGGCGCTGAGGAGCTGGGCTGCACGGTCATCCCCGTCTCCGGCGGCATGACCGAGCGGCAGGTGATGCTGATCCGGGACTTCCAGCCCGAGGTCATCATGGTCACCCCCAGCTACATGTTGGCGATCGTGGACGAGCTGGAGCGACAGGGCGTCGACCCCCGCGCCACCTCGCTGCGAGTGGGCATCTTCGGCGCGGAGCCGTGGACCGAGGACATGCGCCGGGAGATGGAGCAGCGCCTCGACCTGCACGCGGTGGACATCTACGGCCTGTCCGAGGTGATGGGCCCGGGGGTGGCCACCGAGTGCGTGGAGACCAAGGACGGGCTGCACCTGTGGGAGGACCACTTCTATCCCGAGATCATCGACCCGGTCACCGGCGCGGTGCTGCCCGACGGCGAGCAGGGCGAGTTGGTGCTCACCTCGCTGACCAAGGAGGCGATGCCGGTGGTCCGCTACCGCACTCGGGACCTCACCCGCCTGCTGCCCGGCACGGCGCGGCCGATGCGCCGGATCGAGAAGATCACCGGCCGGACCGACGACATGATGATCGTGCGTGGGGTGAACGTCTTCCCGACCCAGATCGAGGAGCTGATCCTGCGTACGCCCGCGCTGTCGCCGCACTTCCAGTGCGTGCTGGCCCGTGAGGGGCGGATGGACACCCTGACGGTCAAGGTGGAGCGGCGCGGCGGGGCGGGCGTCGAGGAGGCCGCCCGCGCTGGCCGAACCCTGGTCGAGCAGGTGAAGAACACCATCGGGGTCAGCGTCGCGGTGGAGGTGATCGCCCCGGACGGGGTGGAACGCTCGATGGGCAAGATGCGGCGGATCGTCGACCAGCGGCGGGCGGGCTGAGGTGGCGGAGAACGGCCGGATGGCAGCGGGGCGTACCGCCGCGCACGACATGTTCGACGCGGACGTGGCCTCCCGCGCCCTGGGCATCGAGCTGGTCTCCGCCGGCGACGGCGCCGCGGTGGCCCGGATGCGGGTGACCGCGGCCATGCTCAACGGGCACGCCATCGGCCACGGGGGCTTCGTCTTCCTGCTCGCCGACACGGCGTTCGCGCTGGCCTGCAACAGCCACGGCCCGGCGACGGTCGCCGCCGGCGGCGAGATCAGCTTTCTCCGCCCGGTCCGCGAGGGCGACGTGCTGACCGCCCGCGCCATCGAGCGCACCCGCTACGGCCGCAGCGGCATCTACGACGTCACCGTCTCCCGGGGCGACGAGGTGGTCGCCGAGTTCCGGGGCCGTAGCCGGACGCTGGCCCGCGGCACCGGGGGCTGACCGCGCGGCGCGCCGCCGCTGTCGGCGGCCTGCGGCACGATGGCCGGATGACACACATCGTGCTCTTCCATTCCGTGTACGGGCTCCGCCCGGCCGTGCTGGCCCAGGCCGACCGGTTGCGCGCGGCCGGGCACCGGGTCGTCACCCCCGACTTGTACGGCGAGCCGCCCGCCGACACGGTGGAGGCGGGCTTCGCGCTGTTGGACAAGATCGGCCGGGACGAGGTCCTGCGTCGGGGCCGCGCCGCGTTGGCCCCGCTGCCGCCCGAGACGGTGCTGGCCGGCTGGTCGATGGGCGCCGGGGTGGCCGGCGCGCTGCTGGCCGAGCGGCCCGACGCCGCCGCGCTGCTGCTGCTGCACGGCACCGGCGCCGACCCGGCCGCGGTCCGCCCCGGCCTGCCGGTGCAGCTGCACCTCGCCGACCCCGACGAGTACGAGCCGCCGGGCGAATTCGCCGACTGGCAGCGGGCGATGACCGGGGCGGGGGTGCGGCTGGAGGTGTTCCGCTACCCGGGGGCCGGGCACCTCTTCACCGACCCGGACGTGCCGGACCACGACCCGCAGGCCGCCGAGCGGACCTGGGAGCGGGTGCTGGCCTTCCTCGCCGAGGCGGGTGGGCCGCAGGCGGGCTGACCCACGGCGGAGACGCTCCCTCAGGCGGCCCGCCCTGGTGACGGGTCGCCGTGCCGCCGCGTCCGGTTGCCGTGCCCGGCCGCCGTGCCCGCCCGCAGTGCCAGGACGGTGGCGGCGGTGCCTGGGCCGGCGACCCCGGTGGTGGGCGACGGTGGGTGCCCGCCCACACCCACCCGGGGCACGGAGCGGAGGGGGCGGTCGGGGAACGCGACGGCGTCGGACGACGGCGCGAGCCGGTGCGGCCAGGCGGGGAGCCGGGGGAGGATCGGCGTCGGCGGCCCGCCACCGGCCTCATGTCCCCAGCGGGACGGTGGCCCACCACCGTGGTCGACGCGGAACCTGTCTACCTGGTTCCGCCCGTCCCGGCCCGCCGCGTCGCGCGGCGGCAACGCTGGCCGGGCCGGTGACGGGACCCGTCCGGTCCGGGCGGCCCCCGGCCCGCCGGCGCCTGACGCGACCAGCTCACGGACCGCGCCGGCGGCGGGGACGGCGCGCTCATCCGGCGCCCGGACGGGGGCTGCCGCCGGGACGGCGTGGGCGGGGCCGCGATCCGCGCCGGTGATGGCGTCGACCGGGTGGGCCGCGGCGTGCGGTGCGTCGGGGATGCCCGGCCGACCGCGGCCCGCGTGCCCCGCCGCCGTCGACCGCCGCCACTGCTCGGCCCGACGGCTGAACTCGGCGCGCACCGCCCGGGGCAGCCGGTCGTACGCGGCCCGGCGCAGGGCCGGGTCCACGATCTCGTACCGGCCGTGCCGGTCGCGCCGGACCAGCGCGTCCTCGCCGGCGAGCCGGCGCAGCAGCGTCGCCGCCCGCCCGGGCGCCCAGCCGAGCAGCCGGTCGACGGCCGGCGCGGTGAAGCCGACGCCCAGGGCGGCGCCCGCCATCAGCGCCGCCCGCCGCTCGCCGTTCAGCAGGTCCAGCCGGGCGGAGGCCGTGCGGCGCACCGCCTCCGGCAGTCCGGGCTCCCGGTCACCGTCGCCGGTCGCCGCGACGTACGCGCCGGCGTACCCGGGGATGCCGGCGACCAGCGGCAGCAGGCGGCCGGCCAGCGCGGCTGGCCGTCCGGCGCGGGTGAGCAGCCGGCGCAGCAGCCGGCCGGTGTCGATGGCGCCCAGCGGTGCCAGCGCCACCCGGCACCGGCGGTCGTCGGGCACGGGCACCGGGTCGGCCAGGTGCGGCCGGTGGGTGGCGACCACGGCCAGCGGCAGTCCGCGCAGGGTGGCCGCCGCGAAGAGGGCCCGCAGGAAGCGGCCCAGCTCCGGCGCGGCCCGGTCCAGGTCGTCGACCGCGACCACCACCGGCTGCCGGGCGGCCAGGGCCAGCAGCACCTGGCGGCAGGCGGCCGGGCCGCCGGTCGGCGTGGCCGTGCCCTCCGGCGCGGCGAGCAGCGCCGCCAGCGCGGCGACGGTCGGGGTGGTTCGGGCCGGTGCGACCAGCCCGTCGACCAGGGCGGCCAGCCGTCGGTGGACCACCGCCGGCGCGTCGTCCTCGCGCACCCCGGCCAGGTCCCGCACCAGCTCGGCCACCGGCCCCAGCGCCCCCTGCGGGTACGGCGGGCAGTGCGCCACGCACCAGCGCACGGCCACCCCGTCCACCTCCCGCAGCGCCCGGCGCAGCTCGTGCAGCAGCCGGCTGCGGCCGATGCCGTCCGGACCGACCAGGGACACCCATTGTGGACGGTGCTCCCGGGCGGCCCGGACGAGCTGGTCCTGGGCGGTGGCCAGGTCCCGGCGCCGGCCCACCAGCGGGCCCTCGTGCCGGGGCGGCCGGGGCCGGCCCGGCGAGGTGACCCGCCAGACGTCGACCGGCAGCGCCTTTCCGGCCAGCACCACCGGGGCGAGCGCGTGCTGCTCGACCAGGTCGGCGGTGGCCCGGTGGGTGGCGGCGCAGACCACCACCCCGCCCGCCGGGGCGTACTCCTGCAAGCGGGCCGCGGTGGTGGTGACCGCGCCGCTGGCCGCGCCGTGGCCGCCGTCGTGGGCGGCGGCCAGGTCGACCACCGCCTCACCGGTGGCCACCCCGACCCGGACCTGCAGCCGCACGCCCCCCGGCATGGGCCGCCGGTCCAGTGCCCGCTGGATCTCCAGCCCGGCCCGGACCGCCCGGTACGCGTCCAGCCCGTCGGAGCGGCGCGCGCCGAACAGCGCCATCACCGCGTCGCCGACGTACTTCTCGACCACGCCGTGCCAGTGCCGCAGCACCCCGGCGACGGTGTCGAAGTACGCGCGTTGCAGCGCCCGGACGTCCTCCGGGTCGAGCCGTTCGGTCAGCGCCGTCGAGCCGACGATGTCGGCGAACAGCACGGTGACCACGCGCCGTTCCTCCGGCACCGGCCAGGGCGACATGGTGACGTCTTCCTGACCGGTGGCGACCGTGGACAGTGGCATCGCACCCACCCTTTTCCCCCCAGCAGTGGTGCCTGACGACTCCGGAGACTGTCACCACCGGTCCGTCGGGGGATCTGCAGAACGACGTATGTCGGCCGGCCGCAACCTTTAGTCGCAATGTTGACGCGAGGAGTACCACTGCGGGATCAAGCCCGTAGAACGGTGCGGGGACCTGTGGCTAGGCTGCGGACATGGCCACCGATGTGGACACCGCGCCGCTCGTCGGCCGTGCCGACCAGCTGACGGCGCTGCGTTCCGCGCTGCTCGACGACCTCGGGCCCGGGCAGACCGCGGCGGTCTTCGTCAACGGCGAGAGCGGGGTGGGCAAGACCCGGCTGCTGCACGAGGTGGAGGCACGACTGCGCGACGCGGGAGCCGTCGTGTTGACCGGCTCCTGCCTGGACATCGGCGACGCCTCACCGCTGCACCCGGTGCTGCAGGCGCTGCGCCGCTTCGACGCCGAGCTGACCGCCACCCAGGCGCGGACCTCGTCGGCCGTGCGCGGCCTGCTGCGGATGTTCGCCGAGGAGACCGCCACGCCGGACGGCGGCGCGCTGCTGGAGCGGGTGTCCCGCGGGCTGAGCCTGATCGCCGAGGGCCGCCCGCTGGTGCTCGTCCTCGACGACCTGCAGTGGGTCGACCGGAGCACCCGGCAGCTGCTGCTCTATCTCCTCGCCGGCCTGGGTGACCTCCAGCTCTCCGTGCTCGCCGCGGTGCGGGCCGAGTCGTTGCAGGGCGCCCACCCGCTGCGCCGGGTGCTCACCGAGCTGCGTCGGCTGCGCTCGGTGCGAGTGCTCGACCTGGCCCCGTTGGACCGCGCGGACACCGACCGGCTGGTCGCCGCGATCGTCGGCACGCCCGCCACGCCGGAGGCCGCCGAGCAGGTCTGGCAGCGCAGCGGCGGCAACCCGTTCGTGGTCGAGGAGCTGGCCCGCGACCTGCGCGACGGCCGCGACGGGCTCTCCGACACGTTGCGCGAGATCTTCCTGTCCCGGGTCGACGCGCTGCCCCAGCACGCGCACGCGGTCGTGCACGCCGTGGCCGCCGGGGTCGAGCCGGTCGAGCACTGGCTGCTGGCCGAGGTGCTCGGCCTGCCCGAGCAGGAGCTGATCGAGGCGGCCCGCGCGGCGGTGGCGCACCGGCTGCTGGTCGGCGCCGACGACGGCTACCGGCTGCGGCACCGCCTGGTGGCCGAGGTGCTCGCCCACGAGCTGCTGCCCGCCGAGCGCTCCGCCCTGCACCGGCGCTACGCCGAGGCGCTCACCCGGGCGCCGGCCGAGCTGCACCAGGCCCGGCTGGCGCACCACTGGCGGTTGGCCGGCGAGCCTGGTCGGGCGTTGCCGGCGGCGATGGCCGCCGCCCGGGAGGCCGAGCGGCTGCACGGTTTCGCCGAGGCGCACCGGCACTGGTCGGTGGCGTTGCAGCTGGCCACCACCCCGGTCACCGGGCCGGCGGAGGCCGCGCCGGTGCAGGTCGACCGGGCGGTGCTGCTGGAGCACGCGGCCGAGACCGCCCACCAGTGCGGCGAGCACGCGCGGGCCCTTTCCCTGCTCGCCGAGCTGGCCGGCGGCGACGACGTCGAGCCCTCCTGCGCGCTGCGCATCCGGCGGGCCCGCTATCTTGCCGCCGCCGGGCGGTCCGCCCCCGCCGAGGCGGAGTACCAGCGCGTCCTGGAGGCCGTCGACTGCACCTCCCGGGAACGGGCCACCGCCGCGGCCCGCCTGGCCGAGCTGCTGCTGCACCTGGGCCGGTACGCCGACGCCGGCGTCCGGGCCCGGGAGGCGCTGGAGCTGGCGGCCGAGGTCGACGGCAGCACCACCGAGGTGGTGCTGGCCAGCTCGGCGCTCGGCTTCAGCGAGGCGTTCCTGGAGGACCCGGACGCCGGCCTCGCCGTGGTGCGGCGGGCGCTGGAGATCGCCGAGCGGGCCGGCGGGCCCGAGGACGTGGCATGCGCGTACCTGCACCTGGCGGAGCTGCTGACCGGGCCGCTGAACATCCTCGAGGAGGGCGTGGTGGTGGCCCGCCGGGGCGCGGAGCGGGTCGCCGAGCTGGGTCTGGGGCGCACCTATGAGACCCGACTGCTGGCCATCGCCACCAACGGGCTGTTCCGGGTCGGGCAGTGGGCCGAGGCGGAGAAGGTCGTCGCGGCGGCGCTGCGGCACCGCCCGTCCGGCGCGGACGCGGTCGAGCTGCTGCTGGCCCGGTGCCGGCTCTCCGTCGGATACGGCGACGTGGAGGCCTCCGACCGGGACCTGGAGGCGGTGGCCACCGTGCTGGCCGGTGGCGGGGCCCGCCACGTGCTGCCGATGTTGATCCTGCGGGCCGGGCTGGCGATGTGGCAGGGCCGGCACGACCTGGCCCGGCAGGCCGTGCAGCGGGGCCTGACCGAGAGCCGCTCCGACGACGTGGTGCTGCTGGCCACCCTCGCCTGGCACGGTCTGCGCGCCGAGGCGGAGGCGCACGCCAGCCGCACGGTGCCGGTCGACGAGACCGTGGTCCGGCGGCTGCGCGAGGTGGTCGACCGGGTGGCCCGCAAGAGCGCCCACGCGGTCCGGCCGGTACGCCTGGGCGCGGAGGGGTTCCTGGCGCTGTGCACGGCCGAGCTGAGCCGGCTCGACGGGCGGGGCGACCCCGACCTGTGGGCCCGCTCGGTGGCCGAGTGGGACCGGCGCAACCACCCGTACCCGGCGGCGTACTCGCGGCTGCGGCAGGCCGAGGCGCTGCTCGCCCGGCGCAGCCGCAGCGCGACCGCGGCGAAGCTGCTGCGCCGGGCGTACGAGATGGCGCAGGGGCTGGGCGCGGTGCCGCTGACCAGCGAGATCAGGACCCTCGCGGGGCGGGCCCGGGTCGAGCTGGAGGAGCGTGCCCAGCCGGCCGGCGGCCGGGCGACCGGCGCGGGGCCGGTCAGCGACGAGCTGGCGGTGCTGACCGCCCGGGAGCGCGAGGTGCTCGCCGCGGTGGCCGAGGGGCTGACCAACAAGGAGATCGGCCAGCGGCTGTTCATCAGCGAGCGGACCATCGGGGTGCACGTCTCGCACATCTTCGACAAGCTCCAGGTGCGCACCCGGGTGCAGGCCAGCGCGATCCACCTGCGTAACCGCGCCGACTGACGCGCGACCGGGCCGGGACGAATACGTCGTTCTACCGATCCGGTATGTCGGTGTCGCTGAAAGGCTTTCCAGCGACACCGACGGCACGGGGGTGCCCCGGACCACTGTGGAGGAGACATGACGGAACCGGTCTGGGGCCCGGTCCACGCCGACATCGTCGGTCTGCTGGCGGACCATCCGGGTGACGTGCCGGCGGTGGTCGATCACCTCACCAAGCTCCAGGACCTGCTGGTGCGGCTGCCTCCGCTGGAGCGCAGCTGCCCGCTGGCCGACTTCAACGAGCTGTACCTGACCATCACCACCAGCGTGCTGGAGGGGCTGTACGACGACTTCTTCGCCGACCCGGTGTTCCTGTCCCGGCTCGACGTGGAGTTCGCCACCCGCTACTTCGATGCGTTGCGGCTGTGGACCGAGTCCAGCCCGACCACCCCGAAGGCGTGGTCGTGCCTGTTCAAGCGGATGCGTGGCCCGGACGCCCGGCCGCTGCCGTCGGCGGCGGCGGGGGTGAACGCGCACATCAACTTCGACCTGCCGTTCGCGCTGGTGACGACCTTCGACCACCTGGAGTCGGAGCCGGTCGACGGCAGCGAGCAGCACCGCGACTACCTCAAGATCAACGATATTTTCGCCGACAAGATCCCGGCGCTGCGTCGCGGCTACCTGGAGCGGTGGCAGCTGCTGATCGACATGCTCAACGGGGACGTCGACGACTGGTACCAGGGCGAGCTGGTGGAATACACCCGGGACGTGGCCTGGCGCAACGCCCAGAAGATCTGGCGGTGCCGGCACGACCCGCACGCCCGCGACTGCGAGCGCACGCGGCTGGACGACAACGCCGCGGCGCTCGGCCGGCTGCTGCTCTCGCCGCTGGGAGCGTTCCTGCAGTAGCCGGCGACGGGGGTCCCCGCGCTCCGGGAAACCGGGGCGCGGGGGCGCGTCCCGCCCGGCAGGATGGCGGGATGTCCCTGGACGAACAGCCCCTGGCCGGCAACGTCACCGCCGGCGTGGTCCGCGTCGGCGACACCGTGCGGCGGCCGGTCGGGCCGTGGACCGACACCGCGGTGGCGGGGTTCGTGCCCCCGGAGCCGGCCGGCTGGCGGGTGGCCATCGCCCCGGACGGCGCCGACCTCGTCTGCCACCACGACGCCGCGCCGTGGAACCTGGTCCGCGCCGACCGCGGCTGGGTGCTGATCGACTGGGACGGCGCCGGCCCCGGCACCCGGCGCTGGGAGCTGGCGTACGCCGCGCAGGCCATGGCGGGGATGCGGCCGGACCGCCCGGTCGCCGAGTCGGCGCGGCGGCTGCGCGCCCTGGTCGACGGCTACGGCCTGGACGGCGCCGCCCGCCCGGCGCTGGCCGCCACGCTGGGGCGCCGCGCCTGGGCGATGTACGCGCTGCTGCGCGACGGCGCCCGCGACGGGATGCAGCCCTGGGCCCGGATCTTCACCGCCGACGGCGCCTACTGGCGAGCTGCGGCGGCGTACCTGGACGCGTACGTCGAGGACTGGACCCGCGCGCTGGAGTGAGCCGGGTGCCGGCCGGCCCGCACCGGGTACGCCGCGGGTCATGCCCGCCCCCAACTGAGGCAGGACGGCGGCGGGCGCCGCGGCAACCGGTGCGACGCGGACGGTCCGCGGTCCCGCGGCGATCTCCCGGCTTGCCGGTTCCGTCCAGCGGCACCGTGGGTACCGCCTACGGTCGGTGCAGGACCGTAGAGAGTGGGACGGGCATGGTGGACGGGCGGGACGGGGCGACGCCCCGGCGTACCCGGGGGCGGCGCGACACGACCGCGCCGGCCGGTCCGGGGCGCGAAGTCCGGGCGGCCCGTGAGCCGGGCCAGGGCGAGCGCACCCGGACGGGGCCGGTGGTGGTCCCCGAGCGCGTGGAGAGCCACGCCCAGCCCCGGCCGCCCGCCGACCCGCTGCGGCGCTGGCTCTTCGCACACCGGGTGCAGCCGGTCGGTCCGGAGGCCGAGGAGGGCGCGCAGACGCGCCACCCCTGGTGGCAGGTGATGTGCCTGACCGGCGTCGACTACTTCTCCACCCTGTCGTACCTGCCCGGCATCGCGGCGCTGGCCGCCGGGGCGCTCTCCCCGCTGGCCACCCTGCTCATCGTGGCGCTGACCCTGTTCGGGATGCTGCCGATGTACCGGCGGGTGGCCCGGGAGAGCCCGCACGGGCAGGGCTCGGTGGCGATGCTGGAGCGGCTGCTGCCGTTCTGGCGCGGCAAGATCTTCGTGCTGGTGCTGCTCGGCTTCGTGGCCACCTCGTGGATCATCACGATCACCCTGTCCGCCGCCGACGCCACGGTCCACGTGCTGGAGAACCCGTACCTGCCGGCATCCTTCCCGCACGGCCCGGTCGCCGCGGTCGCGGCGACCGTGGTGCTGCTGCTGGTCCTCGGCGGGGTGTTCCTGATGGGTTTCAGCGAGGCGGTCAACGTGGCCATCCCGCTGGTCGCGGTCTTCCTCGGGCTGAACGCGGTGATCGTGGTCGTCGGGCTGGCCGAGGTGGCCGCGAACCCGTCCCTGGTGGGCGGCTGGACGGCCAGGCTGACCGCCGGTGGCACCGGCCTCGGTGACCTGCTCGGACCCGCGGTGCTGGCCTTCCCGCTGCTGGTGCTGGGCCTGTCCGGCTTCGAGACCGGGGTCAGCATGATGCCCCTGGTGAAGGGGGAGGGCGCGGACTCGCAGCAGCGCCTCGAGGCGCGGATCCGCAACACCCGCAAGCTGCTCGCCACCGCCTCGCTGATCATGTCGGTCTACCTGATCGGCACCACCTTCGTCACCACGGTGCTGATCCCGGCGGAGCAGTTCCGGCCCGGCGGCGCGGCGAACGGGCGGGCCCTGGCCTGGCTGGCCCACGAGCACCTCGGCGAGGCGTTCGGCACCGTGTACGACATCAGCAGCGTGCTGATCCTCTGGTTCGCCGGCGCCTCGGCCATGGCCGGTCTGATCAACATCGTGCCGCGCTACCTGCCCTCGTACGGGATGGCGCCGGAGTGGGGCCGGGCGGTGCGACCGGTGGTGATCGTCTACACGCTCATCAGCATCGCCATCACGGTCGCCTTCCAGGCGGACGTCAACGCCCAGGCGGGCGCGTACGCCACCGGGATCCTGGCGATGATGGTCTCCGGCGCGGTGGCGGTGACCATCGCGGCCGCGCGGGCCCGGAACCGGATCGCCGGCGTCGGCTTCGGCGTGCTCACCGCCGTCCTGCTCTACGCCCTCACCGAGAACGTGATCGAGAAGCCGGACGGGATCGCCATCTCGGCCCTGTTCATCGCCGGGATCATCGCCGTCTCGCTGATCTCCCGGGTCTCCCGCACCACCGAGCTGCGGGCGGAGCGGATCGAGTTCGACCCGGCCGCCCGGCGGTTCATCGCCGACTCGCTGTCCCACGACGGCCGGCTGCACCTGATCGCCAACAAGCGCCACAGCGGCGCGGTCAAGGAGTACCGGGTCAAGGAGCGGGCGCAGCGCGGCAAGAACCCGGTGCCCGGCGCCGCCGACGTGCTCTTCCTGGAGATCGACGTGGTGGACCCGTCCCAGTTCAGCCAGGTGCTGCGGGTGCACGGCGTGGAGGTCGGCGGGTACCGGGTGCTGCGGGCCGGCAGCCCGGCCGTCCCGAACGCCATCGCCGCGATCCTGCTCGCCCTGCGCGACGGCACCGGCGTACGCCCGCACGCGCACTTCGAGTGGTCCGAGGGCAACCCGATCGCCCACCTGCTGCGCTATCTCATCCTCGGCCGGGGCGACACGCCACCGGTGGTGCGGGAGATCATCCGCAAGAGCGAGCCGGACCCGTCGCGCCGACCGGGCATCCACGTCGGCTGAGGAGACCTGGCCTGGGATCGCCGACCGCTTGCGCCGGCCGGGCCCTGTCCGGCGTGAGCGGCGACCGGTCGGCCGCCCGCGCACCGGCGGCCAGGTACGCCCCGCCGCGGCTCAGCCCAGCGAACGGGTGAACCGGCCGTCGGAGATCAGTGCCATGGTTGCCGCGGCCTGCGCGATGATCGCCGGGTGGTACCGGACGGTGGGGCAGGTGACCCCGGTCGCCAGGCCCAGGCTGCTCGTCTTCGCGGCGATCGCGCCCAGCACGCTCCAGGTGAACGACGAGTGGCCCTGCACGTCGAGCCAGGGGTGGAAGTGGTCGCTCATCTCCACGAAGTCGAAGCCGGCCTGCTCGGCGCGGACGGCCTGCCGGACGATCTCCTGGGGCCGTACCCCTCCGAGGCCAGCTTGTAGCCGATCTGCATGCCGCGTCTCCGTTCCGTCCAGCGCTTCGAACCGGTGCCCTTCCCGGCCCATGCCCCGGCAAACGCGAGTCGTTGCCCAGCCTCCTAGGATGCCGCAGAGGTGGTGACGGACGTGATCAGGAGCGGACACGAAAGGGCCCGCGCCGCGGGGGTACGGGCGCGGGCCGGAAGCCGGCGGAACTACCTGGACGGCTCGGGGAGCTTGCAGTCGACCTTCGGGTTGGCGCCGATGTAGTTCAGCGGCCCCGCCACGATGGTCACCAGGATCGTGCCGGCCTCCGCGCAGTTGGTGTCGTCGTTGCTGTAGTAGCCGCGCTGCCCGGCGGCGATCGCGCCGATGAGCAGCCAGATGACGACGAGAACTCCGGATATCGACGTGCCGCGCATGGGGTGCCTCCCGGGTCGTGGTGTTTCGAGGTGACGCACCTTGTACCCAGACGCGACGAACGGATAAACGACATCCGGAACGGTCACCGGCACACTGGCCGGATCAGTGCGGCGGGCGGGGCGGCTCGGGCGGCTTGCCGGCGCTGTGGAGGGTGTCCGCGACCGCCACGCCGACGAGCACCAGCATCGCGCCGGCGGCGGCGAAGGGCGGTGTCGGCGTACCGGCTCTGGTGCAGAGCCAGGTACGGCTTAACTTCTCCCTAGGCGACACGCGTACGTGACGTGAATCCGGCCAGGCATGCTGACCCGATCGGATCAGGTTGCGTGGGATCGGGTGAGGCAGGTCGCGGGCCCCTAGCGTCGGTGGTGGAAGAGGAAGGAGCACCGGGTGCTGGAGCGGCTCAATCAGGCCATGGACCACCTCGAACGGCACCTCGATCAGCCGGTCGACGTCGCCGAGTTGGCGCGGATCGCGTGCGTGGCGGAGCACCATTCCGGCGGCTGTTCTCCGTCCTGGCCGGGATCCCGCTGTCGGAGTACGTGCGCCGGCGGCGGCTCACCGTCGCGGGCGCGGAGGTCCTCGCCGGGGAGGTGCCGCTGCTCGACGTCGCGGTGCGCTGGGGGTACGGGTCGAACGAGGCGTTCGCGCGGGCGTTCCGGGCCGTGCACGGGGTCGGTCCGGGCGAGGCCCGGCGTACGGGGGCGGCGCTGCGGTCCCAGCCCCGGATGTCCTTCCGGCTCGTCGTCGAAGGGAGCAGCAGCATGGAGTATCGGATCGTGGAGAAGGACGTCTTCCGCCTGGTCGGGCGTAAGGCCCGGGTCCCGTTGGTCCACGAGGGGATGAATCCGGCCATCGTGGCGTTCGTGAAGGGCATCGGTCAGGAGACCGTACGCCGGATCGAGGCGCTGTCGGACCAGGAGCCGCGCGGGATGGTCAACGTCAGCGACGACCTGGCCGGCGACCGGGCGGAGGGCACCGAGTTGGACTACTGGCACGGGGTGGTGACCGGCGCGGACGCGCCGGAGGACCTGGACAGCCTGCCGGTCGCGGCCGGCTCGTGGGCGGTGTTCCAGTCCTCCGGGGCGTTCCCGCAGGCGGTGCAGTATCTGTGGCGGGACGTGTTCACCCAGTGGTTCCCGTCGAATCCGTACGAGAGCCGCCCGGGTCCGGAGATCTCGAAGGTCCGGGTGTCGGCGGACGGCACGGAGGCCGACGCGGAGCTGTGGATCCCGGTGCGCCGGGTCTGAGGTCACCCGTCGGCGGGCCAGGCCCGGCGTACGGCGTCGAGGGCGGCTTCCCGGTCGGCACCGAGCAGCCGCGCCTGCCGCAGGTAGGCGGTCGCGTGCCGGTCGAGGGCTTGACGGCGCTCGTCGGCTCGCGGCGCGGGCGCCTGGTCCGCCACGTGGGTGCCGCCGCCGCGCCGGGACCGGACCAGCCCGGCGGTCTCCAGCTCGCGGTAGGTGCGGGCCACGGTGCCGACGGCCAGGCCCAGGTCGCCGGCGAGTTGTCGCAGCGGTGGCAGCCGGTCGCCCGGCCGGAGCACGCCGGAGTGGATCAGTTCGACCAGTTGCCGGCGTAGCTGCTCGTACGGGGGTGTGGGGTCCTGGGTGTCGACCCGCAGGGTCGGTGGCTCGCTCACGCCGCCACCGGGGCAGGCCGGGTGGCGCGGGCGCCGGGGTTCAGGACGGCGGCGGCGCTCCAGGCCAGCAGGACGGTCCAGGCCGGGATGAGCAGGAGCAGCAGCCAGGCGGCGGCCGTGCACCACTGGGGCCGGCACGGGTTGGCCAGCAACCCGGCCGCGGTGACGAGGGAGACCCCGATCAGCGGGATGGTGAGCAGCACGCCGCAGGCGCCGGTGACAGCGGTGGCGGAGCGGCGCCGCTCGGCGTCGTCGAGCACCAGGTCACCGGCGGCGGCTTGGGGGCGGGGACGCCCGACGAGCCGGTGCACGGCCAGCGCGGCGATCAGCACGCCGAGGCCGACCACCAGGGTGAGCGGAAGGCTGTAGAAGGATCCGACCCACGGGCCGTGGGTGCCGGTGATCTCGCCGCAGTCGTAGGCGAGGACGCGGCCGGCGCGGCCGAGGTCGTCGGCGGAGCCGGCGGCGGTGGTCGCGGCCAGCAGGGCGGCCAGGGCGGCGCCGGCGGCGAGGACCGCCCGGAACGCTCGGCGTGGCAGGTAGTGCCGGCCCTGCCGGGTTTCCAGGGCGGCCTGGCGGGCGGTGCCGGTGGGGCGGACGACGCGGCTCTCTCCCGCCACGACCCCGGCCAGCACGCAGAGCCCGAACAGCGGTGCGGCCAGCAGGATGCCGCGCCCGAGCGGGTCGTAGCCGGCGGCGACGGCGGCGATCACCGCCCCGAGGGTCAGGCCGGCCCACCGCCAGCGTCGGGTGGTCCGCCGGATGTGGTCGGTCGCGGGTTCGCCCGCCGCCGACGGGCCGGCCAGCGCGACGCCGAGCAGCGGCACCAGCAGGAGTCCAAGGATCACCGTAACTACCATGACCACCCCTTGTGTCAAGCGTTTGATACAAGCGAGCATGGCCGACAGCGACGCTTGTGTCAATGACTTGATACAAGCCGGGTTCAGCTCCTCAGGCTGACCCGCGCTTCGGCGGCGGCCCGACCGACGCAGGCCGGCACGTCGGCCGCGTAGTAGGGATGCTCGTTCGTTCGAAGCAGGTTCATCGTGACTGGATGCTTGACCTGAGCAGGCTTGACCTAGAGGAGATCGCCACCGCGCTCGCCGACCAGACCGACTGCGAGCACCGATGGCTGATCAACCCGCAGACCGGCGAAATCGTGGTCTGGACGGCGGACGGTGGAATCGACGGAAAAACGCCCGGGGACCTTGACGACCTCGACCTGGTCTGCATCGATCCGCTGCCGTCCTACGTCTGGTATCAGGACATGGCTGACTTCGCCGAGAGGGTCAGCGACGAGGCGGCCGGCCGCAGACTTGCACGTGCCATCCAAGGCAAGGGCGCCTTCCGCCGGTTCAGAGACGAGCTGCACGAGGAGTATCCGCACCTACTGCCGGCGTGGTACGCCTTCCGGGACGTGCGGGCGCAGTGCCGGGCGGTTGAATGGCTGATCGACAACTTGCTGGTCGACGATGAAGCGGGCGAGCGCTTCGTGACCGAGCAGCCCTCAAGGCGGCCGACGTCGATCTCCTCTACATGTGGATCTTTGCGCCAGGGCGTACCTGGCTGTGTACGTGGACCTGTACGCCGACGGGCGGCGGCAGGAAGAGCACCGCCGGGGCGAGGGTCAGCAGGGCCAGCGCCGAATTCCGGTTGCCGTCCGGGGTCGGCCACGCCAGCCTGGACCGGATGGACGCGCAACCCGAACCCACCGCACCCCCACACCCGGCTTCTCCGCCGCACATCGACGTCGCCCTGGTGCGCCGCCTGGTCGCCGGGCAGCTCCCGCACTGGGCCGAGCTGCCGGTCCGGCCGGTGCAGGCGGGCGGCTGGGACAACCGGACCTTCCACCTCGGCGACGAGATGACGGTACGGCTGCCCAGCGGTCCCGGCTACGCCGGGCAGGTGGCCAAGGAGCAGCGCTGGCTCCCGGTGCTCGCCCCCCACCTGCCGCTTCCCGTGCCCACCCCGCTGGCCCAGGGCGGGCCCGCCGAGGGCTACCCGTTCGGGTGGTCGGTGTACCGGTGGATCGAGGGCCGGCAGGCCCGGCTGGAGGGGATCGCCGACCTGACCGCGTTCGCCACCGGGCTCGCCGGTTTCCTCGCCGCCCTGCATCGGATCGACGCCGGGTCGGGGCCGGCCGCCGGGCCGCACAGCGCCTGGCGCGGAGGGCCACTTCGGACGTACGACGCGGAGACCCGGGCCGCGATCGCCACGCTGGGCGACCGGATCCCGGGAGAGTCGGTCACCGGGATCTGGGAGCTGGCGTTGCGCTCCACCTGGCACGATCCGCCGGTCTGGTTCCACGGCGACGTCGCCTTCGGCAACCTGCTGGTACGCGACGGCCGGCTGGCCGCCGTGATCGACTTCGGCTGCTGCGGGGTGGGGGATCCGGCCTGCGACGTGACGGTCGCCTGGACGCTGCTCACCGGCGCGAGCCGGGCGGCCTTCCGCGACGCGCTCGCCGTGGACGAGGCGACCTGGAACCGGGGGCGCGGCTGGGCGCTGTGGAAGGCGCTGATCACGTTCGACCACGCGGACCCGGCACGCGCCGCGGAGGCGCGGCGTACCCTGGCCGCCGTCGTCGAGGAGTACGCCGCCACGGTCTGACCTGCGCCGCCGCCAAACTGCGGCGGCAGAGAGCGGGTGCGGGGCCGGCCGGTGGGTGTCGAGGTGGACAGGGTGCGGGACGGTGACCGCGCCTGGGCGCGGTCACCGTCCCGCGTGGTGTTCAGATCTGGTCGGCGGCGGGCTCGGACAGCACCCCGCCCGCGTCGGTGCCGGTCAGCATCTTCGCCTGCTGCGGCCAGGTGGCCACGCTCGGCGCGGCGCGCAGCCCGGCGGCCCGGATGGTGTCGCGCAGCGCCGCCTCGTCCAGTTCGGCCAACTGGCGGTAGGTGCGGATCCCCGCGGCCTGCAGCGCGGCGGCCATCTTCGGCCCGACGCCCTGGATGCGGCGGAAGTCGTCTGCCGGCGCGTCCCCGGCCGGGGCCGCCTCGGCAGCCGGCGCGGCCACGACGTCCGCGTCGGCGGTCACCAGCTCGCCGGATGCGGCCGGCGCGTCGTCCTCCACCGGGTCGCGGGGAGCGGGGATCACCGCCGTGACCATCGCCGGCTCCGCGGCCTCGGCCTCGGCAGCGGCGGGAGTCTCGACCGGCGCGTCGGCAGCGGCGGACGCGTCCACCTCGGCCGGGCGCTCGGCGGTCTCGGTGCCGTCGACCCGGGCGACCTGGTCGTCGCTCTCGGCGGCGACCGGCTCCTCGTCGGCTGTCACCGGCGCGACCTGCGGGGTCGCCTCGTCCCCGGTCTGCGCGACACCGACCGGCTCCACGGTCCGGTCATCGACGGTCGCGGTCACCGTGGCGGCGGCCTTCTCCTCCCCGGAGAGCCCGACCACCGGGGCACCCTCCATCATGGGCTCCGGCTGCCCGGCGGCCGCCGCGGCCTGCCGGCCGCGCCACAGCCAGCCCCCGGCTCCGCCCAGCACCAGGGCCAGGATCACGATCAGCCATTGCCCGAAAGTCGACGGCACGGCGAACCTCCCTCTTGCGTACGTCGGTGAAAGTCGTGAAAAAACCCGCCGCAGCTTCGCACACGCGCGTGCCGGACGACAGGGAGGTCCGGACACTGCGACGCAGGTGGGACACACCGTGTCGGCGGGTGGCGACGGGATGACCGACGGTACGGAAACGGGTGGATCCGGCCAGGCCGCGGCGAGGTGCCGTCGTCGGGCCCGACCGGCCGGCTCATCCTCTTCGCCCCGGTAGATGGCGAAGCCGTTGACGAACGTGCGGGCCAGCAACTCCCGGGACGGCAGGGCGTCCGTTCCCCTCACCCGGCCGGACGCGGCGCCGGCACGTCGGCGGAGTCCCAGCGGTAGAAGCAGCCGGCGATCGCGTCCCGCGGCGAACGCCAGGTCGGCAGGTACGGGGAGGTGTGCGCGGAGAGCCGTTCGTTGACCTGGAGGTACAGCGGATGGTTGCGGGCGCCGGCCAGCGCGTCCGGGTCCACGTCCTCCGTCTCCATCAGGTGTACGCACAGGTCGTGCAGGCAGTACAGGGACCGGTGCCGGACGCCGGTCAGGGCGGGCAGCTCGGTCGCGTCGGATTCGGCGAAGATCTGCGCCACCCGACCCTCCGAGCCCGGGAGGATCCTGCTGACGATCAGTAGACGACTCATGGGACCCCTCTCGCCGGTGGCGCTCCGCCCAGGTCGGAGACCACGGACTGCTGTGCGACCCACCGTGCCGGTCCGGCTGTCACCTTGCCGTCATTCGTGCCGCGCGGCCGGTGACGGCGGTCAGCTGCCCCCGGGCGCGACCCGGGTGTCGGGTGGCCGGCGGGGACCGTCGGGCCGTTCCCGGGTGGCCTCGCGGATCGGCGCGAGGGTCTCGCCGAGCAGCGCGGTCATCGCCGCCGACGGTTCCAGCCGCAGCTCCCGCAGCAGCAGGTCCCGGTAGACGTAGAAGGCGTGCACCGCCTCGAACGCGTTGCCCTCGGCGAGGTGGATGCGCACCACCAGCCGGTGCGGCGTCTCCCGCAGCGGCTCGGCGGACATCGCCTCCAGCGCGGCCTCCAGCGCCTCCCCGTGCCGGCCGGCCGCCAGGTGGTGGCCGGCCAGTTCCTCCAGCATGTGCAGGCGGAGCTGGCGCAGCCGCTCCCGGTCGGCGAGGACCCAGTCGTCGTACCAGCCGGGGAGCAGGTCGTGCCGGCCGGCGGCCAGCGCGGCGGCGGCGCGCGGGTCGTCGCCGTCGCGGACCCGGGCGGCCGTGCCGACCAGCTCGTCGACGTCGACGCGGACGACCGGTTCCAGCCGTACGGTGTCGCCGGACGTGGTGAACGGGCAGCAGGGGTCCTGGCGCAGCCGCCACAGGGCGGTGCGCAGCGAGGACAGCGCGCGGTCCTCCGGCGCGTCGGGCCAGAGCAGGCCGGCCAGGTGGCTGCGGGTGGCGCCCGGACGCAACGCGATCAGCGCGATGACCCGTTGCAGGCCGCGGGGCACCACGATCGGCGCGCCGTCGTGCAACAACCGGAAGCCGCCGAGCAGGTGCAGCGAGATGTCCGTGCCGGGTGGGTGCCCGGTGGTCGGCATGGACGGATCAGCGGCCACGGCGGCACCCCCTGCGGAACGCGTCCCGAATCCTCGGCTGTTCCCGGTGCGGCTGCCCATGACCCCAATGTCGGGTCGCTCCGCCACGGCGCGGCGTCGCGCGCCGTGGCCACCGGGCTGACCAGGACGAAGATTATCAATCGTGGTCACTCTCGGTCAATGTCGTGCGGGACGCCGCGCCAGCGCAGGCGTGGCCATGAAATCCCTTCTGAACTGCGGATGAAGCGCGACGGTGGGCCTGGTCGCACAGCGGATACCCGAGGTCCGTCAACGCATCGTCACTACACGTCGTCGCCGGCCGCTGCCCGCCGGTGACGCCCCGGTGACGGCGACCCGAGCATCGTGTCGGCAGTCGTCCGGCTCGGGCGGTGCGGTCCGCACCCGCGTCGCCGGGCCGTGGGGGGAGGCCCATCCATGGACCGTTCGCTGATCGTCGCGAAGGTGGTTCCCACCGCCGAGGCGCAGGTCGCTGAGATCTTCGCCGAGTCCGACGCGACGGAGCTGCCGCACCTGGTCGGCGTCCGGCACCGGTCGCTCTACCGGCTGCACGACCTCTACGTGCACCTGCTGGAGACGGAGTCACCGGCATCCGGCGCGGTCGAGGCGGCCCGGGGGCACCCGGAGTTCGAGCGGGTCAGCGCGCGGCTGCGCCCGTACATCTCGCCGTACCTGCCGACCTGGCGGGAGCCCCGCGACGCGATGGCGCGCTGCTTCTACCGCTTCGACGCGACGGCCCCCGCTGGGCGGCGGTCGTGACCGCCACCGCCCCCCGGGAGGGGGAGCTGTGGTCCCGTTGCGCCGGCTGCGGGTCGTTGCTGTACCGCAAGCGGCTGCGCCGCAACCTCGACGTCTGTCCGGAGTGTGGGGAGCACGCCCGGCTCGCCGCCCCCGAGCGGCTGCGCCAGCTGGTGGACGCGGAGTCGTTCACCCCGCTGCCGGACCGGCCGGCCGAGGTGGACCCGATCGACTTCGTCGACGTGCTGTCGTACCCGCACCGGCTCAGCGCGGCCCGGGCCGGCACCGGGCTGGCCGAGGCGGTGCTCTGTGGCACCGCCACCATCGGCCGGCACCCGTGCGCGCTGGCCGTGATGGACTTCCGGTTCCTCGGCGGCAGCCTCGGCGTCGCCGTCGGCGAGCTGATCACCCGGGCGGCGGAGCGGGCGCTGGAGGACGGGGTTCCGCTGGTCCTGGTGACGGCCTCCGGTGGGGCGCGGATGCAGGAGGGCGTGCTGTCGCTGATGCAGATGGCCATGGTCAGCCAGGCGATCGCCGCGTTGCGCGAGGCCGGGCTGCTCACCGTCAGCGTGCTCACCGACCCCACGTACGGGGGTGTGGCGGCGTCGTTCGCCACCAACACCGACGTGGTGCTCGCCGAGACCGGCGCCCGGATGGGCTTCGCCGGCCCCCGGGTGATCCGGCAGGTCACCGGCCGGGCGCTGCCGGAGGGCTTCCAGACCGCGGCCTTCCTGCTGCGGCACGGCCAGGTGGACATGGTGGTGCCGCGGCGCGCGCTGCGCGGGCGGCTGGTGGCGCTGCTCGCCGCCGCCCGGGCCGGCCGCCGCCCCGGGTGGCGTCCCGCCGTACCCCGGCAGGTGGCCGCGCCCCCCGCGCGCCCGGCCGCCGTCGCGGACCGGCCGGGCACGGCGGTCGACGCCGCACTGGCGGCGGGCGTCGACGCCTGGGAGACGGTACGGCTGGCCCGGCACCCCGGCCGGCCGACCACACTGGACTACCTGGACACCGCGTTCGAGGGCTTTGTCGAGCTGCACGGCGACCGGCTCGGCGCGGACTGCCCGGCGGTGGTCGGCGGGCTGGCCCGCCTCGACGGCCGGCCCCTGATGGTGATCGGCCACCAGAAGGGCCACACCACCGGCGAGCTGGTGGCCCGCAACTTCGGCATGGCCAGCCCGGCCGGGCACCGCAAGGCGCTGCGGCTGATGCGGCTCGCCGCCCGGCTCGGCCTGCCGGTGGTCACCCTGGTGGACACCCCCGGGGCCGACCCGGGCGTCGGCGCCGAGGAGCAGGGGCAGGCGGCGGCGATCGCGGAGAACATCCTGTCCCTCAGCGTGCTGCCCACCCCGGTGGTCGCGGTGATCACCGGCGAGGGCGGCAGCGGCGGGGCGCTCGCGCTGGCCGTCGCCGACCGGGTGCTGATGCTTCAGCACGCCGTCTACTCGGTGATCAGCCCGGAGGGCTGCGCGGCCATCCTCTGGCCGGACCGGGGGGCCGCCCCGCAGGCCGCCCGCGCGCTGCGGCTGACCGCCCCCGACCTGTGCCGGCTCGGCGTCGTCGACGACATCGTCCCCGAGCCGGTCCCGGCCGCGCACCGCGACCCGGAGGCGACCGCCCGCGCGCTGCGCGAGGTGGTGCTGGCGCACCTGCTGCCGCTGCTCGACGTGCCGCCCGCCACCCTGGTGCAGCGCCGTCGCCAGCGTTTCCGGCGCTTCGGCGCGGCTCGCGCCGGCGCCCGGGCGGGTGCCCGGTGAGCGCCGGGACCGTCCCGGCCGGTGCCGCGCCGTCGCCGGCGGACGGCGCGGAGGCGGCCCACGAGGTGGACGCGGTGCTGGCCGGCCTGCGCCGGCACGCCCGGCAGCTCGTCGCCGAGGTCGCCGGCCCGGTACGCCGGGTGCGGCTGCGCAGCGGCGACACGGTGCTGGAGGTGGAGTGGCACGGAACCGCCGCGGCGGAGACCGGACGGGCCCCGGACGCCCCGGCGGTGGCCCCCGCGCCGCAGGGGCCGGGGCCCCGGCCTGCGTCGCCGACCGGCCGGATCGAGGTGCGCTCGCCGATGGTG
Organism: Micromonospora sp. NPDC047548; assembly: GCF_040642975.1. Taxonomy (NCBI): domain Bacteria; kingdom Bacillati; phylum Actinomycetota; class Actinomycetes; order Micromonosporales; family Micromonosporaceae; genus Micromonospora; species Micromonospora sp. NPDC047548. The sequence continues at coordinate 24,749 of NZ_JBEYTI010000028.1, forward strand.
GGCACCTTCTACCGGTCGCCCGAGCCGGGCGCCGCGCCTTTCGTCACCGTCGGCGACCTGGTCCGGCCCGGGCAGGTGGTCGGCATCGTCGAGGCGATGAAGCTGATGAACGAGGTGACCGCCGAGCGGGCCGGCCGGGTGGTCGAGGTCCTGGTCGACGACGGCCGGCCGGTGGAGTACGACCAGCCGCTGGTCGCGCTGGACCCGGCCTGAGGTGGCGGGGATGTTCGAGAAGGTGCTCATCGCCAACCGGGGTGAGATCGCGCTGCGGGTGGTGCGCGCCTGCCGGGAGCTGGGGGTGCGTACGGCGGTGGTCTACTCCACCGCGGACGCCGACTCGGCGCCGGTGCGCCTGGCCGACGAGGCGGTACTGATCGGACCGGCGTTGAGCCGGCGCAGCTACCTCAACGCCGCCGCCATCGTGGAGGCCGCCCGTCAGGTCGGGGCGCAGGCGGTGCATCCCGGCTACGGGTTCCTCTCCGAGGACGCCGACTTCGCCGAGATCTGCGCCGACAACGGGCTGGTCTTCATCGGCCCGCCGCCGCAGGTGATGGCCGCGCTGGCCGACAAGTCCTCGGCCCGGGCGCTGATGAGCCGGGCGGGGTTGCCGTTGCCGCCGGGCACCGTCAGCCAGGTGCCGACCGCCGAACGGGCGGCGCAGGTCGCCGCCGAGGTGGGCTACCCGGTGATCGTGAAGGCGGCGGCCGGGGGCGGGGGCCGGGGGATGACGGTGGTCCGGTCCCCGGCCGAGCTGCCCCGGGCGTACGCGCGCACCCGGGCCGCCGCGCAGGCCGCCTTCGGCGACGACCGGGTGTACGTCGAGCGCTACCTGACCGACGCCCGGCACGTCGAGGTGCAGCTGCTCTGCGACGGGTACGGCAACGGCGTGCACCTGGGCACCCGGGACTGCTCGGTGCAGCGGCGGCACCAGAAGCTGGTGGAGGAGGCCCCCGCGCCGGCGCTGCCCGCCCGGCTGCTGGAGACCATTGCGCAGACCGCCCTGCGCGGTGCGCTGGAGGTCGGCTTCACCGGCGCCGGCACGGTGGAGTTCCTGCTGGACGCCGAGGAACGGTTCCACTTCCTGGAGATCAACTGCCGGATCCAGGTCGAGCACCCGGTCACCGAGATGATCACCGGGATCGACCTGGTCCACGAGCAGCTGCACATCGCCGCAGGCCTGCCGCTGCGGCCGCGGCAGCAGGACGTGCGGCTGCACGGGGTCGCCGTGGAGTGCCGGGTCAACGTGGAGGATCCGGATCGCGACTTCGCGCCGACTCCTGGCCGGCTGGACCGCTTCGTCCCGCCCGGTGGCCCGTTCACCCGGGTCGACACCCACGGCCACCCCGGCTACCTGGTCGGGCCGTACTACGACTCGCTGCTGGCCAAGGTGGCGGTGTGGGCGCCGGACCGGGAACTGGCGTTGAACCGGCTGGAGCGGGCGCTGGAGGAGTTCGACGTCGCCGGGCCGGGGGTGCGGACCACCATCCCGTTCGTCCGGCGGGTCCTGGACGATCCCGCCTTCCGCAAGGGCCGCTACACCACCTCCCTGGTCGACCGCCTGCTCGCCGACGGGCGACCGCCCCGGACCATCCCGCCGTCGCCGGAGGCCGTCGCCTCGCCTGGCCGCGCCGCCGCGCCGCCCGAGGCCGCGGTGCTGCCCGAGGCCGTCGCGCCGCAGGTCGCCGCGCCGCCGTCCCACGTCGCGCCGGCGCCGGCCGGGGTCGATCCGCCGGCGGCCCCGGCCGCGCAACCGCCGGCGTCGGCCCCCGCCGCGCGTCCCGGCGCGGTCGGGCCCGCGCGCCCGGCGCGGCCCGCCATCCCCGGCCCCCGCCCCACCGCCCGTCCGGTCGCCGCCACCGCGGCACCGACCACCGACCCGTCCTGACCGCTTCCGAGGAGGACCCGATGACCGTCACCCACGGCCAGCCGTTCACCACCGAGATCACCGACATCCTGGTGGCGCACTGCGGCCTGGACGCCGACGCGGCCGCCCGCTCGCCCGCCGCCTCCCTGGAGGAACTGGGCATGGACTCGCTGGCCCTGCTGGAACTCTCCGCCGTGGTGGCCGACCGGTGGCGGGTGCAGATCCCCGAGCAGTCCGGGCAGCTCAGCATCCCCGCCGTCGCCGACCTGGTCGCCCGCCGCACCCAGCCGCCGGGCCACACCGAGAACAGCATCGTCATCGCCGCGCCCCTGCCGCTGGTCTGGGAGAGGACCAACGACGTGGCCCGCTGGACCGAGCTGTTCACCGAGTACGCCGCGGTGGAGATCCTGCACCGCGACGGCGACACCGTCCGCTTCCGGCTCACCATGCACCCCGACGAGAACGGGATCGCCTGGAGCTGGGTCAGCGAGCGCACCGCCGACCCCGCCAGCCACCAGGTGCGGGCGTACCGGGTGGAGACCGGGCCGTTCGAGTACATGCGGATCCACTGGAGCTACACCGAGGAGCCCGAAGGCGTCCGGATGACCTGGGTGCAGGACTTCGCGATGAAGCCCACCGCGCCGGTGGACAACGCCGGGATGACCGCCCGGATCAACGCCAACAGCCGCGTGCAGTTGGCCCTCATCAAGGAACGGGTCGAGCGGGCGTACGCGGGAGGCGGCGATGAGTGAGAACGCCGGCGGGCTGGTCGCCGCCCGCGACGTGACCGCAGACCGGCGGCGCGGCGGGGAGCTGCGGGTGCTGCTCGGCCCGAAGACGGTCGGCAGCACGTCGGGCTTCATGGGCGTCGCCGCGCTCGCGCCGGGGGAGCGGATCGCCGAGCACTACCACCCCTACAGCGAGGAGTTCCTGTATCTCGCGCGGGGCGCGATCACCGTCGACCTGGACGACGAGCCGGTGCCGATGGCGGCCGGCGAGGCGATCTTCGTGCCCCGTAACGTCCGGCACCGGCTGCGCAACACCGGCGCCGAGCCCGCCGAGGTGGTCTTCCACCTGGGTCCCCTGGCACCCCGCCCGGAACTCGGCCACGTCGACACCGAACTGGTCGAACAGCGGGGCCCGTCGTGACCGGGCGCCGCACGGTCGTCACCGGCGTCGGGGTGGTCGCGCCGGGCGGCGCCACCCGGGACAGGTTCTGGAAGACCATCACCGAGGGGCGTACGGCGACCCGGCGGATCACCTCCTTCGACCCGTCGCCGTTCCGCTCCCAGATCGCCGCCGAGTGCGACTTCGACGCCGACGTCGCCGGGCTCACTCTCGCCGAGCGGCAGCGCGCCGACCGGTACGTGCAGTTCGCCCTGGCCTGCTCCACCGAGGCGCTCGCCGACAGCGGCCTGGACCTCACCGACGCCGAGCGGCAGGTGACCGGGGTGGTGCTCGGCACCGCGGTCGGCGGCACCATGGCCCTGGAGCAGGAGTACGTGCGGGTCAGCGACTCCGGCCGGCACTGGCTGGTCGACCACTCCCTCGGCGGGCCGTACCTCTACCCGGCGCTGGTGCCGAGCAGCCTGGCCGCCGACGTGGCCGTGCGGCACCGGGTCCACGGCCCGGCGCAGGTGATCTCCACCGGCTGCACCTCCGGCATCGACGCCATCGGGTACGCCCACCAGTTGATCGTCGACGGCGAGGCGGACATCGTGCTCGCCGGTGCCGCCGACTCGCCCATCTCCCCGGTCACCGTCGCCTCCTTCGACGCGATCAGGGCGACCAGCCCCGACAACGACGACCCGGCGCACGCCTCCCGGCCGTTCGACGCCGACCGGCACGGCTTCGTCCTCGCCGAGGGGGCCGCGGTGCTGGTGCTGGAGGAGTGGGAACACGCCCGCCGGCGCGGCGCGCACGTCTACTGCGAGCTGGCCGGGTACGCCAGCCGCAGCAACGGCTTCCACATGACCGGCCTGCGTCCCGACGGGGTCGAGATGGCCCTGGCGATCCGCGACACCCTGCGGCAGGCGCGGCTGTCCCCGTCGGACGTCTCCTACATCAGCGCGCACGGCTCCGGCACCCGGCAGAACGACCGGCACGAGACGGCGGCGTTCAAGCGGGCGCTCGGCGAGGCCGCGTACCGGGTGCCGGTCAGCTCGATCAAGTCGATGGTCGGGCACTCGCTCGGCGCGATCGGCTCGATCGAGATGGCCGCCTGCGCCCTCGCGATCGAGTACGGCGTGGTGCCCCCCACCGCCAACTGGGCCACCCGGGACCCGGAGTGCGACCTGGACTACGTGCCCAACGTGGCCCGGGACACCCCGGTGGACGTGGCGCTCTCGGTGGGCAGCGGCTTCGGCGGCTTCCAGTCCGCGATGCTCTTCCGCCGGCTGGCGGTGGCGGCGTGACCGGGCTGCGGACCCCACCGGGGGCGGTGACCGGGTGAGCGCGCGGGCGGTGGTCACCGGCATCGGGGTGGTGGCGCCCAGCGGCATCGGCGTCGACGCGCACTGGCGCACGGTGCGCGACGGCACCCGGCGCACCGGCCCGATCACCCTGTTCGACCCGGCCAGCTACCCGACCCGGGTCGCCGGCGAGGTCACCGACTTCGACGCGGCCGGGTACGCCGACAACCGGCTGCTCGTGCAGACCGACCGGTGGACCCACCTCGGCTTCGCCGCCACCCGGCTGGCGCTGGCCGACGCCGGCCTGCCCGAGCGGGCTCCCGACCCGTACGGCTGGGCGGTCACCCTGGCCAGCTCGTCCGGGGGCAACCTGTTCGGGCAGCGGGAGCTGCAACGGCTCTGGGGCGGGCCGACCCGCACCGTCGGGGCGTACCAGTCGATCGCCTGGTTCTATGCCGCCAGCGTCGGACAGCTCTCCATCCACCACCAGTTCAAGGGGCCGTGCGGGGTGCTGGTCGCCGAGTCCGCCGGCGGTCTGGACAGCCTCGCCCACGCGGTACGCACCGTGCGTCGCGGCACCTCCGTGGTGATCGCCGGGGCGACCGAGTGTCCGCTGAGCCCGTACGCGCTGGCCTGCCAGCTCCGCTCCGGGCTGCTCAGCGACGTCTCCGACCCGGAGGCGGCGTACCGGCCGTTCGACCGCTCCGCCAGCGGCTACGTGCCGGCCGAGGGCGGGGCCGTCTTCGTGGTGGAGGAGCTGGGCCACGCGCTGGCCCGGGGCGCCCGGATCTACGGCGAGGTCAGCGGCTGGGGGGCCACCCACGACGCCGCGCACACCGGCCCCGACGGCGCCGGCGACCCCGACCAGTACGCCCGGGCGATGCGGCTGGCCCTGGACCGGGCCGGCGTCGCCGCCGACGAGGTGGACGTGGTGCTGCCCGACGCGCTGGGGGTGCCCCGCTACGACCGCAGCGAGGCCGAGGCGCTGCGCGCCGTCTTCGGCGACCGGCCGCCGCCGGTGAGCACCCAGAAGCCGCTGACCGGCCGGGCCCACCAGGGTGGGTCCGCGCTGGACGTCGCGACCGCGCTGCTCGCCTTCGGGCACGACACGCTGCCCGCGTCGGCCGGGCCCCGGGAGCCCGCGTCCGGCTGCGAGCTGGACTTCCTGCGTACGCCCCGGCGGCCGCGCAGCCGGATCGCCCTGGTGGGCGCGCGGGGCTTCGACGGGTTCAACAGCGCGCTGGTGCTGCGCGGCGCGCCACCGGCACCGGGGAGCGCAGGGGAACAGCGAGCAACGGGCCAGGGTGGTCCTCCTGGTTGATCACCAGGGCGGTTGCGCTCCGTCAGTCATGCCCAGCCCCGAGGTGGTGCGCCGCTGACCGGCGTGGCGGAGGATCGCGGGCATGGCGTACCTGTTCCTGCTGCTCGCGATCTCCGCCGAGGTGTTCGGCACCAGCCTGCTCAAGGCCACCGACGGATTCACCCGGCTCTGGCCGACGCTCGGCCTCGCTGTCTCGTACCTGGCCGCCTTCCTGCTGCTCGCCCTGGCCGTGCGGGAGATCCCGGTCGGCGTCGCCTACGCCGTGTGGTCCGGGCTGGGCACGGCGGCGATCGTGGCCATCGGCGCGGTCTTCCTCGGCGAGCCGCTGAGCGTGACCAAGGTGGTCGGCGTCGGCCTGGTCATCGCCGGGGTGGTCGTGCTCAACCTCGGTGGCGCGCACTAGCTGTACTGATCGGGACGTTGATCAATCGCGTGAAGGGCGGCTGACTGGCGCAGGCTTTTCACCGGTGATTAGCGATGAAGCGCCACGGGCACAGGGGCACGCGTGGCTCCGACCTCACGAGTGCGCCTGCTTCGGTAAGGTGAGGATTTCGGCTCCGTCGCTGGTGATAGCGATCGTGTGCTCACTGTGTGCTGTCCGGCAGCCTGTCGCACTTCGGAGCGTCCACCCGTCGGCATCGGTGATGAGTTCAGCGGTGTCCGCCATGACCCACGGCTCCAGTGCCAGCAGCAGCCCAGGGCGCAGTCGGTATCCACGACCGGGCCGTCCGGTGTTCGAAACGTGCGGGTCCTGGTGCATCGTTGATCCGACGCCATGACCTCCGAACTCGGTGTTGATCGGATATCCCGCTTCGTAGAGGGTTGAGCCGATGGCATGGGAGATGTCGCCGATGCGAGCCCCAGGGCCGGCAGCGGCTATCCCTGCGTACAGCGCGCGTTCGGTCGCGCTGATCATCGCGACGCTCTCCGGGGGCTTTGAGTCGCCCACGATGAAGCTGATGGCAGAGTCTGCAACGACTCCGCCTTTGGAGACGGCGAGGTCGAGTGACAGCAGGTCGCCGTCGGCAAGCGTGTAGTCGTATGGCAGCCCGTGGAGCACGGCATCATTGACGGACGTGCAGATGTAGTGGCCGAACGGCCCGCGCCCGAAGGATGGCGCGTAGTCGACGTAACAGGACAGCGCTCCAGCCTCGGCGATCATGGTCTTGGCCCACCGGTTGATGTCTTGGAGGTTGGTACCTACTGCGCTGCGGCTCTTCAGCGTCTGCAAAATCTCAGCGACCAGGGCACCTGCCTCCTTCGCTTTGGGCAGTTCGGTGGGGTTCAGGATCTCGATCATGAGGCGCCTTCCTCACGCAACCAATAACTATCCCGGCCATACTATCCCGGTACTAGAATCGGAGTCATGGTCAGGTTGCCGCTCACACCCGCAGAGGTCGAGCGCGGACAGCGCCTCGGTGCCCTGTTGCGTCGCGCCAGGAGAGAGCGCTCGATCCTCGAGACCGCGCTCGATGCACGCGTCTCACCGGAGACCCTCCGGAAGATCGAGTCGGGCCGCGTAGCGACCCCTGCCTTCCCGACCATCGCGGCGATCGTCGATGTCCTCGGCCTCTCCCTCGATGCGGTGTGGGCCGAGATCAACCAGCCCGAACGTGGTGTTGAACCAACCAGCTCTGGTCACCACGCACGTGAGCGGTTGGCCTCGTAAGTCTCCATCCCGCAGCTGCGTTGGAGGCGTCGACGAGAGGGAAAGCGTGGGCGCGGCTCTCCACCAATGTCCCCGGTTGGTGCAGCTGTACTGACACCGCCGTCTGGCTGCCGTCGCCGCCGGTTCGGCGACCAGCAGCACGTCATCCCAGCACCCCGCCACCACCCGCCCGACCCGCCACGCCCGCCGCCCCACCCTTCCCGCACAGGTGCGGGCGCGAATCTTGGACACTTGCCGTCGGCCACGAACGGCAACTGTCCAAGATCGAGCCGAGCGGGCGGCGTCGGGCCGCCCGTCGTCGGGGCGACGTTGCGCGCGGCGGTCCCACGTGGAAGTCAAGCCGCCCGAACCGGGAGCCGCCCGAACCGGGAGCCGCCCGAACCGGGAGCCGCCCGAACCGGGAGCCGTCCGAACCGGGAGCCGTCCTGCCGGGAGTGGCGACGCCGGCCAGACCGGGACAAGCCCGACGGCGCCGTGCACGGGGCTCCGGCCGGCGGTGTACCGAGCCGGCGTACGCGCCCGATCCTGCCTGTCCGATCGAGCGTCGGCAATCCAGCCAGCCGCCTTTTCCGATCTAACCATTTGCATCTAGCAATGGGTTTCCGGGCTGTCGTAGTGTTCCCGGCAGCACCCCGATAGACGCACCTGATGGGCGGATTCCGCCCTGTTTGAGGCTGGGCGGTGGGCGGCAGTGACCATGAATCGTCCGACGGAAAATTCTCCGGCGCCGGACCCGGGTTGGGTTGACGACGTGTTGTTGACGGGCCGTCCGGCCGACGTCTGTCTACGTCTGCCGGAGCCGGTCGACCGGGGCACCCTGCGCCGCCTGGTGGGCGAGGCGCAGACCCGTCTCGCCGAGGCCGGACTGCGCCCCGGCGGGGCCGCCGCGCTGCGGCTGCCGCCGTCGGTGGCGTACGTGGTGAACCTGCTGGCCACCTGGCGTACCGGCGCCCAGGCGGTGCTGCTCGACCACCGGCTCACCGACCACGAGGTGGACCGGGCGCTGGAACGGCTCACCCCGCAGGTGGTCGTCGCCCCGGTTCGCACCGGCGGCGGCGCGCTGCGGGTCTTCGTCGACGTCACCGAGGGCGTCACGCCCCACTCGGACGCCCCGGCCACCAGCGGGCACGCGGTGATCCAGCTCAGCTCCGGCTCGACCGGGCCGTCCAAGGTGATTGGTCGCACCGCCGAGGACCTGGTCGCCGAGGTGCACCGCTACACCCGGATCGACGGGGTGGCGCTGCCCGGGGAACGGATCATCCTGCTGCCGTCCATGGTGCACGTGCTCGGCCTGGTCGGCGGTTTGCTCTACGGTCTGCACGCCGGGGTGGAACTGGTCCCGCCGCAGCGGCTCGGCGGCGACGCCATCCTGGCCGCCATCGCCGCCCAGGGCACCCCGGCCACCGTGCTCGGCGTTCCCTTCCATATTGGACTGCTCGCCTCCACCCGGCCGGACGGCCCGCTGCCGCAGCTCAAGCGGATGACCACCGGCGGGGAGCTGGTCCCGGCCGCTACCGCGCAGGCGTTCGCTGACCACTTCGGCGTCCCGCTGGGCAACATGTACGGGATGACCGAGGTCGGGGTGATCGGCACCGACCTGTACGGGCGGCACCGCCCGTCGATCGTGCCCGCCCCCGGGATCGAGGTTCGCGAGTCCGGCGGCGAGCTCTGGGTGAGCTGCCCGGCGTCGCCATACGTGGGGCTCAGCGACCCGACCCGCTGGGCCGACGGCTGGCTGCACAGCCGCGACGCCGGCACCGTCGATCCCGCGACGGGCCTCGTCACCGTCAAGGGCCGGCTCGACTCGCAGGTTTCGGTCGGCGGGATGAAGGTGGACCTCACCGAGGTCGAGGCCACCCTCGCCGGGCTGCCCGGGGTGGCCGCCGCCGTGGTCGTCCATGACGACGGCATCACCGCGTACGTGCAACCCGACGGCCCGCTGTCGGAGGAGGTCCTGGACAAGCTGCTCGCCGAGCGGCTCGCCGGCTACAAGCGCCCCCGCACCCTGCACCTGGTCGAGCAGCTGCCCCGCACCACCACCGGCAAGCTGGTCCGTTCCGTCACCGCGCTGCGGGCGGCGACGCCGTGACCGGCCCCCTCGGCGGACACCCGGGGACCGGCCCCTACTCGAACCGCACCGACACCTCGACCCCGGTGAGGGCGGCCCGGCGTACCGGATCCGCCCCGGAGCCCGGGTGCGCCGCGGCGCGGCTGCCGCCGCCGACCGCGACAGCCAGCACCAGCCCGGGGCCGCACGCCGGGTGCCCGACCCGGACGCCCGGCTCGTCGGGCAGGGGGCGCAGCAGCTCGCGCGGGTGGTCGGGCACCGGCATCCGGCGGCCCAGGCCGCCCGAGCGCAGGCCCCGGCCCAGCGCCTTGCCGACCGCCTCCTTGGCCGTCCAGAGCAGCAGGAACGCCTCGACCCGGGTGGCGTCCGGCAGGTCGCCCAGCCAGGCCGCCTCCGGCGGGGCGTACCAGCGATGGGCCAGCGCCAGGGCGGGCAGCGGGCGACGCCGCTCGACGTCCACCCCGACCGGCCCGGCCCGCCGGGCGGCGACCACCACCACGCCCTCCGCGTGGCTGACGCTGACCGGCAGCGACACGGCGCCAGCCCGCACCCAGGGCCGCCCGTCGGGCCGGTGGCCCACCCCGACCTCCCGATCCGCCCGGCGGAGCAGCGCGCACCCCGCCCGCCGCAGCAGCCGCCGCGTCACCTCCGGCCGACCGGTGGAGGCAGCGCTCACCCACACGTGCACGGTGTCCCGACCGGACACCGGTAGCTCGCCCACGAAGAAAGGTTAAAGCCATGCGAGACGAGGTCCGCACCTTCGTCATCGAGCAACTCGAGGACATGAACTACGACGTCGAGGGAATCGACGACGAGACCACCCTCGGTCCGTCCGGGGTCGACCTGGAGTCCCTCGCGCTGGCCGACCTGTCCGTCCGCGTCGAGGACCGGTACGGCCTGAAGTTCGCCGACGACGAGTCGGAGCAGCTGGCCCTGATGACGGTCGGCGAGTTCACCCGCATGGTCGCCGACCGGGTCGCCGGGTCGACCAGCGGCAACCGCTGATGTCCGGTCAGCCCGACCTGGGGCGAGCTGACCTGGTGAGCATGCTCGCCGAGCTGACCGCGAAACCCGTCGACCAGGTGCCGCACCGGGTCGGCTCGATGGAACTCGCCTGGCTCGTGCACCTCGTCGAGCAGCGCTACGACCGGCGGCTGGACCTCACCGACGACCAGCTCGCCGGGATCCGCACCGTCGACGACGCCCTGGCGGTGTTCCGCACCTCACTGACCAGCCCCGCAGATGGTTGAGCGGGAGCCCGTACCGATCTCCGGCGTGTACGCGGTCAGCGCCCTCGGCCGGGGCGCCGACGCCCAGCTCGCCGGGGTGCTCGCCGGCTCGCCGGCGTTCCGGCCGGTACGCCGCTTCGACACCACCGGCCGCAGGGTGACCGTCGCGGCCACCCTGCCCGACGTCGGGACGCTGCCGGACGAGCTGGCCGACGCGATCGACGCGGCTTGCCGGGCCGCCGGCCTGGACGCGGTGGCGCGCGCCGGTTCCGCCCTGCTGCTCGCCACCCACGGCGGGCCGCTGTCGCAGCCCGTCGCCTTCGCGGGCGATCGGCCGGCGGTCGGGCCGGCCAGGATCGCACCTGATGCCGGGCCGACCGGATCTCCCGCCGGGCCGGTCGACCCTGGACGCGGGCCCAACTCCGGACGCGGGCCCAACTCCGGACGCGGGCCCAACCCCGGACGTCGGCCGACCGCCCCAGGGACGTTCGACAGGGGATCGAGCGGCGGGCCGGAGGTGCCGGCGCTCGCCGGGCACCTGGCGCGGCGGTGCGGCCTGGGCGGGCCGACCCGGATCTACACCAGCGCCTGCGTCTCCGCGAGCACGGCGGTGGCCGACGCCGCCACGATGATCCGCCGGGGCGACGTGGCGCGGGTGGTGGTCGCCGCCGGCTACCTGGTCGAACCGGACCAGTTCGCGCTCTTCGACACCGGCCGGGCGCTCGCCGCCGACGGGGCGGTACGCCCGTTCAGCGCCGGGCGGCAGGGGCTGCTGCTCGGTGACGGGGTGGCCGCGATGGTGCTGGAGTCCGCCGGGGCGGCCCGGAGCCGGGGTGCCGCGCCGGTCGCCACGGTGTGCGGGTGGGGCCGGGCCGGCGACGCGTACCACCCGTGCCAGCCGGACCCGGGCGGGCGGGGACTGGCCCGGGCGGTGCGGTCCGCCCTGTGCAGGGCCGGGCGGGACGCGGAGGCGGTGGGCTACGTCAACGCCAACGCCACCGGCACCGGGTTCAGCGACGCCTCCGAGGCGGCCGCGCTGTGGTTGGCCCTCGGCGACGTCGCCGGCCGGGTGCCGGTCAGCTCGACCAAATCGGTGCACGGGCACGCCCTGGAGGCCTCCGGCCTGCTCGAACTGGTGGTCACCGTGCAGGCGCTGCGGCACGGGAAGCTGCCGGTCAACGCCGGCTGGCTCGGCCCCGACGAGGCCTGCCCGCTGGACGTGATCACCGACGCGCCCCGGCCCATCGGCACCCCGTACGCGCTCAGCCTCAACGCCGCCTTCGGCGGCGCCAACACCGCGCTGCTGGTGGCTGCGCCGTGAGCGCCGTGCTGGCCGAGGCGCGCTGGCCGGAGCCCGGCGACGGCCCGCCGCCGGCGCTGCCCGGCTTCGTGCACTCGCCGTTCCACCCGCTGGTGGCGGCGGTCGCCGACCGGTGCCTGACCCGCCGGTACGGCCCGCGCCCGGCGCCGGCGGGCACCCGCTGCGCGCTGGTGCTGGTCAGCGCCGCCGGTGACCGGCCGAGCGGCGCGCACGTGCGGGCCACGGTCGCCGCCGGTGGCCGGGTCGGGCCGCTGTTCTTCTTCCAGTCGGTGCCGAACAGCGTCGCCGGGCACGTCGCGGCGCGCTGGGAACTGGACGGCCCGGTGGTGTGCCTGAGCCCCACCGGTGACCCGCGCGCCGACGGCACGGCCGAGGCGGACCTGCTGCTGTACGACGGCGACGCCGACGAGGCGTTGCTGGTCCTGATCGAGGAGGCACCCGATGGTGCGCCCACCGGGGCGGTCGCGGTGCTGCTGGGGGGAGGAACGAGGCAATGAGGACGAAGGGACTGCGCGGTGCGCTCGCCGCCGACACCGAACTGGGCGCCGGCAACGTGCTCGCCCGGGTGCTGGCGCACGGGGCCGACCCGCGGGGGCCGGGGTTGACCTTCGACACCCCGGTCGACGGGCACCCCGCCGAGCAGCCGCTCACCCTGGGCCGGCTCGACGAGCGGGTCGCCGCCCGGGCGGCCTGGCTGCACCAGCGTGGCGTCAAGCCCCGCGACCCGATCGCGGTGTGGGCGACCGGCGCCGCCGACATGGTGCTCAGCTTCCTGGCGCTGACCCGGCTCGGCGCGATCCCCGCGCTGATGAACGGCAAACTCCGCCCGGAGATCGCCGCCGAGTACATCCGCCGGCTGCGCGCCGCCGGGGTGCTCGCCGACGCCGCGCACACTGAGGCCCTCGCGGGGCACGACCTGGGCGCGCCGCTGCTCGGCGAGCCCGCCCAGGCGGGCGTCGGCGACCCGGCCGCCGCGCCGCCGCACCACCGCCACCACGACGACGATCCGATCGTCATCACCCACACCTCCGGCACCACCGGGGTGCCGAAGGCGGTGCTGCACTCGCACGCCAGCCTCTTCGCCGCCACCCGGCATCTGCTGTCCATGCCGCAGGCCCAGGGCACCAGCCGGATTCTCAACGCGCTGCCCGCCCCGCACACCGCCACCGTGCTGATGGTCAACCAGGCGCTGGGCAACCGGGCGGACATGCTGCTCCTGTCCGAGCAGGGCGGCGAGCGGGTGCTCGACGCGATCCAGCGCTGGCGCCCGGACGGCGTGTTCGGCTTCTCCGTCACCTGGGCGGAGCTGGCCCGCTTCGACCTGTCCGGCTACGACCTGGACTCGGTGCGGCTGTGGTTCAACACCGGCGACTGTTCGCACGAGCCGCACATACGACGCCTCGTCGCGGTCGGCGCCCGGGACACCGTCACCCGCGACGGCGTGGCGCGGGTGCCCGGCTCGGTCTTCATCGACGGGCTCGGCTCCAGCGAGATGGGGCACTCGATGTTCCACATCACCCACACCGCCGACACCGACCGGTACGGCCGCTGCGTCGGCCGCCCCTACCGGTTCGCGAAGGTGGCGGTGCTCGACGATCTCGACGGCAACGAGCTGCCGCCCGGCGAGGTGGGCTGGCTGGGCATCGACTCGCCCTCGCTGTTCCGCGGCTACTGGAACGACTCGGTCACCACGTACCGGTTCCGGCTGCGCGGCTGGTACCTCACCGGCGACCTGGTCCGCGCCGACGCCGAGGGCCGCTACTACCACCTGGACCGGGCCGTCGACTCGGTCGAGGTGGGCGACGGGCGGCGCTTCTTCACCGCGCTGTCGGAGGAGCGGATCCTGGCCGCCTGCCCCGACGTCACCGACTGCACGGTGGTGATGGTCTCCGACGCCGAGGCCGTGGTCACCGACGTGCTGCTCGAACTGGCCGCCGGCGCCGACCCGGGCGCCGACCGCACCGAGGCGGTCCGCGCCGCGCTCGGCGAAGACGTCGGCGCGACCCTGCGCCGGGTGGTGCCGGTCGCCTCCGACGACATCCCGGTCACCGTCACCGGCAAGGTGCGCAAGGTGGCGCTGCGCGAGCGCTACCTGACCGAGGAGCCGTCATGACCGCCGTGATCACCGGGATGGGGCTGTTCAGCCCCGTCGGGCGGGGCGTGAAGGCGACCTTCGACGCGCTGACCACCGGGAAGTCCGGGCTGGCCCGGCCGCCCGAGGGGCACCCCGCCCGGGAGTCGCTGGAGGTCGCCGGGCTGCTGCCGCCGGTCGACCCGCGTACGGTCGCCTCCGGCCCGGAGACCAGGGTGCTCGACCGGATCGTGGTGCTGGCGCTGCTCACCGCTGCCGACGCGCTCGCCGACGCCGGCATCGAGGTCGGTCGGGACGTTGACCCGGCGCGGATCGGCGTGATCGTCGGCGGGGTGGGCGGGATGTCCACGCTGGAGTCGCAGGTGGTGGCGCGGGCCGCCCGGGGGCGGGCGGCGGTCAGCCCGTACCTGCTGACCGGGATCCTGCCGAACATGCCGTCGGCGCGGATCGCCATCGCGCACGGCATCCGCGGCTACAGCTCGGCGGTGGGGACGGCGTGCGCCTCCGGCGCCCAGTCGGTCGCCGACGCGGTCCGGCTGATCCGCGACGGGGAGGCCGACGTGGTGCTCTGCGGGGCCAGCGAGGCGCCGCTGTTCCCGACCTTCGCCGACACCTTCGGCAACGCCCGGGCGCTGGCCCGCGGGTGGGCGGACCCGACCCGGGCCAGCCGGCCGTTCGACACCCGGCGTAACGGCTTCGTCCTCGCCGAGGGGGCGGCGCTGCTGGTGCTGGAGCGCGCCGAGCATGCCGCGGCGCGCGGCGCCACCGCGTACGCCGAGGTGGCCGGCTACGGCGCCACCACCGACGCGTACCATCCGACCGCGCCCCGGCCCGACGGCGCGGGGGCGGCCGAGTGCATGCGGCGGGCGCTGACCAGCGCCGGGGTGACCGCCGCGGACGTCGGCTACGTCAACGCGCACGGCACCGGCACCAAGCTCGGCGACATCGCCGAGACCACCGCGCTGGCCCGGGTCTTCGGCGCCGGCGGGGTGCCGGTCAGCTCCACCAAGGCGCTCACCGGGCACCTGCTCGGCGCGTCCGGGGTGGTGGAGGCGGCGGCCTGCGCGCTGGCCCTCGGCACCGGGCTGCTTCCGCCGACGTACCACCTCGACGACCCGGACCCGGACTGCCCGGCGGACCACATCCGCGTCGAGCCCCGGGCCACCGGGGCGGAATTCGCGCTGACCAACTCGTTCGGCTTCGGCGGTCAGAACGTCAGCCTGCTGCTGCGGCGCACCGCCGGGGCTCGGGCCGCCGGGCCGGACAGGTGAGCGGCGCTCCAACCCGGGCGGTACGCGCCCGGACAGCGGTCACGGGGGCAGATGGGAAGGGCTGGAGATGGACATCCGTGGAATAGACCACATCGAACTGTACGCGGGCGACGCGCGGCAGGCCGCTTTCTACTTCGGCACCGCGGTCGGCTTCCGACTGCGGGGCCAGGGGGGACCGGAGACCGGGCTGGCCGGGCAGCGCTCAATGCTGCTCAGCCAGGGCGACATCCGGATGGTGCTCACCTCCGGGCTGACCGCTGCCCATCCCGCCTCGACGTACGTGCAGCGGCACGGCGACGGTATCGCGGTGGTGGCGTTGGAGGTCGGTGACGCCGCCGGGGCGTACGCGGAGCTGGTGGCCCGGGGTGCGACCGCGGTGAGCGCGCCGCGGACCTGGACCGGCGCGGACGCCGAGGTGGTGACCGCCGACGTCGGCGGCTTCGGCGACGTGCTGCACCGGCTGGTCGAGCGGCGCGGTGACCGGGCGGAGTTCCTGCCCGGGGCGGTGGAGATGACGTCGCCGGCGGGGGACGACGACAAGCTGCTCGCCGAGATCGACCACCTGGCGGTCTGCGTGCCGCCGGGGCAGCTCGACGGGACGGTCGGGCACTACGAGCGGGTCTTCGGCTTCGCGCAGATCTTCGAGGAGCACGTCGAGGTCGCCGGCCAGGCGATGAACTCCAAGGTGGTGCAGAGCCCGTCCGGGCGGGTCACCCTGGTGCTGCTGGAACCGGACGCCAGCCGGCGGCCCGGCCAGATCGACTCGTTCCTCACCGAGCACCACGGCGCCGGGGTGCAGCACCTCGGGCTGCGCACCGACGACATCGTCACCGCCGTTGGCGCCCTCGCCGGCCGGGGGGTGCGCTTCGCCGGCACCCCCGGCGCCTACTACGACGACCTGGAGCGGCGGGTCGGCCCGGTCGACGCACCGCTGGACCGGCTGCGTGACCTGAGCATCCTGGTCGACGCCGACCACGGCGGGCAGCTGCTGCAGATCTTCACCGAGTCGATGCACGTGCGCCGCACCCTCTTCCTCGAACTGATCGAGCGGCGCGGGGCGCGCACCTTCGGCAGCGGCAACATCAGGGCGCTCTACGAGGCCAAGGAACGGGAGTTGGCCGCGGCGGGGGCGAGCGCCGCCGCCGTGGCCGGTACGGCAGGAGGGGCTGGGGCATGACCACCACGGAGTTCCATCCGACGCTGACCGCCGAGGAGGAGGCGCTGCTGCCGTCCGACTCCGACGTGCGCCGCTACGCCGAACACGGCTGGTACCTGTCGAAGAAGCTGCTCACCGACGAGGAGGTGGACGCGCTCGCCGCCGCCGCCGACCGGTACCACGCCGGCGAGCGGGACCGCCGGCTGCCGGTGCGCCCGCCGAAGCTCGCCTACTGGGAGCCGGCCGACGGCCCGGTGCAGCGGCACAACGACTACGTCCACCACGAGCACGACGGGCTGGCGGCGATCCTGCGCAAGCCGCTGATCGGCGCGGTCGCCGCCCGGCTGGCCGGGGCCGCCGAGATCCGCATTTTCCAGTCCACGCTGATCTACAAGCCGCCGATCTCCGGTGAGCCGTCCAACATCGTGCCCTGGCACTTCGACAAGCACTACTGGGCGTCCTCGTCCTCGGAGCGGATGCTCACCGCCTTCATCCCGTTCCACGACTGCGGGGAGGAGATGGGCACCATCACCATGGTCGACGGCTCGCACCGGTGGTCCGAGATCGGGACGGACGACACCGTTGTCCGGCATTTCGCCGAGCGCGACCGCGGCCAGCTGGAGGAGATGCTGGCCCGCAACGCCGCTCACAACGGCGCGGAGATCCGCAAGATCCCGATGGTGATCCCCAAGGGACACCTGAGCTTCCACCACTGCCGCACCTACCACGGCAGCGGCGCCAACATCAGCGGCCGCCCGCGCCAGGCGGTCTCGCTGCACCTGCAGGACGGCGACAACGCCTGGCGGGAGTACCCGCTCTCCGACGGCACGCTCGCCGCGTACAACCACGACGTGCTGGTCCGCCGCACCCACGACGGGCGGCCCGACTACGCGGACCCCGAATACTGCCCGGTCATCTGGCGCGACCGCGCCCAACAGGGAGGCTGACATGTCACGGTACGACTGGGGTAGGACGCATCCGGGCATCGAGCGGTTGGAGAAGGCGGTGACCGCCCGCCGCGACGTGGTGGTCAAGCACCCGCTCTACGCCAACCTGGACACCCATGGGGCGCTGGTCACCTTCATGGCGCACCACGTCTTCGCGGTCTGGGACTTCATGTCGCTGCTGAAGTCGTTGCAGCGGCAGCTGACCTGCGTCACCGTGCCGTGGATCCCCACCGGCCCGTCCGGCAGCCGCCGCCTGATCAACGACATCGTGATGGTGGAGGAGAGCGACGAACTCGGCGACGGCTACATCAGCCACTTCGAGCTCTACGTGCAGGGCATGCGGGAGGCCGGCGCGGACACGGCCCCCGTGGACGCGCTGATCGACCTGCTGCGGGCGGGCCGCCCGGTGACCGACGCGATGGTCGAGGCGGGCGTCCCCGCCCCCAGCGCACGGTTCGCCGCCACCACCTGGAAGATCATCGAGTCGACCCCGGTGCACTGCCAGGCCGCCGCCTTCGCCTTCGGCCGGGAGGACCTGATCCCCGACATGTTCACCCAGGTCGTCGCCGTCAACGAGCGCAGCCGCCGGCTGCACACGTTCGTCGACTACCTGGAGCGGCACATCGAGGTCGACGGGGAGCAGCACACCCCGATGGCGATGCAGATGCTGGCCGACCTGTGCGGCGACGACGACGTCAAGTGGCAGGAGTGCGCCGACACGGTCAACCTGGCGCTGGCCGCCCGGGCCGCGCTGTGGGACGACATCCTCGCCGCGGTGAAGGAGGGGCGCGACAGGTGACCGACGCCGACCCGTCCCGGCTCTACCGCATGGTACGGCTGATCCGCCGGTTCGAGGAGCGGGCCGTCGAGCTGGTCCGCTCCGGGGCGATCGTCGGCGGCATCCACCCGTACCTCGGTCAGGAGGGGATCGCCGCCGGGGTGTGCGCCGCGCTGCGCGACGAGGACCTGGTCACCGGCACCCATCGCGGGCACGGGCACGTGCTCGCGAAGGGTGCCGACCCGGCCCGGATGATGGCCGAGCTGCTGGGCCGGGAGACCGGTCTGAACCGGGGCCGGGGCGGCTCGATGCACGCCGCCGACTTCTCCGTCGGGGTGCTCGGCGCCAACGCCATCGTCGGCGCGTCCGGGGCGATCCTCACCGGCGCGGTCTGGGCCCGCCGGCGGCGCGGCGACGGCGTGGTGGGGGTGACCTTCTTCGGCGACGGCGCGGTCAACGAGGGGATGCTGCTGGAGGCGTTCAACCTGGCCGCGCTCTGGCGGGTGCCGGTGCTCTTCGTCTGCGAGAACAACGGCTACGCCACCACCATGCCGGTGGCCGGCGCGGTCGCGGGCACCATCGCCGGCCGGGCCGCGGCGTTCGGCATGCCGGCCGCCGTGGTCGACGGCCAGGACCCGCAGACGGTACGCGACGCCACGGCCGCCGCCGTCGCGCGGATGCGCGCCGGCGGCGGCCCGGAGCTGGTCGAGGCCCGCACCTACCGCTTCGACGCCCACCACACCTTCGAACACGCGGTACGCCTCGACTACCGCCCGCCCGAGGAGGTGGCCGAGGGCCGCTCCCGCGACCCGGTGCACATTCAGGGCGCCAGGCTCGTCCCGGCGGCCCGGGCCACCGTCGACGCGGCGGTCGAGGCGACGCTCGACGCGGCCGTCGCGTTCGCCCTGGCCAGCCCCGAGCCGGACCCGGCCGGCGCGCTGGACCACCTGTACGCCAGCGGGCTGACCGCCCGGACGGGAGGTGGCTGATGCCACGGCTGTCCTACCGCAAGGCCCTGACCAGGGCGCTCGCCGACGAACTGGCCCGCGACGAGGCGGTGTTCCTGCTCGGGGAGGACATCCGGGTGGGCGCGTCGAACATCACCGCCGGTCTGCTCAAGCGGTTCGGGCCGGAGCGCGTCCTGGACACGCCCCTGTCCGAGCAGGCGTTCACCAGTTTCGCCACCGGCGCGGCGCTGGCCGGGATGCGCCCGGTGGTGGAGTTCCAGATCCCGTCGCTGCTGTTCCTGGTCTTCGAGCAGATCGTCAACCACGCGCACAAGTTCCCGCTGATGACCGGCGGGCAGTGCGCCGCACCGGTCACCTACCTGGTGCCCGGGTCCGGCTCCCGGACGGGCTGGGCGGGGCAGCACTCCGACCACCCGTACTCGCTCTTCGCCCACGTCGGGATCGTCACCGCGGTGCCGGCCACCCCGACCGACGCGTACGGGCTGCTGGTCACGGCGATCCGGCACGACGATCCGGTGGTGGTCTTCGCCCCGGCCGGCGCGCTCGACGTCCGGCAGGACGTCGACTTCGCCACCCTCGCCCCGGTGCCGCTGGGGCGGGGCGTGGTGCGCCGGGCCGGCGACGACGTGACCGTGGTCGCCGTCGGGCATCTGGTGTACGACGCGCTCGCGGTCGCCGGGGAGTTGGCCGACCAGGTGTCGGTGGAGGTCTTCGACCCGCGCACGCTCTATCCGTTCGACCTCGACGGGCTGGTCGACTCGGTGGCCCGGACCGGCCGGCTGGTGGTGCTCGACGACTCCAACCGGTCCTGCGGCATCGCCGGGGAGATCATCGCCAGTGTCGTGGAGCGGGTGTCGCTGACCGCCCCGCCCCGGCGGGTGACCCGCCCGGACGGCGCGGTGCTGCCCTTCGCGCCCGCGCTGGACCGGGCCGTGCAGCCCGGCCGGGAGGCTCTCGCCGCCGCCATCCACCACGTGACCAAGGAGGGATCATGATTGATGTGAACTACCCGTGGCCGGAGGCCCGCCGGGCGTGGGCCGAACTGCCGGAGGCCACCCGCCGGGCGATGGTGGCCGCCGGGGCGCAGGAGTGGGAGCGGATCTTCCACGGCCGGGCGACGTACAACAAGCAGTGGCGGCTGGCCCGGCCGCCGGTGCTGACCGCTGACTCGTTCCGCGAGCTCAACGAGGTCTGCGACCGGATCGCCCAGCTCATCCTGGACGCCTGCTGGCGGCGCGCCCGCACGGCGGGGGAGCTGCGCCGGCTGCTCGGCGTGCCGGTGGGGGAGACCCGGCTGCTCGACGAGGACGAACCGCTGTCCGAGGCGCTGCTGGCCGCGTACCGGCCGGACGTGCTGTTCTCCGGCGGGGAACCGCGGATCGTCGAGTACAACATCGACAGCAGCCTCGGCGGCTGCTTCGACGCGGACACGGTGATCCAGCGGTTCGCCCAGCTCTACCGGGAGCGCGGTCTCCTCGACGGCGTGCCGGCCCGGCCCGCCCCGTCCCTGCTCGACCAGCGGTTCGTGGCGATCCGTGAGGAGTTGGGCCTGGCCGAGGGGGCCCGGGTGGCGCTGCTGATGGACTTCGAGGACGAGTACCCGGGGCTGGACGACCCGGCGACGTTCATCCGGATCCTCTCCCCGCTCGCCGACCGGGCCCGGCACTTCGGCATCGACCTGGTCATCGCCCCGGTCGCCACCGCCACCCTGGACGCCGACCGGCGGCTGGTGGTGGGCGGCGCGCCGGTGGACGCGCTGTTCCGGCTCCTCGTGCCCAACCGGGTCACGCCGAGCGCCGGCCTGGAGGCGGTGGCCGGGGCGCTCGCCGCGGGCACCCTGCCGATGTTCGTCAGCGCCGCCGCGTGGCTGCTCGGTAACAAGGTCAACTTCGCCTGGCTCTACGAGGACCTGGACCAGCTGCCCGCCGACGACCAGGCACTGATCCGCCGGTACGTGCCGCACACGGTGGTGCTCACCGAGGCCGAGCTGGACCGGGCCCTGCTCGAGCAGGCGCACCTGGTGGCCAAGCCCGCCGGCGGCTCCGCCGGTCACGACGTGCTGATCGGTCCGGAGATGAGCGCGGCGGCCTGGGCCGACGGGGTGCGCGCGGCCGTGGCGCGGGGCGGCAACATCCTCCAGCGGTACATGCCGGCGGACCGGGTGGCGATGGACTTCGTGCAGATCGAGACCGGGGAGGTCGTCACCGCCGAGGTGCCGTACAGCGTCGCCCCGTACCTCTTCGGTCGCACCGGCTCCGGTGCCCTGGCCCGGGTCGGCTACCCGGGCTGCGAGGGCGTGCTCAACCTCGCCCGCGGCGTCCTCATGACCGGTATCCTGCTCACCGACTGACCCGCTCCGCACCGACTCCGGTGGCGGTGGCCGCCCGCCGCGGCCACCGCCACCGGCCGGCTCGTCAGCCGAGCGGGCGGCGCGAGGCGAGGTGAGCCCCGAGGCGGCGCACGGTCTCCGCGGCGGCGATGGCGTCGCTGCGGGCGCTGCCGTGCCGGCCGTCGCTGCTGTACAGCGTCGGGTCCGCGCCGGCCGGGTGGTCGGTGAGGTGCACGTGCACCGTCCCCAGCCGCGCGGCCAGTCGGCCGGTGTGGGATGAGAGACGTCGCATCCGCTCACTCAGTCCGGGCCGCCGGGGCGCGGGCACGGCTGGGCTGTGCGAGACGTCGAACATGCCCACCGTGATCACGTCCGCGCCGGCACCCTGCAACGCCGTGACGATCGCGGCCAGCTCGGCATCCACCACGTCCGCGTCGAAGGCCGGACGGAACGCGTCGTTGCCGCCGCAGACCACCAGCGCCAGGTCGGGGGCGAACGCCAGCGCCGCGTCCAGCTGCGCCGCGCGCACCTCGTGCGCCCGCAGCCCACGCCGGCCCAGGTTGAGGTACGCCAGCCCGGGGCGGGCCGCGCGCAGCTCGGCGGCGATCCGGTCCGCCCACTGCAGGTCGGGGTACCCGTCGACCGGCTCGCACATCCCCTCGGCCACGCTGTCGCCCAGCACCGTGAACCGGCGCCACGGATGGCCGGCGAGCAGCTCCGCGCTCTCCCCGTCGCGCAGGCAGTACGGATCGCTCGCCTCGGTCAGCGTCGATGTCATGGCCGGCAGAGTAGCCGACCGGGGTGGCGAGGTCGACCATCCGTAGGGAAGCGGTCCGGAGCCTCTGCCGCCGTGGCGGCAGGAGGGCCCTACTTCGTTCAGCGTCGATCGATGTCGGCGCGTTACGCGGCGACGTCCGGTCCGGCCCGGGGTGAACAAGGGCGCTGCGGCCTCTGGATCTGGGCGGGCACCGGTAGAAGCATGTGCACTCATCGATCGGCCGAAACCCGGCCGTCCAGCCCTCCCTGGGAGGAAACGCGTGAGACTCACTCGACGTGGTGTGATGTCCGCCGTCACCGTCGCCCTGGTCACCGGCGCCGTCGCCGGGTCACCGGCGCACGCCGCCCCCGCACCCCTGTCCGCCGAACGGGCCGCCACCCTCACGGCCTCGCTCGGCGCCGACCGCACCGCCGGCTCCTACGTCGACGCCACCGGGCGTACTGTCGTCGCCGTGACCGACGCGCGGGCCGCCGCCGCGGTCCGGGCCGCCGGCGGGCAGGCCCGCCTGGTCGGCCGCAGCACCGCCGCGCTGGAGCGCGCGCAGTCCCGGGTGGACCTCGGCGTGACCGGCACGGCGACGTACGTCGACCCGGTCAGCAACCAGGTCGTCGTCGGCGTGGACAGCACGGTCAACGCCGCCGACCGGGCCCGGATCCGGGCGGCCGTGGCCGCCTCCGGCGGCAGCGCGCGGACGACGGACCTGGCCGGGACGCTGAGCATGCGGATCTCCGGCGGGGACGCCATCTACGGCGGAGGCTACCGCTGCTCGCTCGGCTTCAACGTGCGCAGCGGCAGCACCTACTACTTCCTCACCGCCGGGCACTGCACCAACCTGTCGGCCAGCTGGTACGCCAACTCCGCGCTGAGCACCAAGCTCGGCGACCGGACCGGCACCAGCTTCCCCGGCAACGACTACGGCATCGTGCGCTACACGAACACCTCGATCGCCATCGACGGCTCCGTCGGCTCGCAGGACATCACCGCCGCCGGTGACGCGTACGTCGGCCAGTCGGTGACCCGCCGGGGCAGCACCACCGGCACCCACGGCGGCACGGTGACCGGCCTCAACGCCACCGTCCGCTACGCCGAGGGCACCGTGCGCGGCATGATCGCCACCAACGTGTGCGCCGAGGGCGGCGACAGCGGCGGCCCGCTCTACGCCGGCAGCACCGCGCTCGGCCTGACCTCCGGCGGCAGTGGCAACTGCCGCACCGGCGGCCAGACCTTCTTCCAGCCGGTCAAGGAGGCGCTCAGCAAGTACGGCGTTTCCGTGTTCTGATCCCTTCCTGATTGGTCCCCCGGTGCGTGCACCGGGGGACCGTGTCACGTCGAGGACCGGCGCGGCTTGCGGCGTCGGCTGCGGGCCCGGTTGCCCAGCTGCGGCGGACCGGCCGGGACCCGCCGCTGCCGTTCCAGGCGCCGGCGGGCCCACTTCGACAGGTTCTTCTCCGGGTCGCCGGGGCGCAACGCCCCGCAGACGACCCACCCCGCCATGCCCAGGAACGCCAGACCGCCACCGCCGGCGGTGAGCGGCACCAGGCTCGGGATCCAGGCCTCGTCGGAACGCCGGTCGACGACCCGCGCCGCGACCGGGCCGGCGGGGCGTTCCTCCAGGAACGAGGAAGCCGGAGAACCCGGCGATCGTGAGACCCGCCTGCCAGCCGACACCGCTGCCGGCCGAGCTCCTGGATGGTGGTTCCACCTGGTCACGACCCATGCCCACGGATGGTATGAGTGCCGGTCCACGGTTCACGGGCCCGTGGCGTACCGCCGGGGAGACCGCGGCTGCCTCCATCCGGCCAGCCTGCCAGACGGCGACGGTGCGCGGCCGGGGGTCAGGCAGGCGCCCGTGTCGATGCTCCAGGCACGACGCACAACGTCTGCACCGACCTGGACTGACGGTCCCGCCGCGTCCCCGGGGTGGCCGTCGACCGCCCGGGGACGCCGCTCAGACGCGCTCCTGGCAGATCTCGAAGCCGGTCGGCGCCGACCGGGGGAAGCGGCCCCAGACCGGGTGGGTTGAGATCCGGGCGAACCAGGCGTCGAACGGCTCCGGCCCGTCCCGGAACCACCAGTCCTCGTGGTGCCCGGTCCACTCCGGGTCCGGCGCGAACCGGTATTCCGCGTGCAGCTGGACGTAATCCTCGTGGTCGCCGTCGGCGTCGACCACCTCGAACTGGCGGACGACGCTCAGCACGAACGCGGCGTCGCCGTCCGCGCCGACCGCCGCGTACTGGAACAGCAGGCCGTCCTGCTCGGGCAGGTCGGTCGACACCTCGAACTCGACGGCGGCGAACCGCCGCACGGCGTCCAGCAGCCGGGCCGGCGGCGGGACGGTGGGGTCTTGCGCGGCGAAGCCGCCGAGGTCGCGGAACGCGGCCTCGGCGGCTTCGATCGGCAGTCGTCGGGTCATGCCGTCATCCTGCCCGCCCGGACCCGACGGCGCGGGCCCGGGCGTCGGTGGGTCGGCCTACGGCCACGGCCCCGCCGCCAACTGCCTACCGATGTACGCCAGCACGTTGCGTGCCTCGGCCGCGGTCTTCGTCTGCAGGATCAACCGGTTGACCTCGGCGTAGTAGGCCGGGCTGTGGGTGGTGGAGTGCACGGCCGCGCCGAGCGGGTTGGCCGAGCTGACGAACCGGGGCAGGTAGGCGCCGTTCGCCGCCTCGTTGATGCCCACCCCGAGGCTGGCCAGGTGCGCCCGTGCCGGCGCCGCCGCCTTGGCGCCGCTGGCCACGATGTGGTGCGCGGCGGTCTCCGCCGGCCGGACCACGTTCGCCGCCGACAGGTTCTGCGCCAGCACCTTCGCGTTGGTGGAGCAGTTGGCGTTGTGCACCAGGACGGCGTCGCCGGCCCCGCCGTCGCCGGTCACCACGTAGTACGTGTGGATGCCGTCGACGGTCAGGTTGTGCACCCGGTCCACCTGCGTGTAATGCCGGACCGCGTTGATCGTGGCGGTGCGCCCGTCGGCCAGCCGGACGGTGTCCCCGGCCGTCAGGTCCCGGGCGTCGACCCAGGCTCCGGCGCCCACCACCCAGAACGGGTGCTTGTCGGTGGCGGTGATGACCTCGTCGTTGACCTCGACGTCGACCAGGTGTTTCACGCCCTGGCCGATGATCAGGTGGGTGACCTCCCGGGGCCCGCGCTCACCGGTCTCCGGGTCCTCGGCGAGGACCAGGTCGCCGGTCCGGACGTCCTCGATCGGCTTGGTGCTGCCGTCGGCCATGACCACCCGGGTGCCCGCGGCGAAGCTGTTGCCGACACAGGGGATCTTGGCGGCCGTCTCGACCACCTTCTCGGTGGCGCTGGGCGCCGCGCGGGCCGCGACCTTGGGCGCCGCGGTGGCCGCGCCCTTGATCGCCGAGGTGGCCACGCTCGCGCCGGCGCTGCCGACGATCGAGATGCCCGCGTCGATCAGTTCGGCGTTCGACTTGCTGACCCCGGCCGCCTGGAGGCCCGAACTGGTGAAGGAGCTGGTCTCCTCGCCGCTGAACAACTGCCGGGCGCCGCTGATGGCGACGTCGACCCCGTGCACCGCGACCGCACCACCGGCGACCGCGCCGACCCCCGTCCAGCTCGTGGCGGCCCCGAGCGCCACGCCCGCGGCGGCCTCGGCGACGCCGCCGACGAGTTTCACCCCGCCGAGCACCCTGTTCCAGGGGAACCTCCCGTCGGGATCACCCAGGCGTATCGGGTTGTTGTAGGCGTACGTGTAGAGCGCCAGGTTCATCGACGCGTACACGCCGCCGTTGGGGCTGCCCTCCAGGTAGTTCGCCAGCACCGGGTCGGGCGTCTGCCAGACCTGGGTACGCGGGTCGTAGTAGCGGGCACCGAAGTAGTAGAGGTTGGTCTCCTGGTCGTACTCCTTGCCGGTGAACCGGTGCGGCACCGGCTGCGACGAGTGCTCGCTGACCCAGGTCTCGCCGCCGGGGAAGTACTGCAGGTGCTCGGTCATGCCGCCCTGGTCGTCGGTGACGAACCCGGTCGACCCGAGATGGTCGCTGTGCGAGTAGTACTGCCGGTCCTCGCGGCGGAACTGCGGCTCGACCAGCTTGGTGATCAGCTTGTCCTGGCCGATGTAGACGTGCTTGTACTCCTGGTTGCCGCGGGTGGAGTAGTTCTGGTTCGGGTAGATGTGGAACTGCGCCCCGTCCTTGACCACCCGGCTGCCCTGGTCGTCGTAGTAGTAGCGGGCGCTGTTCGGGGTGCCGCCGGCGTTGTCGCAGGACGCCGGGGTCTGCGGCAGGGTCTTGCTCTGCACGTTCTCGTGGCTGCAGGCGAGGCGGTTCTCCTCGTCCCAGATCATCTGCCGGCGCGGCCGGGGCTGCTGCTCCCGGCTGATCTGGTTGCCGTTCTCGTCGTACGCCAGGGTGTAGATGCCGATGGTGGTCGGCGCGTGCGGCTTCGCGCTGCCGTAGGCGTACCCGTAGTTGTAGCTGAGCTTGCCCTCGACGATCGTGTTGCCGTTGCTGACCAGCTCGTGGGTCTGGCTCTTGCTGGTGAGGTTGTGCAGGCTGTCGTACCTCAGGTCGACCCGGTAGCGGTCGGTCTGCGGGGTGCGCGGCTGGTAGCTGCCCTCCGCGTGGGTGAGCTGGTAGAGGTCGTCGTAGGTGTAGCTCTGGGTGCTCGGGCCGCCGACCTGCATGCCGACCTCGGGGCCGCTCGGGGCCACCGTGTCGTTGACGACGGACATGATGTTGCCGACGTTGTCGTAGCTGTAGTCCAGGTTGTGGAAGACGTAGCCGTTGGACAGGTTCGCCTGGATGTTGCTCAGCCGCCGGTCCTCGGTGTTGTACGAGTAGCGGGTACGGGTGCCGTTGCCGGTGTCCAGCAGGATCCGCTGCTCGAACTTGTCGTAGTCCAGCCGCTTGAGGTAGTCGTAGCTGAACTCGCCCTTGACGCCGCGGGCCGAGTCGACCTGGCCGCCGCTGTTGTAGTGGTAGGAGAGCTTCTCCCCGTCCGGCCAGGTCATCGAGAGCATCCGGTTGAACGAGTCGTACCGGTACTCGGTGGTGAAGGTCTGGATGTGGCTGCCCTGGGCCGGGGTGGTGCGGGTCTCCTTGACCAGCTCGCCGAGCGGGCCGTACCGGCGGTTGACCTTGCCGGCGCCGTCGACCACGTCGGTGATCCGGTTGGCCGCGTTCTCCGGTGCGCCGGGCGGGCCGTAGGTGTAGCTGACGTTGTTGGCCGGGAAGACCGGGTACCGGATCGCCTTGAGCCGGGTGTGGTCGTAGTCGTACTCGATCGCCTTCGACACCGCCGCCAGCTTGGACGTGACCTTGCCGACCAGGTTGCCGGCCAGGTCGAAGGTGGAGGAGACGGTGCCCGAGTCGGGGCTGGTCAGCGACGTCCGCCGGCCGAAGTTGTCGTACGTCGACCGGGTGACGTTGCCCTTGTCGTCGGTCGCCGCGATCAACTCGCCGATCGGGTTGTAGCGGTAGCTGGTCCAGATGACCGGCTGGCCGCCGGCCGGGTTGAACTCCTTGACCGCCGTGGTGATCTGCCGGACGTCGGTGTAGGTGCGCTTGGACTTGCCGTTGGCGTCGGTGACCACCGTCTCGAACTGGGTCACCCCGTCCCGGTCCGCGCCGAAGCCGTACTCCATGGTGGTGGCGGTGCCGTCCGGGAAGGTGGTGCGGGTGGTCCGGTCCAGCACGTCGTAGCGCACCTCGGTCGGGGTGACCGGGTCGTACGCCGGATTGAAGGTGACGTTGCCGGGGCCCTTGGGCTCGGTGACCGGGTACCAGCTCCGCACCGCCCGGCCGAGGAAGTCGTACGCCACCCGGCCGGAGACCACCATCACGTCCTGGGGCGCGCCGTCCGGCGTGGCCGGCACGGCGGCGTCCTTCTTGGTCTGGGTGGTGCGGTTCAGGCCGTCGACGAAGGTGATCGTGTCGATGGTGTCGTCGCGGACGCTGCCGTCGGCCTGCCGGTCCACATGCCGGGTGACCGCGTACGGGTACGCCGCCTCCGGGTGGTACTCGAAGTCGATGGTGAACCGGCTCTCCGGGATCTCGTACGGCCCGGAGACCGAGTCGATCCGCCCGACCGCGTCGTAGGTGTTGCGGATCTGCTGGTTGTTGAAGTCGGTGGTGGTCTCCACCAGGCCGAACTTGAGGTTGTGGGTGGCCGTCGACCGGTAGCCGAAGCTGTCGGTGATCGACTCGACGTGCGTGTGGACCACGTCGTCGTAGGTGTAGTCCAACCGGTACCGCTGGCCGGCCTTGTTGGCCGGGCCGGTCACGGACTTCAGGTTGCCGTCGCCGAAGTACTCCAGGTCGGTGGTGGCGGTGGTGCCGTCGGCGAGCGCGGCCCGCACCTGGGTGAGGTCGCCGGTGACGCAGTTGATCGTCGACTCGCGGTGCCGCATCAGCGTGCCGTCGCCGCGTACGTCGATCAGGTTCGGCATCCCGACGAGGTACGCGGCCTGGCAGTCCGGGTCCTGCGAGGTGTAGACGATCCTCGCGTCGAGGTCGTCGGCGGCGCCCGTGTCGGCGGCGTCGAACTGCCGGGTGAGGTTGCCGACCTCGTCGTACTCGCGGGTGATGTAGGTGGTCTTGCCCGGGCTGGCGGCCCCCTCGTGGTACTTCACGTCGGTGCGGGTGTGCTGCGGGAACAGCGTCGCCGTGGTGCTGGCCAGGTCGGCCGGCGCGCCCGGTGAAGACACGTTGCGGGCGGTGTAGGTCTGCACCGTCTCCTGGTACGGCTTGCCGGTGCCGTCGGTGGTCAGCTCCTTCTGCAACAGCCCCTTGGTGTAGAAGCTGTCGGTGCGGTAGGTGCGGGTGACGCTGCGGCCCACGGCATCGCCGTTGCCGTGGTCGCGGTGCTTCTCCACCACGGTGCCGTAGCCGCGGAACTCCCGCTCGCGCCGGTCGTGGACGCCGCCGTCGTAGTCGTAGCTGACCAGCTGCACGTCCTGGCCGTCGCCGGGCCGGCCGTCGTCCACGGAGACCTTCGACAGCACCCAGCGCGACTGCGGCTGGCCGTACGTGTTGCCGTCGCGGGTGTAGTCGAAGTCCATCCGGCCGCCCAGCGGCCGGTCCACGGCGGCGAGCAGGTTGGTCCGCCCGGTCCGGTTCTCGGCCACCACGAGCTGGTTGTCGCGGGTGGAGGAGAGGTGGTCGGCGTAGCCGTCGCCGTTGATGTCCCGCAATGCCTGCTCGGTGCGGCTGGCGCCGGTGGCGATGTCCGCGCCCGGGTTGATCACGACGCAGACCACGGTGAAGCAGATGCCGAAGGTGAAGTAGACGCCGCCGCCCAGCTTGGCGTTGCGGTCGCCGTTGACGTCGGTGAGGCTGCCGTGGAACGGCACCGGAGGCTCGAATCCGTTGCCGGTGTTGAAGCCGACCCGGATCGGGTTGCCGGAGAGGACCTGGTCCAGCAGGCCGTCGCCGTTCATGTCGGCGAGGGTGCTGGCCGAGGAGGATCGGCCCTGGCTGAACGAGGCGCCGCCGGCGAAGCCGTAGAAGTCGGTGTTGAAGCCGATGTTCAGACCGGCGTTGGTGCCGCTGCCCTTGTTCAGGCCGGCCGGGTTGCGCCACTGCTCGGCGGCGGCGAACGCGTACCCGAGGTTGAGCGCGACCCTGCCGTTGTCGTACACCCGGTCGGGCAGGCTGTCGCCGTTGACGTCGAGCAGGTCGAACGCGCCGTCCGAGCGGGTGCCGCCGAAGCTGCCGCCCACGCCCAGCGGCGGCATGTCGTTGCCGGACTGGGCGCTGGTGGCGGCGGAGGTGCCGGGCGGGCTGTCGTAGCCGCGGCCGGTGGAGATGGTCCGGGCCGCGCTGCCGGCGCTGGCGTTGCCGGAGACGTTGGTGCTGCGCCGCACCGCCCCGTCGGGCAGCGTGCCCCGGGTGTCGCCCAGCGCGCCGTCCGGGTCGGTGTACTGCACCGCGCCGGCCCCGACGACGTCGGGGAACTGGTCGCCGTTGAGGTCGAGGAAGTCGACCTGCCCGGTGCTGTCGCCGGTGGCCAGGCTGCCTCCGATCGACCCGATGCCGCCGCCGACGCTGCCGGTCAGCGACACCTGCTGCGACCGGGACAGCCGGGGCACCGCGGTCGCCCCGGCGAAGTCCTGCGGCCGGGGCAGGTTGATCGAGTCCACGCCCAGCCGGGAGCTGCTGACGCTGCTCGGGGCGATCCACGAGTGCTCGCCGGCGCCCCAGCGCCCGTCCTGCGGGGACGGGGTGAACGGGGTGACCTTCGGCGGGTCGACGCGGGGGTCGGCGGCGAAGTCGTCCTGCTGCGCCTGCGGGTCGACGCTGTCCGGCAACTGGTCGCCGTAGTGTTCGTCGACCACCAGGTCGTCCTGGGCGATGGGCTGGGTGGCCCGGTCCTTGTTGCCGTTGTAACCGACCGCGCCCCAGCCCCGGTACGGCTGCGGGAAGGCGCCCTCCTCGGCGGCGCTGTGGAAGGCGCTCGGCGCGCTCGACCCGCCCACGGTGACGGACTGGCCGGTGAGGAACGCGCGCAGCTTCGGG
Organism: Micromonospora sp. NPDC047548; assembly: GCF_040642975.1. Lineage (NCBI taxonomy): Bacteria > Bacillati > Actinomycetota > Actinomycetes > Micromonosporales > Micromonosporaceae > Micromonospora > Micromonospora sp. NPDC047548. Next base: position 55,428 of record NZ_JBEYTI010000028.1, read on the forward strand.
TCGGTGGTGCTGAAGTCGAACCACAGCTCGTCGCCGGTGTCGGCGCTGACGTCGAAGGCCCCCGGCGAGGTCAGCACCCCGTTGGTGACCTGGAAGTCCCGTTTGGCGACCAGCTCGCCGCGGCGCTTGACGGTGAACGCCACCCGGGCGGTGGGGTGCTCGGCGCCGAAGGCGAAGCTCAGCGCCGGCTCGACGCTCAGCGTCCCGCCGCTGGTGACCGGGTACGCCGCCTGCGGCGCGGTCAGCTCGTCGACCGGGTACAGGTCGAGGGCGTACGGCGGGTGCACGTCGATGAAGGGCTTGCCGTTGGCGTCGGTGAGCCGGTCGACGCCCGGCGCGGCGGTGTAGTAGGCGCGCGGGGTCCAGGTCAGCTGGTCCACGTCGACCGGGGAGTCGACCCGGATCCGCCACTGCAGCGTCTGCCCCTGCTGGACGTCCACGTCCAGGTCCACCGGCACGCTGCCGGTGGTGGCCGCGGGCAGCGTCTCCTCCAGCACCGGCGTGCCGTTGCGGGTGATCAGCACGGTCACGTCGTCGGAGGTGGCGCCGGCCTTCACCAGGTCGCCGGAGAGGTGCATGGTGCCGGTCAGCGGCACCTTCACCGTGGCGGCCCGGCCGCCCAGGGTGAAGTCGCGCGAGGCCTGGAAGCGGTACGACGGCAGGCCGTTGACGTCCAGCGGGTCGCCCACGCCGACGTAGCTCACCTTCGGGTCCCAGGTGACCTCGTCCAGTCCGCCGTCGGCGGCCGAGCCGACCCGGAAGTAGAGCCGGTCGCCGCGCGACACGCTGACCGCGTCCACGCCGGTCGGCGGGTGCGCGTCGTCGTCGTCCGCCTCGATCCGCGCCGACCAGAGTTCGGTGCCCTCCTTCTGGATCGCCGCCCGGATCCCGTCGGCGGTACGCGACTCGGCACGCGTGGCGGCGGTGCCGGGGGAGAGCTGCACCGCACCCTCGACCTTGACCGTGCCGTCGTACGGCGCCACCCACCGGCGGACGCTGTCCAGCAGCGGGAACGAGTCGGTCATCCGGTCCCGGTCCGTGGTGAACCCGTCGAACAGGCCGGTCGGGTCGACCTCGCCCTGGCCGACCGGGACGGGGGTGTCGCCGCTGACCCCGTAGACCGGGACACCGTTGGTGCCCACCCGGCCGAACAGCACGCTGGCGCCGTTGACCAGATCCTGGATGCCGTCGCCGTTGACGTCGCTGAAGTACTGCTCGGTGGTGGCGAACGAGTTGACGTAGTCGAGCTGGGCGGCGGCTGCGCCGAGGTAGCCCTCGACGCCCAGGGTGAGGGTGTTGCTGGACTCGCCCATGATCCCCGGCAGGTTCAGCGGCTGCGCCTGGGCGGCGAACGTCGCCTCGCCGGTCGGGCCGGAGAGGTTCTTGCGGTACTTCACCGACCCGCCGTCGCGGAAGACCTTGTCGGGCAGCGAGTCGCCGTCGACGTCCACCAGCGCCAGCAGGCCCTTGTCGCTGCCGTGGCTGAAGCCGACCTTCACACCGACCGAGCCGGACTTGCTCGGCGAGCTGCCCACGCCGACGTACAGGTGGCCGCCGCCGCTGGTGTTGGTGTTGGCGTTCAGCGCGCTGGCGTTGCCGGCCTGCTCCGGGGTGAGGTTCAACGCCGCGCTGCTCAGCCCGTCGCCCGGCGAGGTCCACGGCAGCGACCGGAAGGCCTGGTACTGCCCGGAGGAGTCCCGGATGTCGTCGTAGTAACTGAACCGGTGCCGGTTGAACTCGTGGCCGTCGGCGTCGTACTGGATGACCGCGTCGAGCAGCGTCTTGACGAACGCGCCCCGCTTGTAGGTGAACTCGTAGCGGCGGATCAGGCTGTCGTCGAGGGTGACCCGCACCTCGCGGAGCAGGTCCGCGGTGACCCGCTTGAAGCCGCCCCGGGCGTCGATGGATGTGTCGGCGCGCAGCGCCTCGCCCCGCTCGCGGTCCCGGTCGAAGCTGACCGCGTACCGGCCCTCGGCGCTGCCCTGGCCGGTGTAGGTGATCTTCTCGACGTAGAGGTTGCGGCCGGGCACGCTGCCGCCGGCCAGGCCGGTGTCGTCGACCTTCGCGTAGTGGTAGCGCATGAAGTTGCCGCGCGGGTCGCGGACCTCCCGGACCGACCAGAGGAAGACGTTGCCGGCGTCGTCGGCCAGGCTGGCGTCGGCGGCCGGGCCGGGTGCTCCGGCCAGCGCGCCGTAGTGCCAGTGGATGCCGTTCTTGTCGGTGACCTCCCAGGTGTAGTTCTTCGGGTTCGTGCCGTGCCGCACGATCCGCGCGAAGCTGCCCTCGACCCGGGTGTGGAAGACCTTCTCGGCGCTGCGGGCCACCGGCGCGCCCCGGTGTGCCACGGGGGTGAGCTGCTCGCCGTTGAGCAGGTACGTCTCGGTCTCGGTCGCGCCGGCGTACCGGGGCACCCCCCACCGGGTCTCCACCGAGATGCTGGGCACGGAGAGGTCCCAGCCGACGCCGGTCCAGCCGTTGCCGGAGGAGGAGCTGTACGACAGTCCGAGCTGCGGGGTCAGGCCCTGCCGGCCGGGCGGCACCTGGATCGGGTACGCCAGGTGGTTCTCACCCTGGTTGTTCGCCGACGGCGGGGCGATCAGGTTGATCCCGGAGCCGGGGTCGGCGGCCTGGATGCCCTTGATCTGGTTGGGGTTGAACTGCACGCCCTCCGGGTGCTCCGGCACGGTCACCGTGGCGTTGATCATGTCGGTGAAGTGGTCGGTCAGCGAGGTGACGGTGTGGTTGACCTCGTCCACCGACACCCGCTCCAGGACCTGCCAGCAGGTCTGCACATCGTCGAAGAAGTACGTGTAGATGTCCTGGGCGGTGAACTCGTCGGTGAGCAACGCGGGGTCGTACGGCAGCGTGACCTGGATCGCGGCGGCGAACTGCTGCGGGTGCGGGGTGAACCGGTACCCGCCGCCCTTCGTCTTCCCGGTCACGTTGGTCATGCCGCTGTCCAGCTTCGGGGTCAGCCCCGGTGGCAGCACGCTGACGCCGATCCCGGTGGGCAGCCGGACCGCCTTCGGCCCGATGGCGAGCTTCGCCCCGCCGTACGAGACGGTGGCGGCGATTCCGGGCGCGACCACCTGCTGGTAGTCCGGCAGGGTCGCCGCCACGTTGGTCATCGCCGCGGTGCCGGCGTTCTCGCCGCAGGCGGGCCCGGGCATGGTCGCCGACTGGGTGCCGGTCCGGTCCGGCCGGGGTCGCGCCACCGAGGCGGACAGTCCGGAGGAGACGAGGACGAGCACCCCGAGGACGGCCAGCAGCCTGGTCCATCGGCTCGTCAAAGCGTGGAGGCGGAACCCGGGGAAGGGAGGATGCCACATGGTCGAGACCCCTTACGGCGGCACACGTGGGACGAGGGCTCACGCAGTATCGGGAGTTCCGGCCGCCGGGCGACACCGGCCATGCAAATATTTAAATTGTCGGATAGTAGATACAGCGTTACTCTCCGTGAGGTGCTGCGGCTGCCCGCCACCCGCCCGGTTCCCCGGGGATCAGCCCCGCGCCGGCACCGCTGGCCCGGGTTCCCCGGCGCCGGAGCGCAGCCTGCCGGCAAGCAACGGCGCCACGGTCAGCACCAGGCAGGCCACCGACATCACCCACAGCGCCGGGACCAACCCGAACGCCGCCGCCGACCAACCGCCCAGCAGCGCGCCGACCGGCAGCCCGATGAAGGCCAGCGAGCCGGAGATGCCGATCACCCGGGTCTGCAACGCCTCCGGCACCCGCTCGTAGAGCGCCGCGCCGAGCAGCGGGTTCACCACCGCGATCGCCACCCCGGACAGGAACGTCACGGTGAGCACCACCACCAGTTCGTCGCTGAGCGCGAGCGCCAGCAGCCGGGGCGTACCACTGGCCGCCGCGCCCACCGCGAAGGTCAGCTGCCGCGGCAGCCGCGGCCCGGCGACGGTGAAGAGCACGTTGCCCAGCAGGGCGCCGCCGGAGAAGACGCCCAGCACCAGGCCGAAGCCGGCCGGGTCGCCGAACACCTCGGCCACCCAGAGCGGGATGTAGACCGCCACGCTGGCGTTGGCGAACATGTTCAGTGCGGAGACCACCACCAGCATGGTCAGCAGCACCCGGTCGGTGCGCAGGTAGCCGAAGCCGCCGCGCAGCGCGCGCAGGTAGCTCTCCCGGGGGGCCGGCTCCGCCGGCGCCGGCGGGCGTACGAGGACGCCGATCAGCAGCGCGCAGGCGCCGAAGGTCGCCGCGTCGATCCAGATCGCCCGGGTCACCCCGACCCAGTCGATCAGCAGGCCGCCGAGCACCGCCCCGAACAGCGTCACCCCGCGCACCATCCCGTCGTAGGCGGAGGTGAGCCGGATCAGCGGCACCCCGGCGCGCTGCGCGGCCGGGCGGAACATGACGTGCTTGACCCGGTCGCCGATGCCGCGCAGCCCGCCGGCGACCGCGACCAGCGCGACCAGCGCCCCGAACCCCAGCCAGGGCGCGAGCGCCACCACCGCCATCGCCACCGCGCTCGCCGCGTCCGCCACGATCGAGGTACGGCGGACCCCGAACCGGTCGGCCCAGGGCGTGGCCAGCGCGCTGGAGAGCATGTACGGCAGCGTCTCCGCCGCCGCCACCAGCCCCATCTTCGTCGGGCTGCCGGTGGTCTCCAGCACCAGCCAGGGGATCGCCACCACCGAGATCCGGCTGCCCAGATTCGAGATCAGGTCGGCGGCGACCAGGACCGCCAGCTCCCGGCGCGGTTTCACGACCGGCTGCCGATCCCCGCCCCGCTGACCTCCTCCGCAGGTGGGTGCGCGGCGGCGTGGCGGGCCCGCAGGGCGATCTTGTCCACCTTGGCGGAGCGGTTGAGCGGGAGCAGGTCGAGGAACTCCACCCCGCCGGGCGCCCAGATCCCGCTCAGCTCGGCGGTCACCAGCGCGATCAGCTCGTCGCCGGTCACGGTGGCCTCCGGCGCGCGCACCACGTACGCGTACGGCAGTTCACCGGCGACCGGGTCGGGCACGCCGATCACCGCGGCGGCGCGTACCTCGGGATGGCCGGCGAGGGCATCCTCGATCGGCCGCGAGTAGATCGGCCAGCTGCGCTGCCGGGTGAGGATCCGGTCGGAGAGCCGGTCGACCAGGTAGAGGAAGCCGTCGGAGTCGAGGTGGCCGATGTCGCGGGTGCGGACCCAACCGTCGACCAGCGTCTCGGCGGTCAGCTCCGGCTGGCCGTGGTAGCCGGCGAAGCTGAGGTGGGTGCGTACCCACACCTCGCCGTCCGCACCCGCCGGCAGCGCCCGCCCGTCGGCGTCGCGGATCTCGATCGTGACGTCCCCGTACGGCTTCCCGCAGGAGCGCAGCCGTTCCGGGTGGGCCGGATCGTCAGTCAGGCTGGGCAGGGCGGTGATCACGACGGCCTCGCTGAGGCCGTACACGATGCGCAGGACCGGGCCGAGGCGCGCGATCGCCTGCCGCAGCCGGGCCGGCGCGGCGGGCCCGGCGCCCACGTTGAACATGAACATGGCGGAGAAGTCCGCGCCGTCCAGGGCCGGGTGGTCGAGCACCTCGTAGAGCATCGGCGGGGTGACGAAGGTGGAGTTGATCCGCTCCTGCTCCACGGTGCCGATGAACGCCACCGGGTCCCACTGCTGGCGCAGGAAGAGCACGCCGCCGGTGAAGAGGTTGAACAGCGTGGTGATCTGCCCGCTGGCCAGCCACATCGGCGAGTGCGACAGGTGCCGCAGCAGCGGGAACCCGGCCGCCCGGAAGTCGGCGGCCAGGGCGAGGACCTGCCGGTAGAAGCTCTCCCGGTGGTGTACCAGCTTCGGCGTGCCGGTGGTGCCGCTGGTCTGCAGGAGCGACTCCGGCGCGGGCGCGTCGTCGGGCAGGTCGACCAGGGCGCCGGGGGTGAGCTCCGCGCCGAGGCGCAGCACCGGCACCCCGGGCAGCGAGGCGGCGATCTCCGCGCCGAGGTCGTCGATGGCCCGGGCGTCGTGCACGAAGACGTCGGGGCGGGCCAGCCGGACGAACTCGTCGATCTCCCGGCGCGAGGTCACCGGGGCGATCCACATCGTCCGGCAGCCCAGCAGGTGCAGGGCGAGCTGGAGCAGCGGGCCCTCGACCGCGTTGCCGAGCATCACCAGCACCGCGGCGCCGGGCCGTACGCCGTGCCCGGCGAGCGCTCCGGCCAGCCCGCGCACCTCGTCGGCCACCTCGGCGTAGCTGAGCCGGCGGCCGTCGCCGACCAGCGCCTCGCGGTCGCCGAACCGGGCGAACAACTCCAGCGCCTGGTGCACGTAGCTGGTCGGTCGATCGGTCATCGCACAGCCCCCAGTCGATGCGTGGCGACCGGCGCGACGGCCCGGTGGGACGCGCCGCAGCGACCGGCCGACAAGGACATCCGGGCAGGTCAGAGCCCGGGACGCGACGGGGTGCGCAGCTGGCGACCGCACCGCCGCCGGTGTCGAGCCTAGGCCCGTCACGTCCTGGGGGGACAGAGCCGAACGGCGTCCGCCGGCACCCGCCGGACATTTGATCATGTCGATCGGGTTGATTGACGTCCGTCAGCGTCAGCGGTTAGGTTTCTGGACCATCGTCCGGGCAGGTGCCGATCGTGGACGCCGACCCCGGGCCGCCAACGATGGAGGTTCCATGTCGACCCCGAAGAGATGGCACGTCATAGCTTCCGCGGCCACCCTGCTGGTCGTGGCCACCCCGGCGGTGGTGGCCAGCGCCGGCCCGTCCGACACCGACACCGCCCCGGCCGGGCGGGCCGAGTGGGCGGGCAGCTGGGCCGCGGCGGTCACCCGCGGCAACACCGTCGGCCTGACCAACACCGGTCTCAACAACCAGAGCATCCGGATGATCGTGCACACCAGCGTCGGCGGCGACCGGCTGCGCGTACGACTGACCAACCTCTACGGCGAACAGGCCGTCCGGGTCGGCCACGCGACCGTCGCCCGGCCGAACACCGCGACCCCCGACGACCGTTCCGACATCGACGCGGGCACCCTGCACGAGCTGACCTTCGGCGGGGCGACCTCGGCCACCATCAACAAGGGCGCCGAGCTGCTCAGCGACCCGCTCGACCTCGCCGTCGAGGAGCAGGAGGACCTCGTCGTCACCCTGCACTTCCCGGTGCTCACCGGGCCGGTCACCTTCCACGGCCAGTCCAAGGTCACCAACTTCATCGGCGCCACCGACCTGACCACCGCGACCGACGGCGCCGGCTTCACCATCCGGCCCAACTGCTGCTGGATGTTCCTCTCCGGCCTCGACGTCCAGCGGCGGCAGACCCCCGGCTCGATCGTGATCCTCGGTGACTCGATCGGCGACGGCAACGGCAGCACGGTCAACGCCAACAAGCGTTGGCCCGACCTGCTCGCCGACCGGCTGGTCGACGCCCGGCCCGAGGTGCGCACCCCCGGCGTGCTCAACCTCAGCCTCGCCGGCAACCGGCTCAACCACGAGGGCCCGGAGCCAGGCGCCGGTGGCTTCCCCGGCTACCACGAGCTGGGCCCCAACGCCCTCGCCCGACTCAACGAGGACGTCTTCCCGCAGACCGGCGTGAAGACCGTCGTCACCCACCTGGGCATCAACGACATCTGGATGTCCAACGACTCCGCCGAGCAGATCATCGCCGCGCTGCGGCAGGTCAACCAGCAGGTCAAGGCGCGCGGCCTGCGCAGCCTGGCGGCCACCCTGACCCCGTACGAGGGGCACGGCAACCCGGGGGTGTGGACGCCGGAGAAGGACGCCACCCGGCAGGCGGTCAACAGCTGGCTGCGCGGCCCGGGCGCCCACGAGTTCGACGGGGTGCTCGACTTCGAGGCGGTGCTCCGCGACCCGGGGCAGCCGAGCCGGCTGCTGCCGGCGTACGACTCGGGTGACCACATCCACCCGAACGACGCCGGCAACCAGGCGATGGCGGACGCCGTACCACTACGACTGCTCGGACTCTGACACGGTGGGGCGGCGGGGTGACCCGCCGCCCCACCGTCCATCCTGGGGAGGAAGCGCCACCGTGGACGTCGACGAGATCCTCACCGGCCTCTACAGCGAGCAGGGCCGGCAGAACCCCTATCCGTGGTACGCGGCCCTGCACGGGCACGGACCGATCAGCACCGTCCCGACCCGCCCTGAGCACAGCACCGTCTCCGCCGTCGCCGGCGGGTACGACCTGGTCGACCGGGTGCTGCGCGATCCGGAGTGGTACAAGGGTGCCCCGCCCGGCTGGCAGGACCAGGAGATCCTGCGGACGTTCCTGTCCTCGATGATGTTCACCGACCCGCCCGAGCACACCCGGATGCGGGCGGTGTTCGCGAAGACCTTCACCCCGCGCCGGCTCGGCGCGCTGGAACCGGTGATCGTCCGGGTGGTCGACACCATGCTCGACCGGATGGCCGAGGCCGGCGCCGGCGGGAGCGAGGTCGACTTCGTCGCCGACTTCGCGTACCCGGTGCCGGCGCTGGTGATGGCCGAGTTCATCGGGCTGCCGGAGGCTGACCTGCCCTGGTACCGGCAGCGGGTCGACTGGATCGACGAGTACATGGATGTGGCCGGCAAGACTCCGGAGCGCCTCGCCCGGGCCAACCAGGCCGCCGAGGAGCTGCGCGGCTACTACCGGGAGCTGATCGCGCACCGGCGCCGGCAGCCGGGTCAGGACCTGATCAGCGGGCTGGTCGAGGCACTGGACTCCGGGGACGTGGAGCTGACCGAGGACGAGCTGATCAGCAACCTGATCGTGCTGTTCAACGCCAGCTTCGTGACCACCGTCTACATGTTCAGCAACGGCCTGCCGGTGTTGCTGGCGCACCCGGACGTCGCCGCGGCGCTGCCCGGTGACGACGCGCTCGCCCGCGGCTGCGTGGACGAGGTGCTGCGGTTGGAGAGCCCCGTGCACTTCCTGGCCCGGGCCGCGCCCCGGGACACGGTGCTCGGCGGCGTGCCGGTCCGGCAGGGCGAGAACGTCCTGCTGATCATCGCGGCGGCCAACCGCGACCCGGCCCGCTTCCCCGACCCGGACCGGTTCGACCCCCGGCGGGACGGGCCGCCGTCGCTCGCCTTCGGCGTCGGACTGCACTTCTGCCTCGGCTCGGCGGTGTCCCGGCTGGAGGGCCGGCTCGCCCTGCCCCGGCTCCTCGCCCGCTTCCCGCGGCTGACGGTCACCCGGACACCGACCTACAGCGGGAGCCTCTTCCTGCGCGGCATCGACAAGCTCTTCGTCTCGACCGGCGGATAGGAGACGGCATGCCCCTCGACCCCCAGGTGGTGGCGTACCGGGCCGCGCGGGCGGCGGCCGGCACCCCGCCGCTCTACACCCAGACCCTCGCCGAGGCCCGCGCCGCCGACCTCGCCGCGATCCGCGCCGGCGGCGGCGACGTCGAGCCGGTCCACGCGGTACGCGACAGCCACATCCCCGGTCCCGCCGGCGACCTTCCGGTACGGATCCACCGGCCGGCCGGCGACGGCCCGCTGCCCACCCTGCTGTACTTCTTCGGCGGTGGCTGGACGCTGGGCAGCGTGGACACCGCCGACGGCATCTGCCGGCGGCTCGCCAACGCCACCGGAGGCCAGGTGATCACGGTCGGCTACCGGCTCGCCCCGGAACACCCCTTCCCGGCCGCCGTGTACGACTGCCACGCCGCCGCCACGTGGATCGCCGCGCACGGCGAGGAGTTCGGGGTGGACCCGGAGCGTCTCGCCGTCGGCGGCGACAGCGCCGGCGGCAACCTGGCCGCGGCGGTGACCCTGCTGGCCCGCTCGGCAGGCCCCCGGCTCGCCGGGCAGCTGCTGGTCTACCCGAACACCGACCACCGGGCCGACCGCGCCCCGGCCGGCGACGAGGACCCGCTGCTGTTCAACCGGCACTCCGTCGACTGGTACCGGGGGCACTACCTGGCCGACCCGGCAGACAGGGTGGACCCGCTCGCCTCGCCGCTGCTTGCCGAGGACCTGTCCGGCCTCCCGCCGGCCCTGGTCATCACCGCCGAATACGACCCGCTGCGCGAGGAGGGGGAGCGGTACGCCGAGCGGCTGCGCGAGGCGGGCGTGCCGGTGGCGTCGACCCGCTACGCCGGCATGATCCACGGCTTCTTCGCGATGCCCGGGGTGTTCGACGCCGGCCGGCGGGCACAGGGCGAGGCCGCGGCCTTCCTGCGCGAACGCTTCGTGGCGGGGGCGCGGTCGCCCGGCACCCCGGCGGTCGGTGGCGTCAACCCGGCGGCGGGCCACGCTGGGTCGCCGGCAGCCGATGCCGTGCCGGCGTCGGGCAGGGCCGCCGATGGCTGACCCGGCGCTGCCCGACGTGCCGCTGACCGATCCGCTCGCGGGGGCCGGTCAGCAGCCGCCCCCGCCGACCCCGCCGGCCGGCCTGGCCGACTTCGCCGACCTGGCCCGGGCGGTCCTGCCGCCCGAGGTGTGGGACTTCGTCGCCGGGGGCAGCGGCGCCGAGACCACCCTCGCCGCCAACCGGGCCGCCCTGGACCGGGTGGCGGTGCTGCCCCGGGTGCTCACCGGTGTGGACAGCGCGCGCACCGGGGCCGCCCTGCTGGGCCGGGACCAGGCGATGCCGGTGGCGGTGGCGCCGATGGCGTACCAGCGGCTGCTGCACCCCGACGGCGAGCCGGCGCTGGCCGCGGCGGCTGCGGCGGCCGGCGTGCCGTACGTGCTCAGCACGTTGAGCAGCACGGCGGTGGAGGAGGTCACCGCGGGCTCGGGCGGGCCGGTCTGGTTCCAGCTCTACTGGCTGCGCGACCGGGGGCTGATCGCCGATCTGCTGGACCGGGCGCACACCGCGGGCTGCACCGCGCTGATGGTGACCGTCGACGTGCCGGTGCTCGGCCGGCGGCTGCGCGACGTCCGCAACGCCTTCGCGCTGCCCCCGCACGTCGTCGCCGCCAACCTGCCCGGCGGCCGGGACGACCTGGCGCACACCGGCACGCCCGGGGTGTCGGCGATCGCCGCGCACACCGGCGCGGTCTTCGCGCCCGCGCTGAGCTGGGCGGACCTCGACTGGCTGCGGCAGCGTACCCCGCTGCCCCTGCTGGTCAAGGGGATCCTCGACCCGCGTGACGCGGTGCGCGCGGCGCAGGCGGGCGCGGACGCCGTGGTGGTCTCCAACCACGGCGGCCGGCAGCTCGACAGCGCGCCCGCCAGCGCCACCGTGCTCCCCGAGGTGGTCGCGGCGGTCGACGGCCGGGCCGAGGTGCTGCTCGACAGCGGCGTGCGCAGCGGCACCGACGTGCTGCGGGCGCTCGCCCTCGGCGCCACCGGCGTGCTGGTGGGCCGGCCGATGCTCTGGGCCCTGGCGGCGGGTGGCCGGGCCGGCGCGGAGGCGGCGCTGGCGCTGCTCGCCGCCGAGCTGCGCGACGCGCTCACCCTCAGCGGCTGCGCCGACCCCGGGCAGGCCCGGCAGCTGCGCACCACGACGGGAGGCTGAACGTGGACGAACCGGTGGACGTGGACGAACCGGTGGACGTGGACCTGGCCGAGCTGCACCCGGCGGTCGACGACCCGGCCCTGAACTCGATGAACTTCCTCAACGAGGTCGCCCAGCACTGGCCCGAGGCGGTCTCGCTCGCTGCCGGGCGGCCCTACGAGGAGTTCTTCGACGACGACGCGCCGCCCCGGTGGCTGGCGCGGTTCCGCCGGCACCTCGCCGAGGACCTGGGCCAGGACCCCGAGCAGGTCCGGCGCACGCTGTTCCAGTACGGCCGCACCAAGGGCGTCGTCCACCACCTCGTCGCCCGCAACCTCGCCGTCGACGAGGGCGTCCACGTCGACCCAGAGTCCGTCGTGGTGACCGCCGGCTGCCAGGAGGCGATGTTCCTGGTGCTGCGCGCGCTGCGTGCCGGGCCGCGCGACCTGCTGCTCGCGGTGGCCCCGACGTACGTCGGGTTGACCGGCGCGGCCCGCCTGCTGGACCTGCCGGTCCGCCCGGTGGCCGGCGGGCCGGCCGGCGTCGACCTGGCCGACCTGCTCGACCAGGTGCGCCGGGCCCGCGCCGAGGGACTGCGGCCCCGGGCCTGCTACGTGATGCCGGACTTCGCCAACCCCTCCGGGGCCAGGATCACCCTCGACGACCGGCGGCGGCTGCTCGACCTGGCCGCCGAGGAGGAGCTGCTGGTGATCGAGGACAACCCGTACGGCCTCTTCCCGGCCGGCGACCAGGGCCGGCTGCCGACCCTCAAGGCGCTGGACACCCGGCGCCGGGTGGTCTACCTCGGCTCGTTCGCCAAGACGGTGCTGCCCGGCGCGCGGGTCGGCTACGTCGTCGCCGACCAGCGGGTCGCCGGCCCGGACGGCGCTGTCGGGCTTTTCGCCGACCAGCTTGCCAAGATCAAGAGCATGGTCACCGTGAACACCTCGCCGCTGGCCCAGGCGATCATCGGCGGCGCGCTGCTGGAACACGACTGCTCGCTGGTCACCGCCACCGTCCGCCAGCGCGCCGCGTACGGCCGCAACCTGCGCCACCTGCTCGCCGGCCTGGCCCGGCGGTTCCCGGCCCCCTCGCCGGTGAGCTGGAACGCGCCGGCCGGCGGGTTCTTCCTGGTGCTCACCGTGCCGTTCCCGGTCGACGACGCGCTGCTGCGCCGCTCGGCCCGGCGGTACGGCGTGCTGTGGACCCCGATGGCGCATTTCTACGACGACGGCGCACCCGTCAACGCGCTGCGCCTGTCGGTCAGCGCGATCACCCCGGACCAGATCGACCTCGGCCTGGACCGGCTCGCCGCGCTGGTCGCCGACGAGCTCGACCGCGCGCCGCTGCCCACCGGGTGACGCCGTACCGTCGGCGATCCGCCACCCCCCGTGCTGCGTTGCTCCTGATCGGACGGCCATAATGGACGCCATGGTCGCCTGGGAGTACGCCCTGCTGGTCCGCCGCTACCAGGGACAGGGCCGCAATTTCCACGTCTCGTTCGTCTGGTACGCCCCGGACGGGTCGCGCACCGACATCACGGCGTACGGCGACACCGCGATCGCCCACCTCAACCGGGCCGGTCGGCAGGGCTGGGAGCTGGTCTCCGCCGCGGAGGACGTGAACAACGTCCAGGGCAGCACCGAGGTGCACCGCTACCACCTCAAGCGCCCGCTTCCCTGACCTGCCACCGGCCGTTCATCCCCCGTTGTTGTTAGCGTGATCCCCGCCCCGGCCGTCCCCGCCGGGGCGGCGGGAGGGGGAGCGGTGGTGCAGCGGAACCGGCGCCGGTACGCCGTCGGCGTGGACTTCGGCACGCTGTCCGGCCGGGCGGTGGTGGTCGCCGTCGACGACGGCGCCGAGCTCGGCAGCGCGGTGCACGCGTACCGGCACGGGGTGCTCACCGACCGGCTGCCGGATGGCCCGTCGCTGCCCCCGGACTGGGCCCTGCAGGACCCGGCCGACCACCTGGACGTGCTGCGGGTCGCGGTGCCCGCCGCGCTGGCCGCCGCCGGGGTCGACCCGCGCGACGTGGTCGGCGTCGGCGTGGACGCCACCTCCTGCACCGTGCTGCCGACGCTCGCCGACGGCACCCCGCTCTGCGCGCTGCCCGCGCTGCGGGACCGGCCGCACGCCTGGCCCAAGCTGTGGAAACACCACGCCGCCCAGCCCCAGGCCGACCGGATCAACGCCGTCGCCGGGGACCGCGGCGAGCCCTGGCTGGCCCGCTACGGCGGCCGGGTCTCCGCGGAGTGGCAGCTGGCCAAGGCGCTGGAGTTGCTGGAGGCCGACCCGGAGGTCTTCGACACCGCGCAGCGCTGGATCGAGGCGGCGGACTGGATCGTCTGGCGGCTCTGCGGCCGGGAGACCCGCAACATCTCCGCCGCCGGCTTCAAGGGGCTGCGCCAGGACGGCCGCGACCCGTCACCGGAGTTCCTCGCCGCGCTGCACCCGGCCCTGCCCGGACTGCTGGCCAAGGTCGACGGGCCGCTCGCCCCGCTCGGCGGCCGGGCCGGCGGGCTCACCGCCGAGGCGGCCGGCTGGACCGGCCTGCCGGCCGGGACACCGGTGGCGGTGGGCGCGATCGACGCGCACGTCACCGCGGCGGCGGCCCGCTGCGTCGCGCTGGGGCGAATGCTCGCCGTGCTCGGCACCTCCACCTGCCTGATCATGAACGCGGACGCCTGCCACGAGGTGCCCGGCGTCTGCGGGGTGGTCGACGGCGGGGTCAGCGCCGGCAGCTGGGCGTACGAGGCCGGGCAGAGCGGCGTCGGCGACATCTTCGCCTGGTACGTCGAGCAGGCACTGCCCGGCCGGTACGCCGACGACGCGCGGCGGCGCGGGATCACCCCGTACGAGCTGCTGGACTCGCTCGCCGCCGACCAGCCGGTCGGCGGGCACGGGCTGCTCGCGCTGGACTGGCACAGCGGCAACCGTTCGGTGTTGATGGACCACGAGCTGAGCGGCGTGCTGGTCGGGCTGACCCTGGCCACCCGGCCGGAGGAGATCTGGCGGGCGCTGCTGGAGGCGACCGCGTTCGGCGCGCGCATCGTGGTCGAGGCGTTCACCGCCGTCGGGGTGCCGGTGCGCGAGCTGACCGCCGCGGGCGGCCTCACCACCAACCGGCTGCTCCTGCGGATCTACGCCGACGTGCTCGGCCGGCCGCTGCACGTGCCGGACGCGGCGCACCCGGCGGCGCTCGGCGCGGCCATCCACGCGGCGGTGGCCGGCGCGGCGTACCCGGACGTGCCGACCGCGTCGGAGGCGATGGGCGCCCCGCACCGCGAGACGTTCCACCCGGACCCGGCGCGCGCCGCCGCCTACGACGAGCTGTACGCCGAGTACCGGGCCCTGCACGACCACTTCGGCCGGGGCGGCACCGACGTCCTGCACCGCCTCCGCGCCCGGCGCAACCGGGCCCTGCGCGGCTGACCCCGCTCGACCTCGCCCGCCCCGCTTCCCATCGAGGGGGAACCCACTGGCCTCAATCCCTTGACACGTTCCGGTCGGGCGAACAGGCCGCTGCTTGAACGGGCTGGACAGGCCTCCCTCAGCTCACGGACGCATGCTGTCGGGAGAGTCGAGAACGGTTTCCGCCAGCTTCTCCGGGAACATGCGTTCCACGCTCGCGACGTACTCGCTCCCGTCCAGAGGCCGGCTCACCTGGTCACCATCTATGCGCACTGGCAAGGAGACACCCGATTTAACCCCCGGCTCCGGTGTACTTTCGTACAGCGCCCAGGCAAACGACGAGGAGCGTAGGTCAGCGACCGACCCGGATGCGGTCGGCGGGGTACAGCTCGCGGGAGCCGTCGGCGCGGAAGACCACCAGCACGGGGACGCCTTCGCCGATGTCCAGTTCCTTGCGCTCGACAGGGGTGGGCATCCGGGCTGAGGCGGTGTCTCCCTTGAGTAGGGTCACCGTCTCGGTCGGCTGACGAAGGTGCCGCGCGGAGGTTGGACGGCCACGAGCCCTTCCGACCGGAGTAGCGGGCTTGGCAGGTGCGGCGGTCGGATGACCAGGCAAGGCCCGGCCGCGCTTCAACGCGACTTGCGGTAGAAGAGGGTGCGTGCGGGCTGCACTACCGCGCCGGTCGTCACCGGCGACCGTCGCGGCTGACGCCGTATTGCCGGCCGAGGCCGAGCGCGAATCCGCCACGAAAAAACCCAGGAAGGCAGCGTCCTCGCGTTCGGACCGATCGCTGGGCCGACAGCGCGCAGTTGGCGGCTCGTCACGATGGTCACCAACATGGCACTGCAGTAGACGACCAGGCGCACTTGCTTCAAGCATGAGTGTGCGTTTCTGCGTTCTGCCGAGGGCCTGGGCTGCAGGCCGGGGCAGCCGTGCGTACCGTGAGTTGGTCGGGTGGAGGGCAGCCACCTGGTGGTGGTGGATCGAGGTGACTGCCCTTCGGGTCACGTCGACTGGCCGTGTCAGACCGTGCACCTGCCATCGACCCAGGCAAGCCGAGCAGACCGCCGCCCGGCCCGCCGGCGCCCGGACGAGCCGTCAAGGTCCGCTTGACGTGGCGGGCCGGGCGGCGGCCCGCTCCCCATCAGGGCGGGTCGATGGAAGACGGGATGGCGCGGGGGACGCGATCGGTGTCTGTTTGTTAGCCGCTCACCACCGCTCGAAGGCGGTGAAGGTATGGCCGCCGCCCCACCCTGCGACGATGATCCGCCCCCCGTGCTCGTAGAAGACTGATATGGGGCCGGGCACGTCATCGCGGAAATGGCGTTCGTCGAGTTCCTCGCCGTTGTCGGCGTCGTGCTCGAACAGGTAGCTGATGCTGCTGCTCTGGGTAGACCACTCGCCCAGGACGGTGATCCGGTCGCCTCGCGCGGACAGCGCAGCGGCGGGGTCGTCCAGGGTCACCTTCCACACTTCTTCGCCGGTCGTCAGGTCGAAGGCGACCAACCGGTGCCGCTGTCCCTTCTGCCAGAACCCCGCCAACGCGTACATCCGCTCGCCGACGATCGCCGTCTGCGATGCATCGGCCGCGGCGATCTTGCCGTAATCGCCGTCGAACTCGATGCCAGGGCGCGGCCGTCCGTCCTTGCCGAAGGAGAAGTGCGTGCCCGTGTCGAGGTTCGTGGACCGTCCGACGGCGAGCACCAGCGGGTCGGTCGATTCGATGACTACCGTGGCGCTCAGGTTCAGGGGGCGGCGGTCGTCCATGGGAACATTCCAGTTCAGGGCGCCGGTTTCGCGGTCGAACGCGGCCATCATCAGCTCGGCGCCGTCGGTGCTGCCGACGCCCACGTCATCGGTGTCCCCACCGCCGCATTCCAGGACGGCGAAGACTTGCTCCTTGCCGACGGAGACCTTGTGCGTGCCGCACTCGTCGGGCATGTCCGCCGTCCAGCGGGGCTTGCCGGTGCGCAGGTCGAGGGCGCGCAGGGAGGTGTGGTCGTCTTTGGTCCGCGCCAGCCGCGCGTCGCGGTGGTCATGGGCGACCACGGCGATGTCGCCGCCCGCGTCCAGGAACTGGGAGCCCTGGCCGAACCGACCGGTCGCGACCTTCCGCTGGGCGGCCCACAGCTCCCGCCCATCCTTCACGTCGAGAGCGAGGACGGTCGCACAGCCCTTTCCCTGCGGGGCGGGTTCGCTCGTCTCGCCGCCCTCCTCCCCATACGCGACGAGCAGGACCGACGCGTCTGCGTGCCGCGCGCTCCCGCAGATCTGGGCGCGGCCGGGCGGCACGTACTCCCAGAGCTCCTTGCCGTTCTGCCCGTCGACAAGGCCAAACCCGGTCACCGCGTCGAACCGACTGCGGACGGCGACGTCACCGACGACCCACGTACCGTTGGCATGGCCGTCGGTGGGTCGGTCCTTCGCGGCCGACCAGGCCCGCACCATGGCGTCGCCCGGCAGATAGCCGTTGTCCGACAGGATCCAGGCCGTGATAGACCCGATCACCGCCAGAGCGACGACGGTCGTCGTCAGCGCTTTCGCGAGCGTTCTCCCCGACATCATCGGCCCCCTCGTGCTGTACATGTCCCCAACCCCCTTGCGGCGCCGCCTCCTGGCGACGGCGGCTACCGCGGCAAACCGGAGGTCATCATCCCGTACAACAGCAAGCCCGCCGACGGCAGCGAGCTGCCCGGCTGGAAGGAAGACCTGAACAAGCAGCACCGCACCGTCCGCGCCCGGGTCGAAACGTGAGGTTCCCCCGATAGCGTGGAGGCCGGACCTAAGGGGATAGATGGTCATGGCTGAGACGAGGAGGCTGTTCGACCGGGAGTTCCGCGAGGGCGCCGTGCGGATCGTGCGGGAGACGGGTAAGCCGATCGCGCAGGTGGCCCGGGATCTGGGGATCATGACGGCACCCTGGCGAACTGGGTGGCGCAGGACCGGCGGGCTCGGGCCAGGCTGCCGCCGGGGTTCTTGGTGAGGATGAACGCGCTGAGCTGGTCAGGCTGCGTAAGGAGAACGCGGAGTTGGCGATGGAGCGCGACGTGCTCAAGCGATCTGTGGTCCTGTGGGTCAAGGAGGCGACGAAGTGAGTGTGGCCCGCCTCGTCACCGCCCAGAGGACCGAGCACGCCGTGCCGCACGCGGTGACCTGCAGGGCGTTGGGGCTGTCCGAGTCGTGGTTCTACAAGTGGCGTGACTGGCAGCCCACCGCGCGGCAGACCCGCCGGGACGCCCTTGATGAGGTGATCCGAGCCTGCTTCGACGCCTCCGGCGGCACGTACGGCTCCCCCCGGGTGGCCCAGGATCTGCACGCCGACGGGTGGCAGGTGTCGGTCAACACCGTCGCGGCCCGGATGGCCGCCCTTGGCCTGGCCGGACGCACCCCGCGACGCCGACGCAGCCTCACCAAGCAGGGCAAACGGCCCGTGGCGCCGGACCGGGTCGCCGTCACCGGGCGGAGGCGGTCGCGAGGCGACGAAAATGGTACGGCCTTCGCGGCGTACACGTCGCCAGCGCAGTCGGCGGTGAGGCGATCGCGCAGGCCGTGGCATGTGCGATCCGCTCTGGGCATGTGCACCTCGGCGGACCCGTCCTAGCAGCTGCGCCAAGCGGGGTAGAGCAGCCAGGAGGCAGCAAAGCAACAGCAGCAAGGGGCGGCAAACAGCACGAGTCAGCAGTGAGGCCGTGCTGGGCAGCGCAGAACGCCACGCGTTGACATCCAGCAGTGGCCCGCACCCGCGTTCACACCGAAGAGGTCAGCAAACAGTTCCGATGGGCTAGTCCGGTCTGCCATCGGTCAGATGCACATGGCCGAGGGCGGGCGAGTAGCCGGCAAGATGTTCAGGCGTTCCATGGTGCGGCTTGCTCGGTTGGAAGCGGCCGGCCATCACGGCCTGGTCGTAGCAGCTGATGCCTACGGGGTATTCGCTCAAAATGCCGGATAGTCGATGCTGTGCCGCCGAGGCAAGTCCGTCGGCTGGGACAGGAACACACGGAAGCGAATCGAGCGTTGAGGCCGTGAAAGATCCAAACGGTCGAGGTAGCCGCGTTGCACCGGTCGGGGCTGGCGGGTGTCGACACAGGCAAAGTATGCCGGCAGAGCGAGCCCCGCGGGCCGCCCGTGCCAGCGACCGGGATGCGAGTGGGTAGCTGTCGACAGCAACCGACCCGGACGTGGACACCTTCCGGTGGACTAGCGCGGACAGTCGCCCGAGGTCGCAGACGCGGACGAACGCCGTCGGACAAAGCGCCCAGAACTTAGAGCGACCGGCAATAGGTGTTACTTGAGCCTGCGGGTGGTGGGTCGGGTGTCCCAGCGGTAGAGCGTGCGGGCACGGCGGATGAGTTGACGGATTGTGACGATGGCTGCTGCCAGGTACAGGTAGAAGTCGATGATGTTGGCGTTGCGGTCGGTGCAGCGGCGGATCTTGC
>NZ_JBEYTI010000029.1:0-70695 GCF_040642975.1 Micromonospora sp. NPDC047548
CTGCACTCGGGAGGGTGTGGGAGAGTAGGACACCGCCGGACAAACATTCAGTCAGGGCCACCCCATCCGGGGTGGCCCTGACTGCGTTTCGGCCCGTCACCAAGTCCGCTGCGGGCGCCCACCGCCCGCCGCTCCAGGTCGCCGCGGTCCGCCTTCACCTCCCCCGGACATCGGGTGAGAGAGCCCGCAGCGCCCCCGCCGAATGGCACCCCTAACCGCGGCTGCGCTGTCCGTCGAAGGGCGCAGCCGGGTTGGCGACCTGCGAGAGTTCCGCCGGGAGCTGGGAAATGGCGTCGTCGTACTCGCCGGGCGTGACGGTCTCGCGGAGGGTGTCGAACACCGCGCGCATGCCGGCCTCCGCCAGCGCCGGATCCACCTCGGCGCGTCCACTGACCCGTTGCACGAAGACGTCGAGCCCGAACCGTTCGCCGGTCTCGCTGGAGGCGAACGCGTAGGCCTGAAGTTCCTCGGGAAGCTGGGTGGCGAGGTCACGGGCCTCGCCTCCGTCGATCCGTTCCGCCAGGGTCCGCAGCGTGGCCCGGGTGAGGGCGGTCGCCTGCGCTGATGACGTGTTCGCCCGCTTCGCCACCAAGCCGATGAAGTCGTTGCTGTCCACCTTCGGGGCCTTCCTCTCGACCGGATGGCGGCGTCTACCCGTGCACCGCCACGGGAAACGGCGGTGCAAGTTGCAGACGCCCGGAGGAGGCCGCGCCCCCTCACCGCGAGGTGAGCTTCGGGACCTGAGCTGTCAAATCGGTGGTTACGGGATGGCGACCGGGTTTCCTGACTAGCGTAGGTGCGGAGTCGGCCAGCGGCGAGCGGCCCGGTTGGTCGGGCCGGACGGCCCAGGCGTGGAGCACTGGCCGAAGGAGCCGATCGCTGGAGGCGATGCCGGTGACGATGGAAGCAGAGCGCACTCTCCGCGACGAGGAGATCACTCAACTGGGTGAGCTTGCCGCCCAGCTGCGGGTGGATGCGATCCGGTGCAGCACTCAGGCCGGGTCCGGGCATCCGACATCGAGCCTGTCCGCCGCTGATCTGCTCGCGGTGCTGATCTCCCGGCACCTGCGTTACGACTGGGCGGAGCCGCGCGGCCGCGCCAACGACCACCTGATCTTCTCCAAGGGCCACGCCTCGCCGCTGCTGTACGCGGTCTTCAAGGCGGTGGGTGCGATCACCGACCAGGAGTTGGTCGACAGCTACCGCCAGTTCGGGTCGCGTCTGCAGGGGCACCCCACACCGGCGTTGCCCTGGGTCGACGTCGCCACCGGTTCGCTCGGTCAGGGACTGCCGGTCGGCGTCGGTATCGCGCTGGCGGGCCGGCACCTCGATCATCTGCCTTACCACGTGTGGGCGGTGTGCGGCGACAGCGAGACGGCCGAGGGCTCCATCTGGGAGGCACTGGACAAGGCCGGCCACTACGGGCTGCACAACCTCACCGCGATCGTCGATGTCAACCGGCTCGGGCAGCGGGGGCCGACCGAGCTGGAGTGGGATCTGGACACCTACCGGCGGCGGGTCGAGGCGTTCGGCTGCCAGGCGATCGTCATCGACGGCCACGACCTGGCCGCGATCGACGAGGCGTTGGGCCGCGCCCGGCAGTCGACGGGCCCCACCGTGGTGCTCGCCCGGACGGTCAAGGGCAAGGGAGTGCCGGAGGTCGAGAACAAGCCGGGCTGGCACGGCAAGCCACTGAAGCCCGATCTCGCCGAGCGGGCCGTCAAGGCTCTCGGCGGGGTACGCCAGATCCGCATCACCGGGCCGCGGCCCGAGCCCGCCCCGCCAGCCGACACCCGCGCCGGCGAGCCGCCCGTGCTGCCCCGGTACGACAGGGGAGCGAAGGTGGCCACCCGGAACGCGTACGGCGATGCGCTGCGCGCGCTGGGCTCCCGGCCGGACGTGGTCGCCTTGGACGGCGAAGTCAGCGACTCCACCCGCGCCGACGAGTTCGCCAAGATGTACCCCGACCGGTTCTTCGAGATGTTCATCTCGGAACAGCAACTGGTCGCCGCGGCGGTCGGGCTGCAGGTGCGCGGATACCGGCCC
This sequence comes from Micromonospora sp. NPDC047548, assembly GCF_040642975.1. Classification (NCBI taxonomy): domain Bacteria; kingdom Bacillati; phylum Actinomycetota; class Actinomycetes; order Micromonosporales; family Micromonosporaceae; genus Micromonospora; species Micromonospora sp. NPDC047548. Next base: position 2,047 of record NZ_JBEYTI010000029.1, read on the forward strand.
TTCGCCGCGACGTTCGCGGCGTTCCTGTCCCGCGCCTTCGACTTCGTCCGCATGGCGGGCATCTCCCGGGCCGACATCGCCCTGTCCGGGTCGCACGCGGGGGTGGAGATCGGGGCGGATGGTCCCTCCCAGATGGGGCTGGAGGACCTGGCGGCGATGCGCGCCGTTCAGGGGTCGACAGTGCTCTACCCCAGTGACGCCGTGTCCTGCGCCGCTCTCGTCGCCCAGATGGTCGACCGCAAGGGCGTCAACTACCTGCGCACCACCCGGGGCGGGCACCCCGTGCTCTACGACAACGACGACGCCTTCCCGGTGGGCGGCAGCAAGCTGCTCCGCGGCGGCGACGACGACCGGGTGGCGCTGATCGGTGCCGGGGTGACCGTGCACAACTGCCTCGCCGCCGCCGACGAGCTGGCAGCCGGGGGGATCAACGCCCGGGTCATCGACCTCTACTCGGTCAAACCGCTGGACCGGGAGCGGTTGCTCGCCGCCGTCCGGGACACCGGCGGTCGGCTGGTAATCGTCGAGGACCACTACCCCGAAGGTGGCCTGGGGTCTGCCGTCCTCGAATCGCTGGCCGACCTGGCCGAGCCGCTGCGGGTGACACATCTGGCGGTACGCGGGCTGCCCACCTCCGGGACGCCGGCGCAGCTGATGGACCAGGCGGGGATCGGGGTGAGCGCCATCGTCGCGGCGGCGCGCGCCTCGATCTGATGGGCTTCCCGGCCCAGGTGGCGGCGCTGCTGGGAGTGCGGCCCCGCGCGAGCTGATCGTTTCAGCCCGGTGTGCGCGGGTACGCGCTCGGTCCGGTGCGAGAGGGGGTCCGAGGTGAACCACGCGGAGTTCGTCCAGGCGGTGGCGATGCGGCCAGGGGTCTCACCAGTGCAGGCCGAGCCGATCACCCGTGCCACGCTGGAGACGTTGGCGGAACGGATCAGTGGCGGTCAGGCACGGGACCTCGCCTCGCAGCTTCCCGAGGAGCTGCGGGTGTACGTACCCAAACCCAACGACGATGCCGTGCCGTTCGGGCTCGCCGAATTCCTCGAGCGGGTTCAGGCCCGGGCCGCGGTGGATCTTCAGACGGCGACCGACGGTGCGCGCGCCGTGCTGGACACGCTGCGTGCGGCGGTCAGCGCGAAGGAATACAGGGACTTCGTCTCCCAACTGCCGAAGGAGTTCTGGCAGCTCACCGGGCCGGCGGTCACCCGGATGGATCCACGCCGGATCGGTACGTAGGCCCCGGGTCCGCCGCACCCCCTGCTGGCCGGCCACCGGCGCCGGGTCGCCCCGCCGCTACGGGCAGGGGCTTGGCCGCGCCGCCGGCTGGTGCCGGTGCAGTGACAGCTCGGCCTCCCACCAGGTGCCGGGGTCCTCCTCGTCCGGGCAGGTCAGCCCGCTCAGCGCCTTCCGTAACATCGCGTGGCGACCTCCTGCGCCACGTTTCGCGTCGCTTCGAACAGCGCGTTGCGGGAGGCGTACGGTGCGTCGCGTCGAACGCACGTAACCGAACCGCAGGAACACCTCGGCCCGGCTGGCGCCCTCGCCCGCCCGGCCCCGAGAACGAGCACCTGCCCTTGGTGGGCCGGATGTCGGCCTCTGGATTGGACGCCTCCGGCACCAGTCGGGCGATCGTATCCGGGCGGACGACACCGCACACGTTCATGGAGCGCGTGCCGACCGGCCCGCCGTTCCCGGACGGCGCGGACGCCACGCTCGGCTGCCCCCGCGGCACCGCCCCCGCCGTACTCGGTCCGAGGTGGACTGTCTTCGATGTAACGCCTGCACGGGCGGGCGACGCCACAGACTTTCGTCGCAGCGGAGAAAAGTACCGCCGACGTCGACAGAAGCTCTGGACACCTTGATGCCAACTTAGTAGTGTCGGGAACCATCAATATGTTTCGTCGAGATAAACCGGCGGCGCGGTAGATCTCGAACCGTGGTCCCAGACGGCGCGAGACGTCCGGGGGCACGGTCCCGACCCAGGGATGCCACCTCCGGCCCAGCCGGGCAACGAGGAACGAGCAACCCGATGTGGAGACGCGCCGTGTGGCTCCAGTCCATCCCACCTCTCGATGGCGCCTCGTCAGCTCCGGGGCTGAACTAACGCCCCGGCAGCTCCGACGCGCAGTCCTGCCTGACGCGCGGGCGATTCGGCTCGCCCGCTGACCTCAGGCGAAGCCATCCACACAGCACGACCGTGGCCGCAGGCCACGGCCGAGGATCCCGTGCGGCCGGAAAGGGGAGGCACGGTTCGTTGATTCCGGCGACATATAGCGACAAGAGGTGACATCGGAGGGGTGATGCGGACCTCCGCCGGTGCTCCTCAGACCTGTGAGAGAGGCATTGATGAACGGGTATCCATTGCCTGGCCGGCTCCCTGCGGGCCGGCTCCGGAGATCGATCACCGCTGTCGCCACAGCGGTCCTGCTATGGGTGACCGCCGGGCTGGTGGCGGTGCCGGCGAGCGCCCGACCGGCCGGCCCGGAACGGGCGACGGCGGCCTCGGCGGCAGGCCAGCAGCAGGTGCAGGCCCAGGTGCTCACCTGGACCGCCGGCAACAACTTCCTCGCCTACCGCTCCGCTCCGACCACCGCCGTAGCCGGGCCGGCCACGCTCGTCTTCGAGAACAGCGCCGCGACCGGCAACACCACCGGCATGCAGCACACCCTGACGTTCGACACGGGCAATCCGGCGTACAACAGCGACGTCGACGTGAACATCCTGGCCGACCCGACCGACGCCAAGGGGGGCCGGTGGACCATCGACGTCGTGCTCTCGCCCGGCACCTACCGGTACTTCTGCGCGATCCCCGGCCACGGCGGGATGACCGGCCTGCTGGTCGTCAGCGGCGGCGGTTCGGACACCACCCCGCCGACCGTGTCCGCCGTGGTCTCCGGCGAACGGGACGGCACCGGCGCGTACCTGGGCTCGGCCACGGTGACGCTCACGGCCACGGACAGCGGATCCGGGGTGGGGCGGATCGAGTACTCCCTCGACGGCGGGACCTACGGGACCTACTCCGCGCCGGTCACCGTCAACCAGCCCGGGCAGCACACCTTCAGCTACCGGGCCACCGACCAGGCGGGTAACACCTCGACACCGCAGTCGGTGTCGTTCACCGTGGTGGAACCGCCGGCCCCGGACACCACGCCGCCGACCGTGACGGCCGCGGTGACGGGCCAGCGCGACGACAGCGGTGCCTACGTCGGAACCGCCACCGTGACACTCTCCGCTGTCGACACCGGCACCGGGGTGGACCGGATCGAGTACTCCCTGGACGGGCAGTCGTACGCGGGCTATTCGGCGCCGGTCACGGTGAACCAGCCGGGCCAGCACACGTTGGCGTACCGGGCCACCGACAAGGCGGGTAACACGTCGGCGGCGCAGTCGGTGTCGTTCACTGTGGTCGACCCGCCGGTGCCGGACACCACCCCGCCCACCGCGTCGGCCGCCCTGTCTGGCCAACGCGACGACACCGGGGCGTACGTGGGGTCGGCGACGGTCACGCTCACCGCCACCGACGCCGGCACCGGGGTGGACCGGATCGAGTACTCCCTGGACGGGCAGCCGTACGCGGGCTACTCGGCGCCGGTCACGGTGAACCAGCCGGGCCAGCACACGCTGGCGTACCGGGCCACCGACAAGGCGGGTAACACCTCGGCGGCGCAGTCGGTGTCGTTCACCGTGGTCGACCCGCCGGCGCCGGACACCACCCCGCCCACCACGTCGGCCGGAGTCACCGGGCAGCGCGACAACACCGGCGCGTATGTGGGGTCGGCGACGGTGACCGTGTCGGCCACCGACACCGGTAGCGGGGTGGACCGGATCGAGTACTCCCTCGACGGCGGCGCCTACGGCCGCTACTCGGCGCCGGTCACCGTGAGCCAGCCGGGCCAGCACACGGTCAGCTACCGGGCCACAGACAAGGCGGGTAACACGTCGGCGGCGCAGTCGGTGTCGTTCACTGTGGTCGACCCGCCGGTGCCGGACACCACCCCGCCGACCGCGAACGCGGCGGTGACCGGCCAGCGGGACAGCAACGGCGCGTACGTGGGGTCGGCGACGGTGACGCTGTCGGCCACCGACAGCGGCTCCGGCGTCGACCGGATCGAGTACTCCCTGGACGGGCAGCCGTACGCGGGCTATTCGGCGCCGGTCACGGTGAACCAGCCGGGCCAGCACACGCTGGCGTACCGGGCCACCGACAAGGCGGGTAACACCTCGGCGGCGCAGTCGGTGTCGTTCACCGTGGTGCAGCCGCCAGCCCCGGACACCACCCCGCCCACCGCGGCCGCGGCCGTCTCCGGTCAGCAGGACGCGAGCGGCGCCTACCTCGGCAGCGCCACCGTGATCCTCTCCGCGGCGGACGCGGGATCCGGCGTCGACCGCATCGAGTACTCCCTCGACGCGCAGCCGTACGCCCGGTACTCCATGCCGGTCACCGTCAACCAGCCGGGTCAGCACACGCTCAGCTACCGGGCCACCGACAAGGCCGGCAACACCTCGGGCACCGCGTCCGTCACCTTCACCGTGGTCGCCAACGGACCCACCGCCTGCCCGGTGCCGGACACCCGGCCGACGGTGTGGCTCGGCACCGTGGACAGCGGCGTGCCCAACCGGGTCGTCGAGGACGGCTGCACGATCAACAACGCCATCCAGGACGAGAAGGCGTGGCCGAATCACGGCCAGTTCGTCAAGCACGTCACGGAGGTCGCGGAGCACCTGCACCACCTGGGTGTGATCGACCACAAGGAGCACGGTCGGCTGGTCAGCGCGGCCGGCCGCTCGGGCGTCGGCAAGCCGGACGAGAAGAACGGTTACCAGCCGTTGCTCGACGCCTCGGCCGCGTCGTTCAACCGGTGGGAGCACGTCGGGGCGGGTGGCTTCACCCGCAACGCCGACGGGTCCGTCACCAGCCGTCCCGTCGCCGGCCTCGGCATGCTCTGGTTCCTCGCGGCGACGTACGGCGACTTCTCGCTCAAGCTCCAGTGGCGCGACGACGCCCCCGGCACCGGCCGGGCCAACAGCGGGGTCTTCGTCCGCTTCCCCGATGTGCACCGCCACGCGGCGGAGCCCCGTCCGGAGTGGGTGGCCATCAAGTACGGCCACGAGCTGCAGATCTACGACCGGCCGGACGGCGACCAGTACAAGAGCGGATCGGTGTACGGCTTCGACCGGGTGGACCTGGCCGGCGCGCACGTCACCCCGAAGGGCAGCTGGAACGACTACGAGATCCGGGTGGTGGGGCAGCACTACTCGGTCTTCCGCAACGGCGAGCTGATCAACGAATACGTGAACACCCCGGACGCCGTGTTCAGTCCACCCCGCGCGGACGACCCGGGCGGAGCGGGGCGGCAGAGCGCCCGCGGACACATCGGCCTGCAGAACCACGGCACCGCCGACGTCATCAGCTTCCGCAACGTGCGGATCGCGCCGCTGAGCCCGTGCTGCCCGAACGGGACGCCGTCCGCCCCGACCACCTGCTGCTGACCGGAACGAAAGGACGACAACCATGGCGAAATACAGGATCGACCGTCGGGCGCTGTTGCGCGGGCTCGCCGGATCCACTGTCGCGGTCAGTGCGGCCAGCCTCGCCGGCGCCCTGCCGGCCTCGGCGGCGGGCGACTCCAGGGGTCATCTGATCCCGCGCGGGCACATGGGCATCCAGCTCTACAGCGTCCGCGACAAGATCGCCCAGATCGGCTTCGCGGCGGTCTTCGAGGAGCTGTCCCGGATCGGCTACCGGGAGGTGGAGTTCGCCGGCTACACGCAGGGCAGCGTCGGAGCGATCACCCCGGCCCAGATCCGGCAGCTGCTCGACGACAACGGGCTGAAGGCCGCGGGCAGCCACCGCGGACTGGGTGACTTCCGCACCAACCTGGAATGGGAGTTGGACGTCGCCGAGACCCTCGGCATGCCGGCCATCGGCACCGCCTCGGCACCGACCGGCAACCGCACCATCGACGGGTACCGGGCGGCCGCGGCGGAGTTCAACGCCTGGGGCGCCGCCGCGGCCGCCCGGGGAGTCAAGCTCTACCAGCACAACCACACCATCGAGTTCAGCTTCGCGCTCGACCGGCCGGACGTGCGGCTCTACGACCTGTTCCTGGAGCTCACCGATCCGCGGTACGTGTACCTGGAGATGGACATCCTCTGGGCGTACGGCGGGGCGCGGAAGTACCCGGGCTTCCGGCCGGTCGACTACGTCAAGGCCCAACCGCACCGCTTCCCGCTGTTCCACGTCAAGGACGGCGTACCGCTGCCCGACGCTCAGCAGGGCAACTCCTACCTGGACGTCGAATTCGGTGCCGGCGTCATCCCGTTCGCCGACTTCTTCACCGAGCTCGACGGCGGCGGACGGTTCACCTACCTGTGGGAGCAGGACACCGGGCCCAACGCCCAGCCCAACCCGCCCGGGTCCCTCGGCGCCGCCGAGCGCAGCTACCAGCGCATGGTCGACCTGCGGGGTGCCCGGTGAGCGCGTCGGCCTGGCGGCTGCCCCAGGACGAGACGGCGGCGGAGCCGCCTCGCCGCGGATCGAGCACCCGCCGGATGCTGGTGGTGGCGGCGACCGTGGTGCTGACCCTGCTCGGCGCCGGTGGGCTGGCGGTCGCGGGCAGCGGCGTGTTCTCGGCCGAACGGCCGGAGGGCTGCACGAGGCCGGACCGCAGCATTCAGCTCTACGCCGTGGAGCTGCCGAAGGACGGAACGCAGATCCGACTCGGTTACGGCCTCACGCCGCAGACGGCCTCCTATCCGGGCCCGACCATGGAGATGATGGAGGGAGAGTGTCTCGCCATCACCCTGCACAACCAGGTGCCGGTGGCGACCCTCGAACAGCTGCGCACCGACCCCGCCCACCCGCTCGGCGTCTCGCTGCACGTGCACGGGGTCAAGTACACCCAACTCTCCGACGGCACCGTGCAGAGTGGGTCCTTCGTCCCACCCGGCCAGTCGCGCACGTACACCTGGTTTGCCCAGCAGCGGAACAACAAGACCGGATCGCCGGGTACGGCCGGCTACTGGTGGTACCACGACCACGTGGTCGGCGGCCCGCACGGGACGCAGGGCCTCGGCGCAGGCCTCTTCGGCGGGCTCGTGGTACGGCGGCCCGGGGACCCGAAGCCCGACCGCACCTACACCGTGGTCTTCGGTGACCGGCAGAGCATCAACCTGCGCCGCGGCGCGGCCACCGACACCTGCGACGAGCGGAACCCGCAGCCGGGCCCGACCTGCCTGGTCGCTCGCAAGGGGGAGAAGGTCGAGTTCATCGTCGTCGGCATCGGCAACGACATGCACACCTTCCACCTGCACGGGCACTCCTGGGCGGACACCCGGACCGGCCTGGTCGGCAACGGGCAACCGTTCGTCGACCAGGTCCCGATCATCGACAACAAGCCACTCGGCCCCGGTGACTCGTTCGGGTTCCAGGTGGTGGCGGGCGACTCGGTCGGGCCGGGGCACTGGATGCTCCATTGCCACATGCAGTTCCACTCCGACGGCGGTATGTCGACGATGCTGCACGTCCTCGATGAGTCCGGGGCGATGCCCCCGGGCCACGACCACCACTCCCACCCGGCTACCGCCGCGGCCGGCACCGGAGCCGGCGGCGCGGGAGAACACCAGCACAACTGACCGCCCGGCGGCCACCGTGCCGAGGGCCCGTGGCTGCCGGTCCGCCCGGAGCTGAACGGACCGGCAGCCACGCCCGGGGTCACGGCGTCCGCCATCCACCACTACCCACACCACCTACCGACCAACCGCTCGGACAACGCTCACCGCCATACCCCACCTGTGAAGGAGTCGAGATGGCTCAGCAACGCCGTTCCCGATTTTCCCGATGGGTCGGACGTCTCCGCGCCGACCTCACGGCCTCCCTGCCACCCCCCGTCCGCCGCCGGACCGCGCGACGCACCGGCGCTCTCGCGTCGAGCGCCGCGCTGGTGCTCGGCCTGCTGGCCCTGCCCGCCCAGGCCGCGAGCCCGGCGCCCCTAACGGCGACCGCCGCCGAGGCCGCGGCGGCGGTGAAGGTGCTGGTGTTCCACGGCCCGGTGGAGCAGCAGGACGACCCCGTCGCCCGGGCCGTCGCCGGGATCAAGAACCTGGGTGCGGAGCACGGCTTCTCCGTCGACGACTCCGCCGACCCGGGCGTCTTCACCTTCGGCAACCTGGCCCGGTACCGCGGCGTGGTGTTTCTCTCCGCCAACGGGGTGACGCTCAACGACGCCCAGGAGGCCGCTTTCCAGGCGTACATCAAGGGCGGCGGCGGGTTCGTCGGCGTGCACGACGCGGCCCGCGCCCAGCCCAGCTCCGCCTGGTTCACCGGTCTGATCGGTACCCGCCCGGCCGCCAGCCTGCCCAACGCCGAGAAGCCGGCCCAGGCCACCGCGAGCGCCGAGAACCCGCCGAACGAGACCGCCGCGAAGGCGATCGACGGGTCGACGGGCACCAAATGGCTGGCGTTCTCCCCGACCGGCTGGCTCACCGCGAAGCTGCAGAAGCCGGTGGTGGTCTCCCGCTATGCGCTGACCTCCGCCAACGACTTCCCCGGCCGGGACCCGAAGGACTGGACCCTGCAGGGCTCCGCGGACGGCACCAGCTGGACCACCCTGGACACCCGCTCCGGGGAGACCTTCCCTCAGCGGTTCCAGACCAAGCAGTACAGCTTCACCAACAGCCAGCCGTACCAGTACTACCGGCTGAACGTCACCGCGAACAGCGGAGAGCCGCTGATCCAGCTCGCCGAGCTGTGGTTGATCGGCCCCGACGCCGGCCCCGCCCCGGACACCACGGTGCAGCAGGCCGTCGTCGACCTCACCGACCGCCAGCACCCGGCCAACAAGGGGCTGCCGCTGACCTGGACCCGGTCCGATCAGTGGATCAACTGGGACCCGAGCCCGACCGGCCGGGTGCACACCATCGCCCAGGTCGAGGAGCGCAGCTACAACGCGGGCCTGAGCGGCAACGGGGCGTTCCACCCGATCTCGTGGTGTCAGGACTACGACGGCGGCCGGTCGTTCTACACCGGCATGGGCCGCACCGAGGCCAGCTGGACCAGCGACAAGCAGTTCCAGAATCACCTGCTCGGGGCCCTCAAGTGGACCACCGGCATGGTGCGCGGTGACTGCCAGGCCACGATCGCGTCGAACTACCGGATCGAGCGGCTGACCGCCACCAACCAGGCGGGCCAGCTCGACCAGATCGGCGAGCCGCACGGCCTGACCATCGGGCCGGACGGTGGGGTCTTCTACATCGGCAAGGCGGCGTGCCCGTCCGGGCCGATCGTCAGCTGGGACGATCCCAAGGTCGGCCTCGGCTGCGGCACCATCCACCGGTGGGACCCGAAGACCAAGCAGGTCAAGCTGCTCACCACGCTGCCCGTGATGGGAAACCGCGGCAGCGGCAGCGAGCTGGTCAAGAACGAGGAGGGCCTGGTCGGCATCACCCTCGACCCGAAGTTCGCGCAGAACGGGTGGGTCTACGCCTACTGGATGCCGCACGAGTCGATCGACCGGGACCGGCGCATCGGCCAGCGGACCGTTTCGCGGTTCACCTACGACGCCGCGAAGCAGTCGATCGACCAGGACACCCGCAAGGACCTGCTGCACTGGGACACCCAGATCCACAGCTGCTGCCACGCGGGCGGCGGCATGACCTTCGACGAGTCCGGCAACCTCTACATCGGCTCCGGTGACAGCAACTCCTCCGGCGGCTCGAACGGCTACTCCGGGAACAACTGGACCCAGGACTACAAGGGTGTCTCGTTCCAGGACGCCCGCCGGACCTCCGGCAACACCAACGACCTCAACGGCAAGATCCTCCGCATCCACCCTGAGGCGGACGGCACCTACACGATTCCCCAGGGCAACCTGTTCACCGGCAAGGAGGAGGGCGGCGGCAAGAGCCGTCCGGAGATCTACGTGATGGGCGTACGCAACATCGCCCGGATCGCCTGGGACCCGGTCAACGACTGGCTGACCGCCGCGTGGGTCGGCCCGGACGCCGGCGGTCCGAGCCCGGACCTCGGCCCCGCCAAGTACGAGACGGCCACCATCATCACCTCCGCCGGCAACCAGGGCTGGCCCTACTGCATGGGCAACCGGCAGCCCTACCGGGATCGCGGCACCACCGACGCGAACGTGCTGACCGGCTGGTACGACTGCGACAACCTGAAGAACGAGTCGCCGCGTAACACCGGCCTGGTCAACATCCCACCCGCGCGGGACAACATGATCTGGTACTCGCCGCAGGGCGGTGGGCCGGTCTATCCGAAGCGCACCGACGGGAGCGGCCTGCCGACGTACCAGTCCGGCGAGGAGACGTTCACCCAGCCGTACCTCAAGGGCGGCGGCCAGGCCATCATGAACGGGCCGACCTACCAGCGGGAGAATGTCGACACCGACAGCGGTGTGGCGTGGCCGGCGTACTGGGACGACAAGTGGTTCATCGGTGACGAGTCCAACGCCAACAACCGGATCGCGGTGACCGTCGACCCGGCGAAGGTCGACAGCCACGGGCCGCCGGCCTTCGCCGAGGACCTGCGCAGCATCATCCGCTCCGGCAGCGGCGCCACCCAGCTGCAGTCCTGGATGGACGCCAAGTTTGGCCCGGACGGCGCGCTGTACATGCTCGACTACGCCGGTGGGTTCTTCAGCCTGCACTCCAACCAGAAGCTGATCCGGGTCGCCTACCAGGGCGGTCCGGCGACGCCGAACCCGAACGACGCCGCGGCGCGTGCGGTGGCGCAGAGCAACCCGAAGACGATCGCCTTCTCCAACGCCCGGACCGGCGGCGTGGCGTGGGAGTGGAACTTCGGTGACGGCAGCGCGCCGTCGCGCGAGACCAACCCCACCCACACCTACCGGGACTACGGCACGTACCAGGCGACCGTGAAGGTCACCTACGCCGATGGCGAGGTGGCCACCGGGAAGATCGAGGTCGTGGTCGGGTGCGCCGCTCCGGACGCCCGGAAAACCGTGCGGATGCTCGACACCGACACCGGCGTGGCCAACCGTCAGGCCGGCGGCAACTGCACGATCAACGACCTGATCGACGACGAGCGCAACTGGTCCAACCACGGTCAGTTCGTCAGCCACGTCAATGACGTGGTCAACGACCTCCGCGCGGACGGTGTGATCGACAACCGGGAGGCGTCGACGCTGAGCCGGGCGGCGGCTCACTCGGAGATCGGCAAGATCGCCGGCTACCGGCCCATCTTCGACGGCACGGCGGGATCCCTGGCGGACTGGCGGCAGGCGCCCGGCGGGTCGTTCGCCCTGCGGCCGGACGGATCCATCCGCAGCTCCGGCGGGTTGGGCATGCTGTGGTACGCGAAGGAGGAGTTCGCGGACTTCTCCCTGCGGATGCAGTTCCGGGACGCCTCCGCCGAGGGCGTCTACGCCAACAGCGGCGCCTTCGTCCGGTTCCCGGATCCGAGGACGCCGCTGGCCGAGCGGCCGGCCGGCAGTTGCGGGACGGTCGGGTCGGCCCGGAGTTCGGCGGCCTGGGTGGCCATCTACTGCGGCCACGAGATCCAGATCTACGACGGGCCGACCGGTGAACCGCAGAAGACCGGTTCGATCTACAACTTCGACCCGGTCGGCCTGGACCAGGCCGGAGTGACCCCGAAGGGCCGGTGGAACGACTACGAGGTCCGGGTGGTCGGGCAGCACTACACGATCACCCGTAACGGCGTGGTGATCAACGAGTTCGACAACACGCCGGGCAAGGCGTCGTCCCGTCAGGGCGACCCGCCCACGGACCTGCGGCAGTTCCTCAGCGGGTTCGTCGGTTTGCAGAACCACGGCACGAACGACCTGATCGAGCTCCGCAACGTCAGGGTCCGCGAGCTGTAGTGACGCAGGTGCCGGGTAGGGAGGTGATGCCTCCCTACCCGGCACGCGAGACACCGCGGCCGCCCATACACCGAATGGACGGCCGCGATGTCTGCTGCTCAACTGCGGCGGGTCATCACCTTCAGCGTCACCGCCAGGCCGAAGACGCACCAGGCCGCCAGAACCAGGAACGGTACGGGGTTCAGGCCGGCCGCCGGGACCACCAGCGTCTGGCGGATCGCGTCCGCCATGTACTGGATCGGCAGGAACTGGTGCACCACCTGCAGCCACTCGGGCAGCCGGTCGGCCGGGAAGTTGACCGGCGAGAACATCAGCGCGAAGAACACGATCACCTGCGAGACGAGGCTCGCTACCGACGGCGGCGCGGCGTACGCGATGGCGTAGCCCACCGCGGTCGCGGTAACCGCCACCAGCAGCACCGCCGGCACGACGAACGCGCTGATCCGCAGCGAGAGGTCGAAGCGTAGAGCGGCCACGACCAGCGACAACACCAGGCCGGGGAGGGACGTGACGAGCCAGATGCTCAGGTCGGCGGCCAGGATCGCGCTGCGCGGCACCGGCAATGTGCGGTTGTACTCGAAGGTGCCGCTCGTCTTGGTCTCCGCGACCAGTTGGGGCGCGAGCACCATGCCGACGGTGATCAGGCCGAGCGCCGGCGCACCGGTGGAGAGGTACAGCGCCGTCTGCTGGTCGATCCCGGGGATCAGGAATGCGAAGCCGATGACGATGCCCACCGCGAGCAGCGTCTGCACGATCAGCATCAGAGGCAGCAGATACTTCAGTCGGACGGCGCTCCACCGCACCAGCAGCCCGTAGCTACGCAGCCAGTTCATGACGATTCTCCTCCTGGTCAGCGGTGAGCTGGATGTAGACGTCCTCGAGGGTCACCGGGCTGAGGGCGAACTCGTTTACCACCCCGTCGCCGCGCAGCCGGACGGCCCAGCCGATCGCCTCCTGGGCGTCCGCCACCGGAACCGGGACGGTCATGCGGTTGCCGCTGGTGACGGGGTGCCCTGCCCAGGACGGCGGCACCGGCGCCGGTCTGTCCGGGCTGACGGTCAGCTCCAGCCGCAGATCGTCCGGGACAGCCCGGCGCAGCTCGGCGGGCGTGCCCGCGGCGACGACACGGCCCTGGCCGAGCACGACCACCCGGTCCACGCCGCGTTCGGCCTCGCCGAGGCTGTGCGTGACGACGATGACGGCCCGGTCGTCCTCGGCGAGGCGCCGCACCTCCGCCCACAGCAGACGCCGCCGCACCGGGTCGACGTCGTTGGTCGGCTCGTCGAGCAGCACCAGGCTGCCCGGCTCGACAGCTGCCATGCAGAAGCTGGTCAGACGGCGAATGCCCCCGGAGAGGCGCTCGCCGGGCAGGTCCGCCGAATCCGTCATGTCGAGCGCGGCGAACAGCTCCTCGCTGCGCCGGCGCACCTGGTCCCGGCGGCCGCCGCGGATGCGGCCCAGCATCTCCACCGCCTGTCGCGGCGTCACGCCGTTGAGCGGCGCGTGCGCCTGCGGCTGGATGGAGCACGCGGACCGGGCGAACGCCGGCTCCCTGAGCGGGTCCCGGCCCACCAGCGAGATGCTGCCGCTGGTCGGGCGGATGATGCCGGCCACCTGGTTGATCAGGGTGGTCTTGCCGGCGCCGTTGTGACCGAGCAGACCGAGCACCTCGCCGGCGCCCACGTCGAGGGAGATGTCGTCGTTGGCTCTTCGGCCCTTCCGATATTCCTTGGTCACTGACTCCACGCGTAGCACCACGGCAACCTCACATACCAATCAGTCTTTGGATACCGAACGGTATTCGAATACTCGCCGGTATGTCAATGGCGGGGAACGTGGCAGGATGAGGCCATGGCCGTTCGACTGACCCGAGCCCAGAAGCAGCAACAGACCCGCGAGCGTCTGCTGGAGGCCGCAGAGACGCTCTTTGCCACGCGCGGCATCCACCAGACCAGCCTCGACGACATCGCCGCCGAGGCCGGCCTGTCCAAGGGAGCGGTCTACGCCAACTTCGACAGCAAGGCCGGCCTGCTGTTGGCGCTGCTGCAACGCCACAACGAAACCTGCGCCGTGTCTGCCGGAGGGCAGCAGCTGACCGACTCCCTGACCTGGCAGCGCCGCCTGGGTGAGAGCTTCGAGGCGAACGTGGCCACGGCCGAGAGCCGGCAGCGCACCATGGCCATCGCCGAGTTCTGGCTCTACGGGATGCGCAACGCGGAGGCGCGCGAGGTGCTCAGTGAGGCGCTGAACGCGGGCCGCCAGGCGAACGCCGCCGAGGTGGCCACCAAGGGCCACCTGGGCATGTCGGCCGGTCAGCTGGCCGCGCTGATCATGGCCCTGGACATCGGCATCGGGCTGCAGCACCTCATCGACCCGGAGCGGGTCCCGGCCGACCTGTTCACCGCCGGGCTGGAGATGCTGCTGCGCGGCGCAGCCGAGGCCGCGCCCCGCTGAGCCCCGGCGGTCGCTGCCGGGGCAGCTCGACGGTCAGGCTCGTCGGCCTCAACGGCCTGCGGCTACCCTCCCGCGCCTGGCCGCGCGGGCCGGCCGATGAGCCGCCGCGGCGGGCGAGCTCACGTACGTCGCGAAGCTGCCGCCGGGTGTGGCGGTGGGGCACGCGGGGGCCATGCCGACCGACGCGCTGACCGCGTTGTCGGGACTGGACGTCCTCGGCCTGCCGGCCGGGGCGTGGTTGCTGATCTTCGGCGCGAGCGGCGGTCAGGGACATCTGGCCGTGCAGTTGGCCAAGCGGCAGGGACTCAACGTGATCGCCGTGGCCTCCGGGGCGGACGGCGTGGCGCTGGTGACCCGGCTCGGCGCCGACGTGGCCCTCGACGGTCACGGCAACGTCGCGGAGGTGCTCGCGCGGATCCGGGAGGTGGCTCCGCAGGGGGTCGACGCCGTCCTGGCGATGGCGGGTGGCGAGACGCTGGACAGGCTCACCGAAGCGCTGCGCGACGGTGGCGTGCTCGCGTACCCCCATGGTGTGCAACCGGTACCGCGCGAGCGGCCCGGCGTGACGGTCCGGGCGTACGACGGTGAGACAGGCCCCGGGCAGTTGCAGCGCCTCAACGAGCTCATCGAAGCGGGACCGTTCGAGGTGCACGTCGCCGAGACGTTCCCGCTGGGGCGGGCGGCGGAGGCGCATCGTCGCCTGCAGACCTCTTACCCGGGCAGGTTGCTGCTGACGGTGACGTGAGGCTACCTGGTCAGCTGACGGACGCCCTCTCATGCCGCTGCTCGGGCGTTGGCAGCCCAGCGAGCCCGGCACGTCCGAAGCTGCCGAGTGGAGTACGTCCTGCTGAACATCAAAGCGCCCAAGGCGGTATGTTCAGTCGATGTATTCGACGCAGGTTTCTCAGCATGTGAGTGCTTCGCGTCCAGCCGTCTATCGGGCGCTTCTGGATGCGGACGCGATCGCGGCATGGCGGGTGCCGGCCGGCATGAGCAGTTACGTGCATGAATTCGATGCCCGCGAAGGTGGCTCGTTCCGCGTCTCGCTCACCTACGACGTGCCGGGTGGCACCGGCAAGTCGGCGCCACATACCGACACGTACCACGGCCACTTCCTGAAGCTCGTGCCGAACGAACAGGTGGTCGAAGTGTTCGAGTTTGAGACCGCGGACCCGGCGCTGAACGGCACGATGACGATGACGACCACGCTCACCGATGTAGACGGTGGCACCGATGTCCTCGTCGTGCACGAAGGCGTTCCCGACGGTGTTTCCGCCGCCGACAACGAGACGGGCACGCGCATGGCCCTGGCAAACCTTGCCCGGCTCGTTGAGGCGGACGAGCGCTGGGACAGCCCCTGATACGCGCTCCTGCCGAAGAGGGTGCGCCACGAATGCACGTCGGCCCGGGGCAGCGATGGGGGGGGCAGACAATGCGCGAAAGGCCGTAAGACTGTCATGAGCTCCGCACGGTCACCTTCAGAGCACATTTACTTCACCGAGCGCGGATCGGGGCCGCCTCTCCTGCTCGTGCATGGGTTGATGGTCACCGGCGAGATGTTCGAGCCGGTGATAGGGCATTTCGCCAGCCAGCATCGCGTGATCGTTCCCGACCTGCGCGGCCACGGGCGGAGCCGGCGACTTCCGCCGCCGTACGCGGTGACGCAGCTCGCATCTGACCTGGCGCAGCTGCTCGACCAGCTGGGCATCGACTCCACCGCCGTGCTCGGCTACTCGCAGGGCGGGGCAATCGCTCAACAGTTGGTCCTCGACTTCCCCAACCGATGCGACCGCCTCGTGCTCGCGTGCACCTTCGCGTTCAACATGGCGACTTGTCGCGAGAAGGTTGAGGGCCATCTCCTGCCGCTGGCGCTCCAGGTCCTCGGCATGCGGCTGTTGGCGAAGTTGGTCGTCTCACGGGTGGGGCCGCAGCTCGGCAAAGAACGTGCCGACTGGCTCGCCGGGCTCATGGCGGACCAGGACCGCGAGTTGATGGTGTCCGCCTGGAAGGAGACGGTCGCGTTCGACAGCAGGCGCCGGCTGGCGGAGATCGCATGTCCGACGCTCGTCATCGCCGCTTCGAACGATCAAGCGGTACCGATCCACCACGCGAAGATGCTCCACGATGGTGTCGCTGGTTCCCAGCTGGTCATCATCGACGATGCTGACCACGCGCTCATCTGGACGCACGCCGACGAGTTCGAGCGTGCGACAGATGATTTCCTCGGGGCCTGATCGGGCAAGGTCCGTCGAGGTGGCGATGGCTGGCTCACCGGTCGAGCAGCTTCTCCAGCCGGATCGGCAGGTCACGTACCCGCACGCCCGTCGCGTGGTATACGGCGTTGGCGATGGCGGCGGCGCTACCGACGATGCCGATCTCACCGATCCCCTTCACCCCGGCCGGGTTGAGCTCGGCGTCCTCCTCGGCCACCCAGTACGCCTCGATCCGCTCGACGTCCGCGCAGCCGGTGACGTGATAGGTCGCCAGGTCGTGGTTCACCCAGTCGCCGTACCGCTCGTCGAGCAAACCCTCCTCGTGCAGCGCCATCGACAGTCCCATCGTCATGCCGCCGATCAGCTGACTGTGGGCGGTGGTCGGGTTGACGATCCGGCCGGCGGCGAAGACCCCGAGCAGGCGCCCCACCCGCACCTCGCCGGTGTCCGCGTCCACCCGGACCTCGGCGAAGTGCGCGCCGTAGGCGTAGCGGGCCAGCGGGCGTTGCGCCCGCACCTCGTCGGCGGTGCTCACCTCGGCGGTCAGCCCGTCCGGCGGCGCCGTCCCGCCGGGGGTGTCGCGGAGCCGTGCGCGCAGCCTCTCGCAGGCCCGGGTCACCGCCCAGCTCCACGAGGCGGTGCCCATCGAGCCGCCGGCGACGCCGGCCGGTGGCAGGTCGCTGTCGCCGACCCGGATCCGGACCCGCTGCGGCGGCACCGCCAGCGCGTCGGCGGCCACCTGCCAGAGGGCGGTACGGGCGCCGGTGCCGATGTCGGTGGCGTTGATCCGGACCTCGAAGCTGCCGTCCGGCGCGGCGGTCACCGCGGCGGCCGCGGCCCGGGCCCGTGCCGGGTAGCTGGCGCCGGCCATCCCGGTGCCGAGCAGCCACCGGCCGTCGCGCCGGGCCCGTGGCGTCGGGTCGCGTCCGGCCCAACCGAACCGGCGTGCCCCCTCCCGCAGGCAGGCGACGAGGTTTCGGCTGCTGAAGGGGTGCCCGCTGTCGGGGTCGACGGTCGGGTCGTTCCGGACGCGCAGCTCGACCGGGTCGATGCCG
The DNA here is from genome assembly GCF_040642975.1 of Micromonospora sp. NPDC047548. NCBI lineage: Bacteria > Bacillati > Actinomycetota > Actinomycetes > Micromonosporales > Micromonosporaceae > Micromonospora > Micromonospora sp. NPDC047548. The sequence goes on from NZ_JBEYTI010000029.1 coordinate 19,624, forward strand.
CACGCGATTGCCAGCTCGTCCATCGCGGACTCCAGCGCGTACGCGCCGGGGCACTCGCCCGGTGCCCGCATCCAGAACGGCGTGGGTACGTCCAGCCGGACCAGTCGGTGGGTGGTGCGCCGGTGGGGCGCGGCGTACATGCTGCGGGTGTAGACGGCGGTCTGTTCGGCGAACTCGGTCAGCGTGGAGGTCTGGCTGATCGCGTCGTGGCAGATCGCGGCGATGCGGCCCTCGGCATCGGCGCCGAGTCGTACCCGTTGGATGGTGGGTGTGCGGTAGCCGATGGGGCCGAACAGCTGCTGCCGGGTCAGGGCGAGCCGGACGGGTCGGTGGACCTGTCGGGCCGCCAGCGCGGCGAGCACCACGGCCGCCTTCGGGGACCCCTTGCTGCCGAAGCCGCCGCCGACGTGCTCGGCCACCACCCGGACCGCGTCCGGGGGCAGCCCGAAGAGCTGGGCGAGGGTGGCCTGCACCGGCGACGAGCCCTGGTTGGAGTCCTGGACCAGCAGGCGGCCGTCCTGCCACCGGGCTGTGGTGGCGTGCGGCTCCATCGGGTTGTTGTGGTACGCCGGGGTGCGGTAGGTGGCGTCCACCCGCACCTCGGCGGCCGCGTATCCGGCGTCGAAGTCGCCGCTCGCGGTGTCCGTCGGGTAGCTCGGATTGACCTTGTCCGGCCGGTACAGCCCCGGGTGGTGCTCGGAGAGCACCGTGCTGTGCGCGATGGTGTCGTAGTCGATCCGGACCAGCCGGGCCCCCTCCCGAGCGGCCTCGATGCTGTCGGCGACCACGACGGCGACGAACTGGCCGCGGTAGTGCACGGCCGGCTCCTGCAGCAGGAACAGCTCCGGGTCCCCGCCGGGGGCGAGCCGGGGCGCGTTGCCGTGGTGCAGCACGTCGAGCACCCCCGGGACCGCCAGCGCGGGGGCCGGGTCGATGCGGCTGATCCGGCCGCGTGTCGCGGTGGCGGGTACGGCCCACCCGTAGGTCACCGCCTCGGTCGGGTACTCGACGGCGTAGCGGGCGGCGCCGGTCACCTTGTCCCGGCCCTCCAACCGTGGGTGCTCGCGCCCCACCGCGCCCGTTCCGGTGGCGGTCATCGGCTTCCTTCCGTGGATTCCCCCGCCTTCAGGCGGGGGAGGAAACGGAAACCCTGCGGAGCAGGACAGGCAAAGCCGATCTGCCGCCAAGGCGGATAGGCGTCTATCAACATGCAACCGCATGGTTCCCGAACAAGCGTGCTAACGTGTGAGCCTTGTCCAAGACCGTGAAGCGGGCGTTCAAGTACCGCTTCTACCCGACCGACGCGCAGGCCGCCGAGCTGGCGCGTACGTTCGGCTGTGTCCGGAAGCTCTACAACCTGGCGTTGGCCGCACGCACCGAGGCGTGGACGCTGCGGCGGGAACGGGTCACCTACCACGCCACCTCGGCGATGCTGACCGCATGGAAGAAGACCGAGGAACTGGCCTACCTCAACGAGGTCTCCTCCGTGCCGTTGCAGCAGACGCTGCGGCACCTGCAAGCCGCGTTCACGAACTTCTTCGCCAAGCGCGCCGGCTACCCGACGTTCAAGAGCAAGAAGAAGTCTCGACGGTCGGCGGAGTACACCCGCAGCGCGTTCCGCTACCGCGACGGGAAGCTCACCCTGGCGAAGATGACCGAACCGCTGGCCATCATGTGGTCGCGCCCCCTGCCGGAGGGTGCGACGCCGTCCATGGTGACGGTGTCGCAGGACGCGGCTGGGCGGTGGTTCGTGTCGCTGCTCTGCCAGGACGTGATCCCCGACGCCCCGGCCGTGAGCGCCGCTGTCGGGGTCGACGCCGGGCTCGACAGCCTGCTCACCCTCTCCACCGGTGAGAAGCTCGCCAACCCCCGGTATGAGCGTGCCGACCGCGCACGGTTGGCACGCGCCCAGCGGAACCTGTCCGGCAAGGAGAAAGGCTCGGCGAATCGGGCCAAAGCCCGGGCCAGGGTCGCCCGCGCGCATGCTCGTATCGCCGACCGGCGGCGGGACCACCTGCACAAGCTGACCACTCGACTCGTTCGTGACAACCAAACGATCGTGATCGAGGATCTGACCGTCCGCAACATGCTCCGCAACCACCGCCTGGCCCGCACGATCTCCGACGCGGCCTGGCGGCAGTTCCGCACCATGTTGGAATACAAGGCCGACTGGTACGGCCGTGAACTGATCACGGTCGATCGGTGGTACCCGTCCTCCAAGCTGTGCTCGGCCTGCGGGGCGCTGGCCGAGATAATGCCGCTGAATGTTCGGTCGTGGACGTGCCGGTGTGGCGCGGTCCACGATCGTGACGTCAACGCGGCCCGCAACATCCTGGCCGCCGGGCTGGCGGTGTCTGCCTGTGGAGCTGGTGTAAGACCTCAACGGGAGTCCTCCCGGACGGGGCAGCCGGCGGTGAAGCAGGAAACCTCTGGGGCGACCCAGGGAATCCCCTTTCTTTAGGGAGGGGAGGATGTCAACGGTGCACCGGGTCGGCCAGGTCGGTGAGGGCGCGGATCGTGATGTTGCGGATCAGGGGGACCTTGAACGCGTTGTGGCGCAGCGGTCGGGCCGCGGCGAGTTCTGAGTCTGTGGCTTGCGCGGCCAGTTCGGCGGTGAACTGCCGGCCGCGCAGCGCCTCCTCCGCCCGGTACGCCCGCCAGGGCCGGTGCGCCACCGCCCCGTACGCCAGCCGGACGTCGCGGACGGTGTCCCCGTCGAGGTCCAGTGCCGCGGCCACCGAGCCGACCGCGAACGCGAACGACGCCCGGTCGCGGACCTTCAGGTACGTCGACCGGGTCGCGAACGGCAGCGGCGGGACCCGGACGGCGGTGATCAGCGCGCCGCGGGCGAGCGTGGTCTCCCGCTCGGGGTGCGTGCCGGGGGAGCGGTGCAGTTCGGTGAGCGGGATGTCGCGGGGGCCGTCCGGCTCGTACGCCTCGACCACCGCGTCCAGTGCGACCAGGGCGACCGCCAGGTCGGACGGGTGGGTGGCCACGCACTCCTCGGACCAGTCGAGGATCGCCAGGTCCCGGTTCTGGCCGTGCCGGGCGGCGCACCCGGTGCCCGGCTCCCGCTTGTTGCAGGCCCGGCCGGTGTCCTGGAAGTAGACGCAGCGGGTGCGTTGCAGCAGGTTCCCGGCGGTGGTGGCCATGTTGCGCAGCTGTCCGGAGGCGGCGGCGAGCAGCGCGCGGCTGAGCAGCGGGTGATGCTGCCGGACCAGGGGGTGGGCGGCGAGGTCGCTGTTGCGGACGGTGGCGCCGATGCGCAGCCCGCCGTCCGGCAGCGGGTCCACCGTGTCCAGCGCCAGCCGGTTGACGTCCACCAGCAGGTCCGGCCGCTGCACGCCGAGCTTCATCAGGTCCACCAGGTTGGTCCCGCCGGCCAGGTACGCCGCGTTCGGGGCGGTGTCGACCAGGGCGACTGCCTCGGCGACGTCGGCCGGACGGTGGTAGCGGAACGCTCTCATCGTGACGTCGCCGCCTCGCGGACGGCGGTGACGATGTTGGGGTAGGCCGCGCAGCGGCAGAGGTTGCCGCTCATCCGTTCCCGGATCTCGGCGTCGGTCAGCTCGACCGGTCCGGCCAGGTCGGCGGTGACCGCGCTGGGCCAGCCGGCGGCGGCCTCGTCGAGCATGGCCCGGGCCGAGCAGAGCTGTCCCGGGGTGCAGTATCCGCACTGGAACGCGTCGTGCGCGATGAACGCGGCCTGGAGCGGGGAAAGGTCCCCGTTGCTGGCCAGCCCCTCCACGGTCGTCACGTCCCGGCCGTCCAGGGTCACCGCCAGGAGCAGGCAGCTCTTCACCCGGCGGCCGTCGAGCAGCACCGTGCAGGAACCGCACTGGCCGTGGTCGCAGCCCTTCTTGGACCCGGTCAGCCCCAGCCGTTCCCGCAGCGCGTCCAGCAGGGTGGTGCGGTTGTCGAGCGTCACCTCGTGGGTGGTGCCGTTGACGGTGAGGGTGACCGGGGACGACCACCCGCCGTCGGTCGAGTCCACGTCCGCGCGCCCGTTCTGCACCAGGCCATCGTACCGAGAACCGTAGTATAAGCCATCAAATCGGGCCAGATTGGTCCCCGGTGGGAGGGGGTGGCCGGCGCATGCGGGAAGTGCTCGCCACGCTCTGCGACTGGCACCGGCGGGGCGTCCCGTTCGGGCTGGCGACCGTGGTGTCCAGTACCGCCGGCCTGCCGGCGCCGGGCGACCTGCTGGCCGTCGACCCGGTCGGGGAGGTGCGGGGCGGCATCCCGGCCGGCTGCGTCGAGTCGGCGGTGCTCGACGCGGCGGCGGAGGCGCTGTGCACCGGTCGCCCCCGGCTGGTCCGGTACGCCGTGGGCGCGGACGGCCCATGGCCGTCCCGGCCCGGCTGCGCGGGGACCCTGTCGGTGCTGGTGCGGCGCGTGGCCCCGGGTGACGCGGCGGGTCGGGTGCTGTGCGCCCTGGCCGGGGCCGGCCCGGTCGCCGCGGCCACGGTCACCGGCGGTCCGGCGCCGTTCGCCGCCCAGCTGGTGATCCGGCCCGACCGCCTCGACGGCACGCTGGGTGACCCCGTCCTGGACGACTGGGCGGCCGGGCGGGCCATCGACCTGCTCGGCACGGGCGGGACGGTACTGCTGCGGCGGGCCGGGCGCCCGCCGGTACGGGTGCTGCTCCAGGCCGTGCCGGCGGCGCCGGGAATGCTGCTCGTCGGCGCCACGCCGGTGGCCGCGGCGCTCAGCCGGATCGGCGCGGACCTCGGCTACCGGGTCACGGTCTGCGACCCGCGCCCGGCGTTCGTCAGCGACGGACGTTTTCCGTACGCCCACGAGGTCCACCGGGCCTGGCCACACCGGTGGCTGCCCACGGTCCCGGTCGACCGGAGCACGGTGCTCTGCCTGCTCGGCCACGACCCTCGCCACGAACTCGCACTGCTGCGCGCGGCGCTGGACACCCCGGCCGGCTACCTCGGCGTGCTCGGCAGCCGCGCCGCCCACGCCGCGCGGGTCGAGCGGCTGCGCGCCGAGGGTGTGTCCGAGGCGCAGCTGGATCGGCTGGCCGCTCCGGCCGGGCTGGACCTCAACGGCCGTACCTCCGTCGAGATCGCGCTGGCGATCGCGGCCGAGCTGGTGGCCGTCCGGCGCGGCGGCAGCGGGCGACCGCTGACCGGGCTGAGCGGCCCGATCCACCGGACCGGCCTGCCCGGCACACCGAGGCGGGCGGCGGGACTGCGATGACGGTCGCTGGGCTGGTGCTCGCCGCCGGAGCCGGTAGTCGGCTCGGGCGGCCCAAGGCGCTGGTCGAGGTCGACGGAGAGCCGTTGGTGCGGCGGGCGGTGCGACTGCTGCGGGCCGGGGGGTGCGCGCCGGTGCATGTCGTGGTCGGCGCGGGCGCCGAGGCGCTGCCGGCGCTGCCCGGGGCGGTGCCGGTGGTGAACCGACGCTGGCGGGAGGGAATGGGCGTCTCGCTGCGCTGCGGCCTGACGTCGCTGCCCGCGGATGCCCGCGCGGTGGTGGTGGTGCTCGTGGACCAGCCGTGGCTCGACCCGGCGGCGGTCCGCCGGGTCCGGGCGGGGTACGCGGCCGGAGCGTCGGTGGCGGTGGCGACCTATGCGGGGCGGGTCGGACACCCGGTGCTGCTGGCCCGGGCGACCTGGCCGGCGGTCACCCGCTTCGCGGTGGGCGACCGGGGCGCCCGGGATTTCCTGTGCGCCCGGTCCGACCTGGTCGTCCGGGTGCCGTGCGACGGTGCCGGCTCACCGGCCGACGTGGACACCCCGGCCGACCTGACGGCGCTCTCGCCCGGTCGACCGGGGGAGCGGGTGCCGTCGGGCAGGGTCACGCCCGGCTCCGGCTCGGCCGCCGGTGGCGTGGCCCGGCCGGGCTGCGTCCGATGACGACGGCAGTGACCACCACCGACGGAAAGTACGCCGCTCGCGTTGTCAGAAGGGCCTGGAGAGGCAGAGAATACTGTTTATTATACCGAGTATGCTTACCTTGAGTGATGGGTCATGAGCATTCGTCACGCCCTGCTGGCGCTGCTCACCGAGGCACCGAAATACGGTCTCCAACTCCGGCAGGAGTTCGAGGCGCGCACCGGGGAGGTCTGGCCGCTCAACGTCGGGCAGGTCTACACGACACTCCAGCGCCTGGAGCGCGAGGGGCATGTCGCCTCCGACGACGGCGAGCGCGACGGGGGGCAACGGCGCTACCGGCTCACCGCCGACGGCGCGCGCGAACTTCACGGCTGGCTGCGCAACCCGCCGGGCGCCGGGCCGCCCCCGCGCGACGAGCTCGTCATCAAGGTGCAGGTGGCGATGCGGATGCCCACCGTGGACGTGCACGAGATCCTGCAGGTCCACCGGCGGCGGTTCGTCGAGGAGATGCAGCGGTACACCCACCTGAAGGCCGATGCGGCGCCCGAGGATGTCGGCCTCGGCCTCGTCGTGGACGCCGAGCTGTTCCGGCTGGAAGCGGTCGTCCGGTGGCTGGACGCGGCCGACGCCCGCCTGCGCCGTCAGCCGGCGTCGCCCCCGCTGTCCGCCGGCCCGGTCGCCGCACCCGACGACGCCGGGCGGGACCACCCCACCGGGCCCGTTCCGGACCGGCGTGCGGGAGCCCGGCGATGAGCGCGGTGCTGACGCTGCGACAGGTGTCCAAGGTGTACGGATCGGGGCCCGCCGCCGTGCACGCCCTCCGACCGGTGGACCTCACGGTCGACGAGGGCGAGCTGGTTGCCGTGATGGGGCCGAGCGGCTCCGGCAAGAGCACCCTGCTGACCGTCGCCGGCAGCCTGGAGGAGCCCACCGGCGGCGAGGTGGAGGTCTGCGGAGCGCAGCTGTCCACGCTGTCCGTCGACGCCCGAGCCCGACTGCGCCGCCGGTCGATCGGTTTCATCTTCCAGGACCTGAACCTGCTCGCCGGTCTGTCCGCCGTGGAGAACGTCGCGCTGCCGCTGGAACTCGACGGCGTACGGGCGCGTCCGGCGCGCGCCGCGGCCCTTCGGGTGCTCGACGAGTTGGGGCTCACCGACCGGGCCGGCCACTACCCCGACGACCTCTCCGGTGGCGAACGCCAGAGGGTTGCCATCGCCCGCGCCGTGGTCGGCGACCGGCGGCTGCTGCTCGCCGACGAACCCACCGGGGCCCTCGACGCGGCCAACGGCGAGGCGGTGATGCGGATGCTCCGCGCGGCGTGCCGTCGCGGGATCGCCGGAGTGATCGTCACCCACGACGCCCAGCTGGCCTCCTGGGTCGACCGGGTGGTCTTCATCCGGGACGGCCGGGTTGTCGACGAGACCATCCCGTCGGACGGCCCGGACACCCTGCTTGCCCCGGACGGCGCGTCGTGACCGCGGTGGGGACCAGGCCCACCCGCCCGGCTACCGACCGGCCCACCGGCGGTGGCCTGCCCGCCCGGCGGGCCGTGATCCGGTGGGCCGTCCGGTTGTTCCGCCGCGAATGGCGTCAGCAGCTGCTGGTCGTCGCTCTGCTGACGGTCGCGGTGCTCGGCGCCACCTTCGCCGTCTCGGCGACCTGGAATCTGGCCGCGTCCAGTGACGCCACCTTCGGCCGGGCCGACCAGCTCATCCGCCTGCCCGGCGACGACCCGGCCACCCTGGACGCCCGGATCGCCGCCGCCCGGGCATGGTTCGGCACGGTCGACGTGATCGGCCACCGCCAGGTGCGGGTCCCCGGGCGGTTCGACCCGGTGGACGTCCGGGCCCAGGATCCGGCCGGCGCCTACGGCACGCCCATGCTCGCGCTGCGGCAGGGCCGGTACCCGCGCGAGGCCGGCGAGGTGGCGGTGACCGACGCGACGGCCCGCGCGCTGGGCACCGCGGTGGGCGCTCGGGTACGCCTGGACGACCGCGACCGCCTCGTCGTCGGTCTGGTCGAGAACCCGGCGGACCTGCACGACGAGTTCGTGCTGACGGCTGTCGCGCACGCCGATCCGCCGGAGTCGGTCACGGTCCTGGTCGCCGGCGACGGGGCCGACCTGGAGGCCTTCCGGAGCTCCATCGACGGACCCCTGGCGCGCGAGTCCCGACCCGCCCCGACGCGTACCGTGATCGCCGTCGCGACGCTGGCCCTGGCCACCGTCGGTCTGCTCCTGGTGTCGCTCGTCGCCGCCGCCGGCTTCGTCGTGGTGGCCCACCGTCGGCTGCGCCAGCTCGGCATGCTCGCCGCGATGGGCGCCACCCGGCGGCACCTGCGGCTGGTGCTGCTGGCCAACGGTGCGGCCGTCGGCGCGGTGGCGTCGGTCTGCGGCACCGCCGTCGGCGTCGCCGCCTGGCTGGTCGTCGCCCCGGCGGTGGAGACCTCCGCCGGGCACCGCATCGACCGGTTCGACCTGCCTTGGGCGACGATCGCCGCCGGCATGGTGCTGGCCGTGGTCACCGCCACCGCCGCCGCCTGGTGGCCGGCCCGCGTGGTGGCCCGTACCCCGATCATGAGCGCGTTGTCGGCCCGGCCGCCGGCGCCCAGGCCGGCGCGTCGCTCGGCGGCGGTGGCCGTCGTGCTGGTCGCGGTCGGCCTGGGTGCCCTGGTCTCCTCCGGGGGTGACGATCCGCCGCTCATCGCCGCCGGCACCGTCTGCACGGCGCTCGGGGTGCTCCTCGTCGGCCCGTTCGGCATCCGGGTGCTGGCGGCGGCGCGCGGCGGCATGCCGGTGGCCGTCCGGCTGGCCCTGACCGACCTGGCCCGTCACCGGGCCCGGGCCGGGGCGGCGCTCGCCGCGATCAGCCTCGCGCTCGGTGTCTCGGTGGCGGTCGCCGCCGGCTCGGCCGCCGCCGAGTACCAGGCCCGGGAGGCGGCCGGCCTGGGCAACCTGGCTGGCGACCAGCTCCTGATCCGGATCGGTCACCCGGATTCGGTGATCCCGGAACGGACGCCGGCGGAGCTCGCCGCGGCGCAGGCGGGGGCTGACGCGATCGCGGCGGCCCTCGGCACGCCCACCGTGACCGCCCTGGACATGGCGGTGGTCACCTCGTACACCGATCCGGGCCGGGAGGGCGGGCCGACCGGCCACCCCGCCGTCGAGATCGGCGTACCCGCCGCCGACCACAAATCGACGACCTCCTATCAGCTCTACGTGCTCAACGCCGGGCTGCTGCGGCTGCACGGTGTGGATGACGCCACCGTCGGTCCCGACACCGACGTGCTGACCGTCCGTGGTGGTCAGCTGGAACTGGTCAACATTCCCGCCCGCGGCGTCCGGCCCGTCACGCGGCCGCTGCCGGACCTCGGCTACTCCGGCGTGCCCAACTCGCTCATCACCACGGGCGCGTTGAGCCGGTACGGCTGGCAGCCGGCGTGGGTCGGTTGGTTCCTGGAGGCCGACCACACCCTCAGCGAGCAGGAGCTGGCGACGACCGAGGAGCTGGCGGCCGGTGCCGGCCTCACCATCGAGTCCCGCCGCGCACAGGCGTCCCTGCAGAACCTCCGGACGGGGGCGACGATCGCGGGCGCACTGCTGGCCCTCGGTGTGCTGGCGACGACCGTCGGCCTGATCCGCGGCGAGGCGGCGGGCGACATGCGCACGCTGACCGCCGCTGGCGCGTCGAGGCGGGTGCGCCGCACGTTGACCGCCACCACCGCCGGGGCGCTGGCGCTGCTCGGTGCCGTCCTTGGGCTGGCCGGCGCGTATCTGGCGCTGGTCAGCGTGCTGCACCGCGACCTGGCCGTCCTCGGCACCGTGCCCGTCGCGCACCTGGCGGCGACGACCGTCGGGCTGCCGTTGCTCGCCACGGCCGCCGGTTGGCTGTTCGCCGGCCGTCAACCGCGGTCGTTCGCCCGGCGCGGCCTGGACTGAGAGCTCCCACACCTGAAGGAATTTTTCATGCGGGGTGATTGGTAGGTAAGCCATTGACAACAGCTGTTGTCCGGGGTGAGGGTGTGCGTGCAGTGACCCCCGTCCCACCTGGAGGTTCCATGCACCTCACCGCCGCGCCGCGCGGACGTGTACTGCTGGCCGCTGCCGTCGCGGCAGCCACCGCCCTGCTCACCACCGGACCGGTCGCCGCCGATCCACTCCCTGCGGGGACCAGCACACCCGTTGACCGCCAGCAGCAGTACGCCGCCGCCGCCGCCGAGTACGGCGTGCCGGAGAGCGTTCTGCTCGCCGTGTCGTACCTGGAGTCCCGCTGGGACACCCATCCCGGGCAGCCGAGCACCAGCGGCGGCTACGGGCCGATGCACCTGACCGACGCCGCGCAGGTCGCGTCGACCCCCGCCAGCGCCCACGTCGACGAGGACGAGGATCCCCGGGGCGACGAGTCCCGTCCGCTGGTCGTCGACCTCCGGGTGCAGGCCGAGCCGAGCGGGGACACCCTGCCGCAGGCGTCCCTTCAGACGCTCGACGCGGCGGCCGCCCTCACCGGCGTACCCGAGGAAACGCTGCGCACCGACGCCGCCGCCAACATCCGCGGCGGGGCGGCGCTGCTGGCGTCGTACCAGAAGGAGCTCGGCGCGCCGGACGGCGCCGGCAGCGACCCGGCGGCCTGGTACGGCGCGGTGGCCCGGTACTCCGGCGCGGACACCGAGGACGCCGCGGCGGCCTTCGCCGACGAGGTGTACGACCAGATCGGCCAGGGCGCCAGCCGGACCACCGACGACGGCCAGCGGGTGACCCTCGCCGCCTCGGCGGTGACGCCGGACGAGTCCGGGCTGCACAAGCTCGGGCTGCGCCGCGCCGAGCGGCCGGACGGCCTGGAATGCCCGGTCCGCCTCGCCTGCGAGTGGATCCCCGCGCCGTACGCGGAGTACGTGATCCCCAAGACGAACATCGTGGACTACGGCAACCACGACCTCGGCAACCGGCCGGCCCAGCAGAAGATCGAGTACATCATCATCCACGACACCGAGGGCTACTTCGGCCCGAGCGTGAAGCTGGTCCAGGACAAGACCTACCTCGGCTGGCACTACACGCTGCGCTCGGTGGACGGCTACGTCGCCCAGCACATCAAGGCCAAGGACGTCGGCTGGCACGCCGGCAACTGGTACGTCAACGCCAAGTCCATCGGCATCGAGCACGAGGGCTTCGCCGGCCACGGCACCTGGTACACCGAGGCGATGTATCGGACCTCCGCCAAGCTGGTCCGGCACCTGGCGCTGCGGTTCCAGATCCCGCTCGACCGTCAGCACATCCTCGGCCACGACAACGTTCCCGGCATCACCGCGGGCAACGTGGCCGGGATGCACTGGGACCCAGGCCCGTACTGGGACTGGTCGCACTACTTCGAGCTGATGAAGGCGCCGTTCCACTCGACCGGCACCCCGCACACCGGCCTGGTCACCATCGACCCGGACTACGCGAGCAACCAGCCGGCCTTCATCGGCTGCAACCGGCAGCCGCCGGGTGTGCCGAAGCCGCCACCGCCCGCCGCGCCCTGCCCGCTGCGCGGCTCGTCCTCGGTCATCCTGCGCACCGCCCCCAGCCCGATCGCCCCGCTGGTCAACGACCTGGGGCTGCGGCCGGACGGCACGCCGGACACCATGTACATCTCCGACCACGGCGCCCGCGTCTCTGCCGGTCAGACGTACGCCCTCGCGGGGGTCCAGGGCGACTGGACCGCGATCTGGTACCTCGGCCAGAAGGCCTGGTTCCACAACCCGGCCTCGGCACCGACGGCGAAGTGGGCGCAGGGCTTCGTGGTGACCCCCAAGCCGGGGAAGACCACCATCCCGGTGTACGGGCGGGCCTACCCCGAGCAGGCCGCCTACCCGGCCACCATCCCGTACCAGCCGATCTCGCCGTTGCAGTACACCTTCGCCGCCGGCCAGCGGTACGCGCTCGGCGGGGTCCTGCCGGGCGAGTACTACCGCGCGGTCTCCTTCGACGGCTCGGCGCCGGGCGACCGGACGGTGGTCCGCGGCACGAACCGGTACGTGCAGATCCAGTTCGGCCACCGGGTGATGTACGCGAACCTGGACGACGTCCTCGTCCTGCCCGCCGCGGTCGGCGCGCCACGTTGACGTTCTCTCCGCGCTGAAGGACGGAGATTGCCTCCACGCTGCGCGTGGAACACGCAGCGTCCGAGTGGATTACCGCTTCGCCGCGCGGTGCCACCATCGCTGGTGGTCTGACCCGCGCTCCACGGTCATTCAGCCTGTCCGCCCGACCGGCGGCCAGGATGTTGATCGCAGTTGACGTCCCGATCGTGGGACTGCCGCCGGGCAGTCCCACGATCGGACGTTCAACGGGACTTAGCGAGGAATCCCGGTCCTTCAGGGCCGGGAGGAATCGCGTCACGAGCCTGGACGTTTCTGGTTTTCGATGTACTCGCGGATGACGGCGAGGGGCGCCCCGCCGCACGATCCGGCGAAGTACGACGGCGACCATAGGTGGCCGTGCATGATGTGCCGGTTGATTCGGCCGGTGAACTCCTGCCGCAGGTAGTGCGCGGAAACACCCTTGAGTCGGTTGACCAGGGTCGAGATCGGCAGTTTCGGTGGGTAGTGGACGAGCAGGTGGACGTGGTCGTCTTCGCCGTTGAACTCCCGTAGTTCCGCGCCGAGTTTGGCGCACACGTCGGCCATGATCTGCCCGCACCGGGTGAGCATGACGTCGTTGAGCACGTCTCGTCGGTACTTGGTGACGAAGACAAGATGCACGTGCAGGTTGTAGACGACGCTGCGGCCCCGCCGGACATCGGGGTCGATCTGGGCCGTCGTGCTGACATAGACAAACTGCTATATTGTGGCCGTGAAGATCGCCGTGCAGGTTCGGCTGTACCCGGACACCGCCCAGGGGGTGGCGCTTCGGGCGACGCTGGATCTGTGCAACGAGGCCGGTGACCTCGCCTCGGCTGAGGCGTTCCAGCGGCGGATCTACTCGAAGCAGGCGCTGCAGCGACTCACCTACGGCCGTCTGAAGGCCTTGGGTCTGTCGGCCCAGCCGGCGATCCACGTTGCCCGCAAGGTTGCCGGCGCGTACGCCACCCTGAAGGCCAACATCCGTGCTGGCAATCTCGGCAAGCCCGGGTCGAAGCGGCGCGCCAAGGTCGAGTCGAAGCCGATCAGGTTCCGGGCGGACGCGGCTCAGCCGTTCGACGACCGCTGCCTGTCGTGGCAGTTCGCCGACCGTACGGTGTCGATCTGGGCCGTCGGCGGCCGGTTGAACCGAGTCCGGTTCGGCTGCTCGCAGCAGCAGTACGCGACCCTGGTGGTGCACCGGCAGGGTGAGTCTGACCTGGTATGCCGTGACGGCAAGTGGTTCCTGTACGCCACCTGCGACATCCCCGACGTGGCGACCAGGGAGCCGAACGGATTCCTCGGCGTCGACCTGGGCATCGCCAACATCGCCACCACCAACGACGGCACCCGACACTCCGGTAAGGCCTCAACCGGGTCAGGCATCGTAATCAGCGGCTGCGGGCGAAGCTTCAGCGCATCGGCACCAAATCGGCCAAGCGGCTGCTGAAGGCCCGCCGCCGCAAGGAAGCCCGGTTCGCGGCCGACACCAACCATCGCATCGCCAAGCAGATCGTGACCGAGGCCGAACGCACCGGCCGTGGTATCGCCCTGGAAAACCTCACGGGCATCCGCGACCGGGTACGGCTCCGACGGCCCCAGCGGGTCACCCTGCACTCGTGGGCATTCCACCAACTCGGCCAGTACATCGCCTACAAGGCGACCCGGGCCGGGCTGGCGCTCGTCCACGTGGACCCGGCGTACACCTCGCAGGGCTGCTCCGCCTGCGGGCACATCGCCAAGGCCAACCGGCCTAACCAGTCCACCTTCCGGTGCACGTCGTGCGGCTTCGCTGAACACGCCGACGTGAACGCAGCCCGCAACATCGCCGCACGCGGTGTCGCGGACTGGGCAGCAGTCAGCCTGCCGAACGCGGCGTGACCGGTGCAGCCAGCATCGAGCACGATCTGCAAGCTCGGCCCTTCAGGGCCGAGAAGCTGACCGCCATCTTGCCGTTGACACGCCCACAGTCCGAACACAGCGTGCCATTGGTATCTAACAGAACTGGACAACCTTCACTTCGGCCGACACAGTCTTCAACTCTTCCGTTCAACGTGGCCTTATCGAAGCTGGTCAACAGCCTCAAGGGCGTGTCCTCACGGCGGATTGCGCCAGGAGTTCCCCGACCTGGTCCGCCACTACTACCGGACCAACCGACTCGGGTCTGGCTCATGCCCGCTGCGGCGGGGCCGGCGCCCGGCGGCGGCGACCCCACCGAACCCGGAGCCGTGAGTCGTACCTGATGCGCGAGGGTCACAGCCAGGGCAGGATGGGCGGGGTGGTGGGGGCGGCGAGCCGGGCCAGCCAGCTGGCGACCCCCGCCGCGCCCTGCATGAAGCCGGGCTCCGGGGGTAGGTCCGGCGGGGTCCTGGTGTGCTCGGTGTTGGACCAGCTAACGCCGTGTGGGGTCGGGACGGTGCGAGCGAGGACGTCGGCGGCGAGCGTGCCGGCCCACGCGAGCAGGGCGGGGTCGCCGGTGGCCTGGAAACGGTCGAGCAGCAACTGCCCGACCCCGGCGGTGCCGCAGCAGCGGGCGACGTTGTCCCAGTAGCCCGGGTAGAGCCGCTGCGGGAGGCGGCTGTCGCGCAGCGCCTGCAGGCACGCCTCGATGGCCTGCCGCCAGCGGGGCTGCGGGTCGAGGGTGTCGAGGAGTGCGAAGAGCCGCACGGTGCCGGTGGGGCCGTGGCACCAGCCGAAATTGACCGACGGGCGGTCCGGACGGGCTGGGATCAGCAGGGGCAGCGCCCAGCCGTCGGGCTGGTCGCCGAGGGCGAGCAGCCCGTCGGCGGCGCGGACGGCGGTGTCGAGGAGGTCGTCGCGATGCAGGGTGTTGCCGGCGGCGGCGAGGGTGTAGGCGACGCCGGCGGTGCCGTGGGAGAAGCCGGGCATGAGGTGCTCGTTCCCGGCCAGCATCCGCCAGTGCAGTCCGTCGGGCCGGTCCTCGGCGAGCTTGACGAGCCCGTCGGCGAGGACATGGGCGGCCTGCACGACGACAGCGTCGGGGGCATCGTCGCAGGCGTCGAGGAGGGTCAGCAGGATGCCGGCGTCGCCGGAGATGACATCGGTGTGCCGGGCCGGATCGGCGGGTCGTTGCAAGAGCCGTTCGGCGATCCGCGCTGTCACCAGGGCGGCGGCGTCGAGGGCGGGTTGGTCGCCGGAGACGGCCGCCCAGGCGCGCAACGCGACCGCGACCCCGGCCCAGCCGCCGAAGACCCCGTCGTCCGGCATAGTCGTGGCGTCCGGCTCGTTTCGGGCGAGGTGCACCAACCGGTTCCGGGCGTCGGCCGCGACCCGGCCGAGGCCTGACCCCGGCCTGGCCGCCATGCCACCGCCCGTCGCGGTCTCGGCGGGACCGTCACCCGCGGACAGTGCGGCCGTGGCCTCGGCGCAGCCGAGGAGCACCCCGGCGGTGCCGGCGTACAGATCGTCGAAGCGCTCGCCCGCCTCCAGCCAGCTCAGGCCACCGTCGGCGGGCACCGCCACCGACTCGATCCATGTGAATGCCTGCCGGGCCACGTCGTGCGTCACGGCGTCGATCCTGCCACCACCCCCGCCGTCCGGATGCCTTGCGTTGGGTGCTGGCGCCCTCGCCGCCGTATCGAAGCCTTCGCTGGTGCGGTGTCCTTTGACGTTCACCGGGTTTCCGGTGGTGTTGTGGATCCTCGCCGTGTGGGCGAGAAACTCCCATCGGGTGGTGGGGCGGGCCTCCGTGGGCCAACTGATCCTCGCGCCTGCTGGCGCCGCCTCACCCGGCGGCGCCGCGGAGCAACTCCGCCACCCGCGCGTGCGGCAGCCCCGGGACGTGGTGGCCGTCCCGACCGGTCATGCCCCTGCCCGCGACGAGCGCGTTGACGACGGCTTCCTCGACGGCTTGGACGCACGCGACGTAGAACGCATCCAGGTGCCCCCACGGGATGAACCCGAGCTGCTCGACCCGTTCGGTCGACCCGTCGGGGTAACGGCTGGCGAGCACACCCGGGTTCGCCGTCGAGAAGGCCAGGAAGAGGTCGCCGGAAAAGTGCGACCCGCTGGTGCCGGTACGCGCCAGCCCCAGCGGCACACGCCGGGCGAGCGCCGCGCACTGGCCCGGCAGCAGCGGCGCGTCGGTGGCGACGATGGCGATCACCGACCCCGCCCCCGGCGGCAGCGCGACACCCGGGACCCGGTCGTCGTCGCCGAGCAGACGCCCGACCGGCACGCCAGCGAGCGTCAGCTCCGGGCGGGCCCCGAAGTTCGCCTGCACGAGCACGCCGAGGGTGTACGTGGCACCGGCGAAGGGCACGAGCCGCGAGGTGCCCGTCATCTCCCCGTTGCCGTTGAGCACGTGCACGCCAGCGGCGCAGCCGTCACCGACACCGGAGCGTCCCCGGGGCAGGATGGCGGTCACCCCGGTACGCACGGGCCCGTGCCCGACCCGCAACGGCCCGTCGCCCGCGATGAGCGTCCGCATTCCCACTTGGACGCCGGGCACGTCGGTGATGGCATTGAGCGCGCCGCTGGACCCGTGACGCGGAAAGCCGATCAGCCCGGCTCGCGCCCCCGCCGCCGTCCCCTGCCCGACCGGCTTCTCCACGCGGTCTGCCCCTCCGCTCGGCGTCCGGCGACCCGTCACGGGTACCGGACGGACGTGCGCACCGGCGTCAGTGTACGAACGGCTGGCGCTGAGCGGTACCAACCCTGCGCCGGGCTTGGCCGCGGTGACGGCGGGGCAGGGCGCGGCAATCGGCTGGTCTCGTCGGACCGGCCTCGCCGTGGATGGCGCGTGCCGGAGTCGCATCGATTTTCCCGCCGATCGGAGATGGTGATTGTTGACGGAGCGACGATAGGCGGCCCACAACGAACGGGCGATGCCATGGACAAGTTCCGATGCCGCCGGTACCGTCCTCTCACTCAGATCGCAACGACGTACATCCATGTTTCGGAGGTGTCCATGTCCAAGGGTCATGCCCGGGGCCGGGCCTGCGCGGCGGCGCTGGCCGCGGCGTTCGTGTTCGCTGTCCCCACCACCGCCGTCGCGGCGCCGGCCGGGGGCGCCGCCCCGGCGTCGTCGGCCGGTCATGTCACGGCGGCGGTGACCGCCAAGCTCCTCGACCGGGCGGCCGGCGCCTCCGACGCGGGGTTGCGGGCCGCCGGGACGGACGACACCCGCGTCACGGTCACCCGACGCGACGGTCAGGCGTGGGCGTTCGGCACCGCCGTCATCGTCGCCCCGGCCAAGGAGGGCGCGTACCCGGCGGGCTGGGTGTTCGTCGCCCACCGCGAGCGCGCCGGCTGGCGGGTCGCCTTCGACGGCGAGTCTGGCTTCTCCGGTCTCGCCCAGGACGCCCCGTCCACGGTCGTCTCGCCGCAGGAGCGGGACCTGTTCACCGCGCTCCGTACCACGTACGCGGGTGGGGACTACCGCACCGGCATGCGGCTGCCGTACGGCGTGGGCCAGTCGTGGTGGTTCACCGGCGGGCCCCACGGCTGGGCGGGCAGTGACTCGCCGTGGAGCGCGGTGGACCTCGCCGGCGGTGACCAGCGCGTGCTGGCCGCGCGCGGCGGCACCGCCTACACCATGTGCCGGGGCTGGATCCGGGTCATCCACGACCGTGGGTACGCCACCGACTACTACCACCTGTGGAACAACATCAGCGTCAACGGGGCCGGCGTGGGTGAGGGGGCCTACCTCGGCGACACCGGCACCGACGTCACCTGCGGCGGCGCCGCCAACGGCCGCCACGTGCACTTCGCCCTCCGCCAGAACAACGCGTACGTGCCGATGGCCGGGCACAACCTCGGCAAGTGGGTCGTCATGAACGGGGGCGGGACCTACCAGGGGTACGCCCTGCACGGCTCGGCGTGGGTCAACGTCGGCGGGGCGCTGTACAACCACGGCTCGCTCGGCCTGAACCAGGGCATCATCGACGCCAATGGCGGCGGAACGGTCAACCGGCGCATCGGCCCCGGGACGGGGTACGCGGTCGCCGGCTCGATCGCCGACGGCGCGACCGTGACGGTCTCCTGCTCGGCCAACGGCACCATGCACAGCGGCCGGTGGGGCACCACGGCGCTGTGGAACAGGCTGACCGACGGCACCTGGGTCACCGACGCCTACATGTGGACCGGCATGGCAGGCCCGGTCAACGGTTGGTGCTGAGGGCTCCAGCCCGCTCGGCCGGTCCTCGGCCGGGTCCGCGACCGGCCGGTGCGGCCACCATCGCCTCAGCGGCCGCGAGCCTCGGCGGCTGACCCGTATGACCCGATGGGGCGGCCCGGCTGACGACCAGCCGGGCCGCCCGCACGCGTCACATCCTTCTTCACGTGTCCATGAGGTCGTCCAGCAGCGCGGCGACGACGCTCTCCTCGTGCACCACCAGCCGGTGCCGCCGCATCGCGGCGGCAAGCGCCGGATCCCACGGCGTGTCGAGGTCGGGTCCGCTGAGTTCCCGCAGCGGGGTGCCGCGCAGCCGGGCCTCAGCGATCGCTGCCTCGTAGTCGGTGGACCGGAACCGCCAGGGAAGGGCCCCGGTCCGCCGCATGACACGATCGGCGATGCCGACACCCGGCCAGTCAAAGTCGCCGTGGTAGGCCAGCCGCACCCGTTCCTGCGCGGCCAGCGCATCGAGCAGCGCGAGCGTGACGGTGGTGGGATTGCCGAGAGTGCAGACGAGGGCGGTGGGCGCGGCGGCGTCGGCGGCGGCTTCGAGCACGCGCGGGTTCTCGCAGACGTACACCGTGTCCTGGGCGATGAGCAGGTGGCCGAGCCGCCGGACGTCACGCAGACTCAGATGGGTTTCGGCGTGGTGGTCGGCTCGTTGCCGCAGGAAACGGGACAGCCAGTCGTCGGCGAGGGGGCGCAACCCGTAGGTGAGGACGGTGGTGGCGACCGTGTCGCCGGCGACACCGGCCGACTCCCACAGTGCCCGCCGGGCGGCGGCGTCGGTCGGCGGCTCGGAGGTGCCGGTCAGGGCCAGGGCGACGCCGCGCAGCACGAGCCGAGCCAGCAGGGTGTCGTCGTCCAGGCCGTGGGCGGTGCCGGTGACCCGTTCGGCCAGCTCGGTGCGGGACCACGGCGTGGACGGTCGGCCGAGGGCGAGGCCCAGCGCGGTCGTGGCCGCGGTGATCAGCCGGCGGGCCTCGTCGGAGGTGAGCCGGGCCAGCAGGCCGCTGCGCCACAGGCTGTCCAGCCAGCTGGTGGTCCAGTCCTGGCCGGCGATTCCGGCGGCTTCCACGGCGACCCGTCCGTGCTCGCGTAGCTGGGTTCGCCGGGTGACCTCGGCTGCGGCCTCGGCCGGTCGATCGGGTACCGGACCGGTGAGCGCCTCGACCACCTCGATCAGGCCGGTGCCGGCGGCGCTGCTGGCGAGCGCCCGATCGAGATCGGCCAGGTCGAGGGTGACCTGTGCGGCGACGGGCCGGCCGATCAGTAGCCCGACCGCTTCCCGCTGCCTGTCGTCGAGGGCGCGCAGCGACAGTCGTCCGCGCGCCGCGCGCCCGTTGCGGATCAGTCGCAGGCGCACCGCGGCCCACAGGGGAGCGAGTTCCGGTGAGCCGAGCCAGGTCAGCGCGGCCTTCACCGGGCCACCAGATTGCGTCGGGAGCCGTCCCAGCGGAAGTGCAGGGTCGCCACCCCCGGCTGGGTGGGGTCGCGCAGGCATTCGTAGATGCCGAGCGACGGCACTTCCGGGAAGCAGCCCCACAATCGTTCGCTGGTGAGCACCGCGTCCAGGTCCAGGTCGACGAGCAGGCCGAGGAGGCGGCCGTGGGTGGGCTCGTCGACCTTCGCGAAGGCGTCGTCGAGCAGGATCAGCCGTGGCGCGGGCGGGTGCGCCGCGCCGACAGAGGAGAAATGCGCGGCGGCTGCGGCGAACAGCACGAGGTACGACACGACCCGCTGCTCGCCCTGGCTCATCGCGGTCCGCGAGGACAGGGTCCGTTCCCGATCCGGGTTGGCCTGGTCGGTCACCTTCACCGCGAAGGTGAACCATTGCCGGTAGTCCAGTGCGGTGCGCAGGTGGGCGCCGTACCCGGCTGAGGAGTCGGCTCGTCGGGCGTCCTCCACGCGTCGGGCCAGCACCTCCCGGAGCCGGTCGTTCTGGTCTCTGGTCCGCATCGCCAGTGGCGTGCGCAGCAGGTCCACCGCAGCCTTGGTGTCCGCGTCGGAATCGGCCCGCAGCGTCCACACCAGCCGGGCGCCCAGCCCGTGCGAGGTGCGGACCCCGACCAGGGTGTCGTTCATGGCGGCGACGAGGTGGTGGGCGGCGAGGATCTGCCGGGACAGCGCGTCGCCCAGCTCTCCGAGCAGGAAACGTTCGAACGCCTGCCGCTCGCGGTCGGCGACTGCGGAGCGTTTGTCGTCCAGTTCCGCGCTCAACCTGGCCGCCGCCAGCGCCACCGGGTGCTGTCCGATGTCGTCGGCGATCTCGATCACCTTGACCCCGTCGCGGTCCTCCCAGATCAGGTCGTATCCGCCGGCGAGCCGGCCGCGTACGTCGTTGTACCGGTTGTGCAGGGCGTTCTCGCCGACGTCCTGCGGCTGCGCGCCGATCGTGGAGTGCAGGCGTCTGGCCAGCTCGTCGAGGTGCCGGATGCGTTCGCGGGCCGACTCGCCAGCCGGTTCGCTCTGGGTGAACGGGGGCAGGCCGAGTGCCGGGGAGACGCCGGGGAGGGTGAGGACCCGGGGCAGGGCCGTCCCGGCGGCGAGGGTGGCGTTCTCCTGTTCGGTGAGCCGCTGTCGGGCCTCGTCCCGAAGGTTCTCGGTGCGTACGCGGTGGTCCCGGGCCTGCTGGTAACGGTGCCGGGCAGTGGGCAGGCTGTCCTGGGCCGTGCGGAGCCGTCGGTCGGCGTCGGCTTCGCGGGCGAGGACGTCGGCGGGGTCGGCTCCGAGGGAGTCCTGGAGTACGGCCAGCGCCTGCGCGGCTTCGGCATGACGCCCTGCGGCGGCCGTGGCCTCCTCGTCGGCGGTCTCGCCGCGCTCCACGGCGAGCGCGTGGTCGGTGATCTTCTGCCGGTAGCCGGCCAGCTGCTCGGGCAGGGTTTCGGTGCTCCGCCGCTGGCGGGGCAGGTCCTCGCCGAGCATTCTGAGCCGGACCTCGACGCGGCTCAGGTCGTCGGGATCCGCGGGCAGCAGGTGGGCCTCGGCGGCGGACGCCGCCTCCCGTTGCCGGGCGGTGGCCTCGGTGCGGCGGTCCCGGGCGGTGCGGCGGGCGCGTCCGACGTCGCTGGTGAGCCGGGCCAGCGCCGATGCCGCCTCATCGCGTCGCGCCCAGGCGGCCTGCAGCGGAGCGCCGTCGGGCAGGTCACGCAGAGTGCGGGTCAGCTCGTCGCGGGTCTCGTCGGCGATGGTCAGGTCGCCGTCGAGGGAGTCCTGCTCCCGCTGCGCCTGGTCGATCCGGGTGGCCAGCTCGGCCAGGCGGCGGGCGCGTAGCGCCGCCCGGTTCGCCGCGCCGACGTATTCGGCGGTCGGTTTGTGCCAGGTGCCGTGGGCGACGCCGAGCCGCCAGCTTCCGTCGTAGCCGACCCAGCTGGTCGCCTCGGCGGGCCCGAGGGCGATACCAGCCAGCAGCGGTGTCACCCGCTCCGCGCCGGGCACGGGCTGCAGCGCCTCGTCGAGGCTGGCTCCGGAGACCGGTGGCCCGGGGCGTAGCAGGACCTCTCCGTTGCCGGCCACCACGGACCCGTCGGCGGTGACCCGGCCGTCGAGCAGGCCACTGGCCTCCAGTCCCGCCTCCAGCCCGGCCCGCTGCTCGGCGGTGAGGTGCCCGGCGAAGTCGACGAGCCGGTACAGCGCGTCCTCCGCCGGCGTCGTGCTGCGGAACCGCGAGGCTGGGGGCCGCGGATCGGTCTGTTCGGTCCACCGTCGCTGCTCTGCCCGCAGGTCGGCCATGGTCGCCTTGATCCGGTCGAGGGCGCGTAGCAGGTCGTCGCGACGGGCGTCGGCCGCGCGGCGTACCGGTTCGAGCGCGGCCTCGGCCGCGGACCGCGCCGTCGCCGGTGTGTCGGCGGGCAGCGCCACGTCGTCGTTGGCGGTCACGGCGCCCCGCAGTGCGGCGACGTCCGCGCCGACGAGGGCCGGTCGGGCCAGCCACGCCAGAACCTGACCGGCGTAGGCGGTGCTGGCCGCGAGGAGTTCCTCGGCCCGCGCCGCCAGCGTGTTCTGCGCCGTCTCCTGCTGGGCGTCCAGCAGCTCGGCGTCGGCCTCGGCGCGGGCCGCGATCCCGGCGGCTGAGGTGGCGCGGGTCAGTAGCCCGCGCAGGTCGGCGGCAGCCTGACGGCGACCGGTGATGGCGTGCGCGGCCGCCCGCAGCTGCTGCGCGCACCGTCCGATGTCGGCTCCGGCGGAGGTCACATCGATCGTGGACAGCCGGCCGTCGGCGGCCGCCGGAGTGAAGCGCAGCGTGAGCGGTTCGCCGAGATGGGCGACGTCGATCCCGGCCGCGGTCGCCGCATCGGCCAGTCGCCGGTGACCCTCGCGCAGCTCCGCCGCCGTCCGGCCGAGTCGGTCGGTTTCCTCCCCGAGCCGGGTGGCGGCGTCCGCTGCGGCGCGCCGCTCCGCCGCGGCGGCCCGTTCGGCGGACCGGGCGGCTGCCTGCAACGCCTCGACCGCCTGCCGGCGTTGCCCGAGGTCGCGGACCGCGCGGTACTCGGCGCTGTCCCGTAGTGCGGCGAGTTCCGTTGTCGTGTCCTGCACCTGCGCTTCCCACCGGCGCGCCGTGGCGTCGGTCGTGTTTTCCGCATCCAGCGCGGCGGCCACGTCGCGTTCACGCTCGCCGGCCTGCCGGCGGTGGGTCCGCAACTCGACCAGCGAGGTCTGCACGGTGGTGACCCTGCGGCGCAGCTCGCCGCGCAGGTATCCCCGGTAGGCGGTCATCAGATCGGTGAGGGCCGCGGAGGTCCGTTCCAGCCGGCCGAGGTCCTCGCGTACGGCCTCCAGGTCGTCGAGGTTGTGCGCCACCGTGTCGAGCACGTCGTCGTCCAGCGGCGGCAGCGCCTCGCTCAACTCCACGGTCAACTGGCCGGCCTCGATCCGGTCACCGACGGTGGGTCGCCGCAGCCGGTAGAGCAGGTGGACCAGGTTGCGGTAGCGGCCGGCGTCGGTGATGCCGAACAGCTCCCGGGCCACCCGCGCCCGGTAGTCCCGGGCGCTGGAATACACCGCGTCCTCACCGAGCCGCTCCCGCAGCCGGTCGATCGGCAGCGGCTGCCGATCGACCACGAGGGTGACGTCGGGGCCGACGCGCAGCGGGGTCACGAAGTACAGCAGCCTCGCCTCCCCGGTGGACGACGACCACCGCACCACGGCGCCCAGGGTGAGGAAGCTGTCGGCACCGTCGTCGCCCTGGCGGCGCAGCTCGGCCCAGAGGAAGCCCTGCCGGTTCACCCCGGTGGACCCCTCGCTCATCAGCCAGCGGAAAGTCGTGCGGCCGGCTCCGGTGGCATCGAGCCGTTTGGCGTCGCCGTCGAGGAGGAAGGGCAGCAGCAGCTCCAGCGCCTTGGACTTGCCGGCGCCGTTCTTGCCGCGCAGCAGCAGCCTGCCGTCCTCGAACTGGAAGACCTGCTCGTCGTACTGCCACACGTTGCAGATGCCGGCCCGGTGCAGGCGGAACCGGTCGGGGTTCGCCCGGCCGGTGGTTTCGGGCCGCGCCGTCGCGGTGGTCACGTCTCACACTCTCCTTTCGAGTACGGCGTAGCGCGCGGCCGCCGCCAGCAGGACGTAACCGCCCGGCGGGGCGCAGCCGCGTCCCTGCCGGGCGTCCACTGCCCGCGCCGCGGCCACCGCATCGTCGTCCTCGGCGTCGGCGACGGTGGGTCCGGCGGGGGCCATCAGGCGCATCTGGACGAGGAGACCGGTCACCGCCTCGCGGAGCAGCACCGGGTCGTCGACGTAGGCGCCGGCCCAGTGCCGGCGGTGCCGCTCGACCAGGTCGGCGAGCAGACTGTCCAACAGGCCCTCCGGTACGGGCACCCCGATCACCGGCGTCGAACCCGACCGGGCTGTCGGGGCGTCCGGGCGCAGTGCCGCCACCAGCGCCTCGACGCAGAGCAGGGCGGCCTGGGCCACCGTGCCGGTGCCGGGGAACCCGATGTCGGACAGGTCGTCGTCGGGGTCGACCAGTGCCGCGCCCTCGGCCCGCAGTTCCGCCTGCAAACCGACGTACTCGGCGAAGGACCGCTCGTCCCGGCGCTGCTCGCGGCGCAGCCAGGCCCGCTCCGCGGCGGTCAGGTCGTCCACGTACACCACCGGGGTCTCGACCAGCCGTCGGCGGGCGGCGTGCCGGGCGCCACCCGGCCCCGCCGCCGAGGCGGACCGGAGGAAGTCCTCCGGGGTGTCCGCCCTGCTCAGCGGCGTCGCCAGCAGATGGGCGGCGAGGTCCCGGTCCACGGTCAGCAACGCCTCGGTTCGACCGTCGTCGGCGTACCCGGCGACGCTGCCCTGCTCCTCCACCAGCACCCGCCAGGCGACCAGTTGCCGCAGCGCCGCCCCCAGCGCCCGCCGCTCCGCGGGTCGGTCCACGTCGCCGAGGTCGATGCCGGCTTCGACGGCAGCCGCCCGGATGTCCGCGACGAGCTGGGAGAGCAGGAGCTGCTCGGCGGAGGTCAACAGGACGGCGACGGCCAGCGTCAGATACGAGTACATCCGGGGGGTGAACGGCGCTCCCGTCGACCGGGTCAGGCCGCGTCCCGCCCCCGGGCCGAGTCCGGTCTTGAACAGCCGGGCGAATCCGGCCTCCACCACCAGCCGGTAGCCGAGGAAGGTGGCGAACCAGGTCTTCAACCAGTCGGCATGTCGCCTGACCAACGGGAACTCGTCGTGCTCCGGAAGCAACAACGGCACCGCCAACAGAGCGCGTAC
This sequence comes from Micromonospora sp. NPDC047548, assembly GCF_040642975.1. Taxonomy (NCBI): domain Bacteria; kingdom Bacillati; phylum Actinomycetota; class Actinomycetes; order Micromonosporales; family Micromonosporaceae; genus Micromonospora; species Micromonospora sp. NPDC047548. Next base: position 44,401 of record NZ_JBEYTI010000029.1, read on the forward strand.
GGCCCGCCGACGCTCGGCGGCCAGTGCGATGTCATGCTCGTCAGCCATCGCCGGTCGCCTCCACCGGCGCGAGCCTGATGGCCAGCCCGTCGACGGTGAAGTCACCGCTGGCCGACCGCAGGACCAGCGTCGCCCCCGGCTTCCCGACTACCTCACACCGCAGCCCGAGATCCAACGAGAGCGTCACCGCCGACCCGCACCCCGGATCACCCGCACCCAACGCCTGCGCCAGCAACTCCAGAAGCAGGCTCATCGCCGACGCGGACAGGCGGACGGCGGACAGGTCAGCCGCGGCGGAGAGCAGTTCGCCGGCGGCGGTGATCTGCGCGCGCTGGGTCGCGGCCGCCTGCGCGAGCAGCATCGCCTGCTGTTCGCTGCGGTCCACCACGCCGGTCGGCCGGCCGCGGGGCGCCCGATTCCCACGCTCCCGCAACGAGACCGGCACGGTCACCGAGGGTGCCGGCCACCAGCTCTCCGTCGCCGGAACCACCGCCTCCGGATCTCCCGCGATCCCGAAGTGGCGCGCCCCGTACAGGCCGAAGGCCGCGGTGAACAGGTCAGCGGCGGTGTCGGTGTCCGCGGCGTCGAGCCACCCCGCCAGCCGCAGCAGGTCGCGGCGTCGCGACACTCCGTGCCCGGACGAGCGGATCATCCGCTTCGCGTTGGCCAACAGAGACTGCAACGCCCGCAGTGTCGCATCACGCAGCTGACCGACCTCGCTGCGCCGGCCGTCGGTGTCCCGGAACCAGGCACGCAGCGCCTCCCAGTCGGCCAGCTCCCGACCGCGGGTCCGCTGCACCGTGACACCCACCGCCTCAGCGGCTTCGACGAGGCCGTCACCGTCGGCGTCGATCCGGGCGAGCAGTGCGGGCAGCTGCGGCCAGATCCGGTCGAGGTCGCGCTCGATGCGTGGCGCCAGCAGCACGACCTCCTCGGTGATGGACTCGACGTAGTCCAGCAGGAGATTCTTGAAGCCCGCGTATTCCCCGGCGTCGAGGTCGTAGCGGGCGAGCACCTGACCCAGGTAGGCGTAGAAGTCCCGCACCGAATCGCGGAACTGCCAGAACTGCGCGAAGGCGGTGACCACGACGTCCCGGGTCTGGGCGGGGTCCGGGCCGCCCGGCCGTTCGACCTGCTCCGCGACGCGGGCCAGGCCCGCCGCCACCAGTCCGAGCAGCTCCCGGCTGATCTCGCGCGCCGAGTCGGCGCTCGCCAGCATCTCGTCCACCTGCCGCTGGATCCGTTCGCCCAGCGGCGAGAGCTGGTACCGCGAGCGTGCCCGGTGATATTCGGCGATGCTCTTCACCCGTACGGCATGCGAACTCGGCAGCAGATTGCCCCAGGTCACCAGCCGTCCCAGGCGGTCGGCTGCGGTATCGACGGTCAGCTGCTCACCGTTGCCGTTCAGCGCGTCCGCGACCTCTTGTGCCGACAGGTCGGTCATCAGCGAGCCGGCGAACAGGCGCATGATCGCCAGGTAGGTGGCCCGCTCCGGAACGGTGAGGTAGGTGTACCCGTCGAGCCGGTCCAGCTCCTCGGTGCGCGTGCCCACCTACGAAGGGTAGGCCGTTCCCCGGGCCGGCGGTGTCGCGGCCCCTCCTGCGAGCAGGCAGGCCTCGAGTTCGGGAAGTTCTGCTTGTCCCCAGATCCGATCGACGCCAACCCTGCGGCGGCGGGTGTCAACGGACTGTCACGGGAACCGCACAGATTCTGGTGCGCGGTGACGCTGGGGTGACGCCGATCGCGCAGACTTCCAGCTGAGGCGAGCGATCCTCGGGCAGCTCAAGCCCCGTTTCGCCGATTCAGCCGTCGGCCGGCTGGCCGACCAGAGCCGCCCACGGTCCCGGTGCAGGGAGTTCGATCGTGACGGGTGAGAAGAGCACGCGGTTGTCCACGACAGGCGGCACGCCAGCACAGCCGGGGTCCGACGCCGAGCCGACGGTTCGCCTCCTGCTGCTCGGCGGCTTCCGGCTGCTGCACGGCAGGAGGCCCGTGGCGGTGCCGCGCGGGCTGCAACGCAGCATCGCCCTGATCGGCCTGCGTCCGGGTGCCACCCGTACCCAGCTGGCGGGCCTGCTGTGGCCGGAGGCGTCGGAGGAGCGCGCCCTGTCGTCGTTGCGGACGGCACTGTGGCGGCTGCGCCGCGACCCGTCCTGCCCGGTGATCACTGTCGGCGACACGGTCCGGCTGCACCCGGTGGTCGACGTGGATGTCGACGAGCTGGCTCGGGCCGAGGCCCGGGTGAGCCAGGGCGGCGATCCGCGGCCGGCGGCGGCGGTCCTCGCCGCCGGGCGCCATGACCTCTTGCCCGGCTGGTACGACGACTGGGTCCTGCTGGAGCGGGAGCGGCTCAGACAGTTGCGGTTGCACCTGCTCGACGAGATGGCCCGGGCGCACCTGCGTGCCGGCGAGCACGGCGAGGCGTTGCAGGCCGCGCTCGAGGCGATGGCGGCCGAACCGTTGCGGGAGACACCGCACCGGTTGGTGGTCGAGACGCACCTGGCGGAGGGCAACGCGTACGAGGCTCTGCACGCCTTCTTCGTGTATCGCGATCTACTGCGGCGCGAGTTGCAGCTGGAACCGTCCGCGGCGATGTCTGCGCTGATCAACGACGTGCTCGCGCCGAAGCCTGCCCGTGCGCGGCCGGGGCCAGTTCCGTTGCGGATCGTCCCCGGCCCCGCCGCGTCAACGGTCGCGGACTCGACACGGATCGCCGGTGACGGCGCGGTGACGCGACGTCCGGCAAGGTCGCAGAGCGACGTCGTCGTGGTCCGGGCGTCACCGGCCGGGACCTTCTACCCGCCATCGCAGCCGGGAACGCCACCGATCGGTGCGGTGGGCGGCCGGTCGAGTAAGGACGGGCGCTGGCCACCGTCGTTCCACAGCTCCACCGTCTCGCGCAGGCCGTCGAAGGAGACCTCATGATCAGGACGATGGTCCGGATACGCGCGCGTCCGGGGTGCGAACCCGCCGTGGAATCCGCGTGGCGGGCGGTCGCCGGGCAGATCAGCGGCCTGGCCGGCAATCTCCTGCATGACCTGCTTCTCGACGCCAACGATCCGCGTTCGTTCGTCGTGGTCACCGAGTGGGCCGACGAGTCCGCGCTGCGCGACTACGACAACGGGCCGGTCGCCGCGCGCTTCGCCGCCGCCGTCCGCCCGCTGCGAGAGACATTCGCAGCGGAGAGCTACCGGGTGATGCACGAGCCCGACGGCGAGGGGTCGGCGATCCTCGTGGACGTCGAGGTCACCGTGCCGGCCTCCCGGATCGCCGAGTTCGAGCACGGATACGCCCAGGTCACCGCACGGATGGCCGGGGTACCCGGGTACCTGCGCGAGGACCTGCTGCGCGAGCCCGGTGCGGACATCTACCACATCGTCGCTGAGTGGCGCAGTGAAGCGGAGTTCTACCGCTGGATCGGCAACCCGGCACACGCGCAGGAGGAGGCAGGGCCGATCGCGCCGTTCCTCCTCAAGGACTTCCGGCGCCGCCTCTTCCACATCGCGGCTCATCCCGACAGCAGGCGAGAACCGAGTACGGGCAAGGAGATCGACGTGCACACGACAACGGACGTACTCATCGTCGGAGCGGGGCCCACCGGGCTGACCGCCGCCGTCGAGCTGGCCCGGCGCGGCATCGAGTGCCGGGTGATCGAGAAGCAGGCCACCCCGCCCGGGCAGGCCGACAAGGCGATCGGCGTGCACTGCCGCACGATGGAGATCTGGGAGAGCCAGGGCATCGTGCGGGAGGCGATGGACGCCGGGATCTGGCTGACCGGAAACCTGGTGTTCGTCAACGGCGTGCAGACCCATCAGATGAGCTGGGAGCTGCCCGAGCTGCCGTACGCACACCTCGGCCTTCCCCAGTACGAGACCGAACGCATCCTCACCGAACGGCTGGCCACGCTCGGCGTGCGCCCGCACCGCGGTGCCGAGCTGGTCGCGTTCACCCAGGACGACGACGGCGTGCTGGCCACGCTCGCGACCGCCGCCGGCGAGGAGACGGTACGCGCGAAGTACCTGGTCGGCTGCGACGGCGCGCACAGCAAGGTCCGCGAGGTGCTCGGGTTGACGTTCTCCGGTGGGCTGGGCCGGTTCCCGCAGCTGTTCATGCTCTGCGACGTGGACGTGGACTGGGACATGCCGGAGGGCCACCTGCTCCGGTTCATGCACGAGACCGACGGCCGGATGGACGGAATGCTGGTCTGCGTTCCGCTGCGGGGCGACTCCCGGTACCGGATCGCGACGCTGGCACCGGGCCGGTTCTTCGCGCAGACCGGCGGGCAGGACGCCCCGCCGGGGTTCAGCGAGGAGCTCGCCGAACCGACCCTCGCCGACCTGCAGGCCGCGCTCGACCAGCTGGCCCCGCCCGGCACGCGCGCGTCGAATCTGCGCTGGTCGTCGGTGTTCCGGATCAGCCACGGGATCGTGGACCGGTACGGCGACGGCCGGGTGTTCGTGGCCGGCGACGCGGCGCACCTGCACCCGCCCGCGGGCGGCCAGGGCATGAACACCGGGATCCAGGACGCCTGGAACCTGGCGTGGAAGCTGGCGCTGGCGGTGCGGGGGACAGCCGCGCCCGGGCTGCTGGACAGCTACGAGACCGAACGGCGCCCGGAAGGCGAGGAGATCGTCGGGCGCGCGGTGCGGATGGCCTTCACCGACGAGCTGGACCGCGATGACCTGAAGCGGCAGTTCCTGCAGGAGATGTCCATGCTGCTCAGCTACTCGGACAGCCCGCTGGTCGGCGAGTCCCTGTCCGCTCCCGATGCCCTGCGCGACGGCCCCGGGCCCGGCGACCGCGCTCCCGACGTCGGCGGCCTGAGTCGGCGGGGCGTCGGGCACCCGCTGCGGCTGCACGACCTGACCCGCGGCACCCGGCACACGTTGTTGGTCTACGCCGACGGCTCGGCCGACGAGGGGACCGTGACCGCCGTGGGGAAGCTGTGCGCCGACGTCCGCCGGCAGGCGCGCGGCCAGATCGACGTGTACCTGCTGCTGAGTCCGGACGCCCGCGTGCCGTCGCTGCTCGATCCGCCGGTGGTGCGCGACGCCGGGGGCGAGTTCCGCGTCGCGTACGGCGTCGACGGCACCGCCCTGTACCTGGTCCGCCCGGACGGGCATGTCGGGTTCCGCAGCCAGCCGGTCGACGCCGACGCGCTCAGCAAGCACCTGCAGTTGGTGTTCGGAGGCACGCGATGACGACGGTACGCACCGTGCTCGCCATGCGTACCAGGGAGGGCTGCGAGGAACGGTTCGAGGCGGAGTGGCGCTCGGCTGCCGAGGAGATCCGCGCGCTGGACGGATGCCTGAAACAGGACCTGGTCCGCGACGCCGACGACCCGCGCAGCTATCTCATCATCAGCGACTGGGCGGACCGCGAACGGCTGGACGCCTTCGGCCGCAGCGAGCACCGTGACCGGTTGCTGCACATGATCCGGGAGCTTCGCGAGTCCGCGCAGCGGCACACCTACCAGATTCTGCACAGCGTACGGAGCGAGCCCGAGGAGTCGCGATGACCGAGGATGCCGTACCCGCAGCGCAGCTCTACACCCACGAGTTCGCCGCCGACCCCTATCCCACCTTCGCGCGGATGCGGGCAGAGAAACCGGTGTGCCCGGTCAGTTCACCGCGGTTCGACTCCTACCTGATCACCCGGTTCGACGACGCCAGGGCCGCGCTGACCGACCCCAGGCTGTCCAAGGATCTCTACGGGCCCGGCCAGCAGTACCTGCGGATCTTCGGGCCGAACTCGGAGGCGTTGAACAAGAACATGCTCAACGCGGATCCCCCGGAGCACACCAGGCTGCGGCGGATCGTGTCGCAGGCGTTCGCGCCGCGGCGGATCGAGGCCCTGCGGCCCCGCGTGGCGGAGATCGTGGACAACCTGCTCGACAAGATCATCCCGCAGGGGCAGTCCGAGCTGATGCACGACTTCGCGATCCCGCTGCCGATGATGGTGATCAGCCAACTGCTCGGGATACCGGAGACCGACCACGAGCGGGTCCTCGACTGGACCCAGGTGATCAGGACGTCCGGGTCGTCCGGCCGTAGTCCCGAGGAGGACAGGGCGGCCGTGCAGGAGGCCCAACTGCGGCTGCACCACTATCTCGCCGACCTGGTCCAGGCCAAACGCGCGCACCCCGGCGACGACATGATCAGTGCGTTGATCGACGCCTGCGACCACGACGGACAGCTGTCCGAACGGGAACTGGTCACCACCACGTTCCTGCTGCTGTTCGCCGGGCACCAGACCACCGCGGACTTCCTCGGCAACGCGACCGTGGCGTTGCTGACCAATCCCGACCAGCTCGACCTGCTGCGCGCCGAGCCGGAGCTGCTGCCCTCGGCGATCGAGGAGCTGCTCCGGTTCGACGGCCCGTTGCCGGTGGCCAGTCCCAGGATCGCCACCGAGGACGTCGATTACCAGGGCGTACGCATTCCACGTGGGTCGATCGTCGGCGTGGTGATCAACGCGGCGAACCACGACCCGGCGCACTTCGCCGACCCGGACCGGCTGGACCTCTGCCGCGAGCGGGGCCCGCACATCGGCTTCGGCCACGGCGTCCACTACTGCCTGGGAGTCTCGCTGGCCCGGATGGAGGCACAGATCGGCATCGGAGCGCTCCTGCGCCGGCTACCGGAGCTGCGGCTCGGGGTGCCGGTCTCCGAGCTGCGCCGGCTGCCGGCGGCGTCGCCGTTCCGTGGCCTGCTGGAACTCCCGGTCCAGTTCACCGCCTGACGGCCTCTCCCATACACAGCATGAAATCAACGTCCACTCAGTCACCATTCACACCCGAGGAGCAGTCATGGTCTTCCGAAACGTGATCGTCTGTCACATGGTTCCGGGCAGTGAGGGCATCGTCGGCGATGTCTTCGGCTACTACGACAAGACGACCCGACCACAGGACCTCGGCGTGATCGGGCGACGGCTGCTGTCGCTCGACGACCTCTACATCCATGTGATCGAGCGCAAGGCGGACCCGAGGGTGTCGGGCCAGACCCGGGGACTGCCCGCGTTCCAGAAGATCGCCGAAGCCATCGCTCCGTACGTGACGCCGTACCCGAAGAACTGGCAGAACCCGTCCGACTCGGTCGCCAAGGAGTTCTACAGGTGGGTGCCGGCAGCGGATTCGGTGCCGCCGGAGTCGGCCGGCAGGAAGCTCATCGTCATCATCGGACGCATCAAGCCCGGCGCGGAGCCCGACGTCGCGCGGATCTTCGGGGAGTCCGACGCCGGGTCGCTGCCGGTCCAGATGGGCGTCACCGGCCGCTGGTTGTACTCGATCGACGACGTCTACGTGCACCTGTTGGAGCGCACCGACGAGGCGTTCGCCGACGCCACGGGGCACGACCATCACCAGCCGGCCTTCGCCAAGATCATGGCGGAGCTCAGCCCGTTCATCAGCCCGTACAACCCGGACACCTGGCGTGGCCATCAGGACTCGGTGGCCAACGAGTACTACCGCTGGCGAGCCGACGACTGACAACCGTCGGGTAACGGGCAGGCATTCCGGCGAGCTATGGAACATCCCCGCAGTGCGGCTGCACTATCGGATGCGGCGCCAGGCCTGAAGAAATCGCAACTGGCGGCCTGGCCCCGGCTCTCCGGTGGTTCGTCCGGTATCCGTCGCGATCGGTCCCGAACCGGCCCTGCGCGAGGACCTTCTCGCGGTCGTTGATGATCTCGATGGTCGCGGACCGCTTATGCGGAAGCAGCGGACGTGCTCGCCGAGCAGCGCGCAGGCAGCGGCGAGACGCGACGGCGGCCGTGCTCGCTGCCGGACGTGCTCCAGGCGCGTGACTCTCGGCCAGGTTGACCGGTCGACAACCCTGTCATCGGGCCTCCATCCCATGACGTGAACTGCGCCAATGCAGTGGCAGTGATGCTGGGTGCCGAGCCGTACCGAGGATCGAGCGCGGAGCACCTCGGTTTCGTCGAAGGTCATCAGGAATCCGCCTTTCACGGAGTGGGGGTGGGGGTGGCGGCACCGATGACGCCGCCGAAGAAGACCATGAGGGTGAGCGTGACCGCCGGGGCGACGAAGACGTAGCCGAGCACCAGTCCGGCGACGGCCATGCCGCGGCCGGACTTCAGACCGTTGCGGGTCTCGTGCAGGCCGATGTGCCCGAGGATGACGGCGAGGATACAGGGAAGGCCGAACACACACCATCCGCCGAGCACGCCGACGATGCCGAGCACCATCGCGGCGGTGGCGGTGCCGGACGAGGGCGGCGCCGCGATCAGCAGCGGCGGCGGATACGCCACGGCCGGCGGATACTGCCCGGCCGGCGGGTAGGGGCCGGCCGGCGGGTAGGGGCCGGCGGGGACGGCCGAGATCGGTGGCAGCGGCCGGGTCGGGTCGTGGCCGGGCTGGGGGTAGGTCATCGTCGGTCCTGTCCTTCGTCGAGTCGGTGGAGCAGGGCGCTGACCTCGCTGTGCAGGCGGCGCAGCTCCGCTGCGGTCGGGGCCAGCTCGTAGCAGTGGTGGTGGGTGGCGGCCGACAGCGTCGCCCAGGCGTACGTGATGCGGCGGGCCACCTCGGTGCCTGGCCCGAGCCGGCCGCGCAGCATCAGCTGCTTGGCCCGGCCCTGCTGGCAGGCGGCCACGGCCGGCCGGACCCGCCGCCAGTAGTCGTCGATGCCGCCTTCGAGGGCGAGGCGGATCAGGCAGGCGCAGGCCCGCGGCCACCACCCGGCGGTGACCGCCGTCGCGCCGAGCGGGCCGGCGCCGCGCAGCAGCTGGTCGGCCGCCGCCAGGCAGCGGCTCGGCCGCGGGGCGGTCACGCGAGGCCCTTCGCCAGGCGGCGGGCGTCCGCGACCAGGCCGGGCAGGTCCGCCAGGTACGCCCCGTGCACGCCCTCCCGGCAGGCCCGGTACGCGCCGACCGCCCAGCCGCCGTGGCGGCCCAGCCAGCCGAGCACGTCGCCACCGCGGTCCGCGTCGTCGAAGACGGCCAACGCGACGATCGTGGTCAGCCGGCGGGACGCGTCGACGATGGCCGTCTCGATGTCGTCATGGGGCACTCCACGGGCCACCCGGGTCCGCCACACCCGCAGGTGGCAGGCCGCCTCGATCGCCGACCGGCACAGCTCCGCCACCACCGGCCCACGTACGTCGGCGGGCAGCTCGTCGTTGCGGGCCAGGGCGTACGCGTCGTCGAGGTAGCGGGTGACCGGGTCGGAGCCGGGCCGCACGGTCACCACGGACCGCTCGGCGCGCTGCACCTCCACGATCCGGGCCCGCCCCAGGTCGAGCCGGCGCACCGCGTCGGGCAGCCGGGTGTCGTGGGTGAACACCACGACCTGCCGGTCCTCGGCCAGCTCGGCGAGCACCCGGGCCAGTCCGTCCACCTTCGACGGGTCCATGCTCTGCACCGGGTCGTCAACGACGATGAACCGGAACGGGCTCTCGGGGGGCGCAGCTGCGCGGCAGGAACGTGGCCAGCCCGAGGGCCTGCATCTCACCCTGGCTCATCACGCCCAGCGCGGTGCCGTTGTCGGCGCCGTCCACGCTTACCGGGAAGACCACCCGCCGCCGGTTGTTCGTCCCGGCCAGGGTCATCGCGCCCAGCTCGACGTTGCTCTCCTGCCGCAGCTGCTCCCAGATCCGCTGCGAGTGCGCGGCGAACGGCGCGATCCGCTCGTCGCGGATCGCCGTGCCGGTTTCCTTCAACCAGGCGCGCGCGGCCTTCAACCGGGCCAGGGCCGCCTCCCGCGCCGCCAGCCCGCCGGCGGCGGTCACCCACGCGCGCAGCTCGGCGGCGGCCGCCCGCCAGCCGGTGTCGCGTTGCCGTAGGAACCCTTCGGCGTACGCGCGGGCCGCATCCGCCGCCGCCACCACCGCCGGGTACCGCGCGGCCAGGTGGTCGGCCAACTCGGCCGGTTCCCCGGGTACGCGCCGCAGCGCGGCCACGGCCTCCCGCAGCGCCCCGACCGGCGGCTTTGATCCGGTGCCCTCGGGCACCACCAGGTCGTCGATCAGGTGGTGCGCCTGACGCAGCAGAGCGGTGAGCCGGGTCGCCGCGGTCTGGGCGGCGACGCTGCGCTGCCGCAGTTCGGTCAGGGTCTCCGTGGCGGCGGCCCGCCAGTCACCGTCGAGGGCGCCGGTGACGCAGACGGGACATGGCCCGTCGCCCCGGTCATCGTGGTGTTCGAGGGCGAGACGCAGCAGTTCGGCGCTGCGCAGCGCCGCCCGGGACCGACCGCCGTCGTACCGGAGGGTTTCGGTCGCCGCTTCGCGCACATGCCCGGCCAGCCGCGTGACCCCGTCCACGGGCGGCGGGTCGAGGGCGGCGAGTTCCCGGCACAGCAGTACCGCCTCATCGGCGGTCGCCTCGTCCGGCTCGTTGAGGATCGCCGTCAGCGCCGGCAGGTCGACCGCGCCTCGGCCGCGCAGCAGCGCGGCAGCCCGCCGGGCCCGGTCGTCGTCGACCCCGGCGAGCTCGTCGGCCAGGGCGGCGCGCTGTGCGCGTACCTCCTTGACGGCCGTGTCGTGCGGCCGGGCGGCGCACATCAGACGCTGGTCGGCGTCGGTCAGCGCGTCCAGGCCGAGGATGGCGAAGAGCGCGTCGAAGAGCTGGCTCTGCGTGCCGGCGGCGAGCCGGCCCAGCTCGGCGGCGGTGAGGAACGGCCGGTACAGCTCCAGCGGCCGGGCCAGGCCCAGCTCGACGAGGCCGCCGTGCCGGCCCCGCGCGCTGGTCACGCTCACCTCGGCGTCGGCCAGCTCACCACCGGTGGGCCAGGCCCGCCTCACCTCGGTCGGCGTGGCCACCCCGTCGACCCGCAGTTCCACACCGATCCGGCACGGGTCCGGGGCGTGCAGGTTCCGCCACCCGGTACGCCAGACGCTGGTTTTGTCGGCCCAACGGGCGCTGTCGCCGGTGAGGGCGAGTTCGACGGCCTCGGCGAAGCTGGACTTGCCGGAGCCGTTGCGGCCGACGACCAGGCTGATGCCCGGCCCGGGCGCGATGTCGAGGGTGCGTTCCGGTCCGACGCCGCGGAACCCGGCGACGGTCACCGACTTCAGCCAGATCCGCTCCGACGGCTCGTCGTTGGTGGGGGAGCGCGGGTCGAGCCGGGTGGGGCTGCCGGCGAGGGCGGCGGCCAGGTCGTCCTCGCCGGTGAGCGCGGCGAGGACCAGTTCGGCGGTGTCGGCCTTTACCTCGCTGTCGTCGGCCAGCCGGTCGAAGATCAGCTCGATCAGCGGTGCGGTGGGCTGTTCGGGGAGGGTCATGGTGGTCTCCAGGCGCGTGGTGTCCGCGGGCCGACGGCTCGTCGGCCCGCCCGGGGCGAGCGGTGGAAGTGGGGCAGGCGGCGGTGGCCGCGGGGACGCTGTGGAGCTGATGTCGCAAACGATTCAGGCGGGCGGGGCGGAGGCTGGAGCGCGGCGTGCGCCGCGCCGAGGAAGCGGTGCAGGCGCCGGTCGGGTTCAGACGGTGGCGTTCGCGTGCCAGGCGCGCAGGAACGCGTCGACCAGGGCGTACGCCCGAGGACGCAGGTCGAACGGCTCCTCCCGTCGGCGGCGGGCCATGTGCGACAGGCCGTCGGCGGCCTCGTTGAGCGCGTGGCCGCTGTGCCCCTTGACGTGCCCGAAGGCCAGGTCGGGGCGGCGGGCCACCTGCTCGGCGAGCCGGACCAGGGTGGGCTGGTCCGACCAGCGGCGCTGCCGCAGGCTGTAGCCGGCGGGCATCGCGCTGGTCTCGCCGGACTGCCAGCGGCGCAGGTACCGCAGGGCGGCGAGGCTGTCCAGCAGCACCGTCATGCCCACCGGCGCGGCCCTTCCAGCTGGCGTCGGTCGCGGCGACCAGCGGCGCGGACGCCGTCGCCCAGCGGGCCACCCGGCCGCGGCCGCGTTGTTGGTCCTCGCCGGACCGGCGGTGGATGCCGTGGTCGGCGGCGAGCCGCTCGGCGGTGTCGAGCAGTTCGCCGGCGGAGGTCAGCTCGTCGTAGTGGGCGGCGGTGAGGGCCAGGCGGACGGCGTCACCGATGCGCTGGCAGTCGTCGCAGCCGGTGGTGCGGGCGTAGCCGCGCAGGGCGACGGCGCGGTCGTGCCGGGGAGCGGGGAGTTGGGCCAGGGCGCGGAGGAACTCATCGGGACGCATGACGCCTCCTGACGTCTCGTGATCGCTGGCTGGGGCCGTCGAGGGAGTTTGCTCAGCGGACGCTGGTCAGCAGGGCGGTTGCCGGCAGGAGACCAGCCGGGCCGCCGCTGAGGAAGGTGGGACCTGCCCATGCGGTGGGCGACATAGGCGTGGAGAGGGCGGCATCGTGACGGGCGAGGATCATGGTCGTCTCCAGTCGCGTGGTGCCTGCGGGCCGACGTGCGCCAGCCCGCCTCAACGAGCGGTGGATGAGTGTGGTGCGTCAGAGCTCCGACACCGAGGTCACGACAGCGGTCAGCTTGTCGGCGGAGCGCTTGGTGCTCGCCATCTCCTCCTCCTGCACCGAGGCGGAGTCGCCCGTGACCTCGAAGGTGTTGATGATCGGATCCTCGGCGCCCTTGACCTCGTAGGTCACCTCGTAGGTCGTGGACGGATCGAGTCCCGCACCGGAATAGGTGACGTCGATCCGATAGGTGATGTTGCAGCCGGCGCTGCCGAAGCATTGCTTGCGCAGGATCTTGACCTTGAGCTTGAAGTCGCTCTTCGTCGGCGCGTCGTAGGTGGGGACGGCGGGAGCGGTCGAGGCAGGCGCAGTCGACGGGGGCGCCGTGGTGGTCGCGACGCCAGCCGGAGCGGTGGTGAGGCTCGGCATGGCGGAAGACGCCGCGGCGTTGACGCCCTGCTCCGAGTCGCCGTCGCTGAGGGCGGCGATGCCGACGCCTCCACAGCAGAGCGCGATGACGAGGGCGAGTCCACCCACGGCCCAGGCTCGAGCGTGGGATTGCTTGGCGGCTACAGGGACGCCCGGCAGCGGCATGGCGGAAGTCGGAGTCGTCGCCGGCTGCTGCGGCGTTACGGCGGGCTGGTTGGGCGGCGTCGGGGCGGTCGGGTCGGTCATGGTGAGGCTCCTTCTGTGAACCGGTGGGGGTGTGAACAGCCGGGGCGGGGTGCTGCCCCGCCCCGGGCTTGAGCGGGAGAGGTCAGCCGAGCGCGACGTCGACGCCGCCGGAGAAGGGCGAGTCGTGCAGTTCGAGCTTGGCGAGCTTGACGTTCTTGGGGATGTCGAAGACGACGACGCCGCTGACCTGGTTGCCGGGGTTGATGTCGTTGAGGAAGGTCTCGGCGTTCTTGTTGGCGTAGATGGCGGCGCCACCGTCGGCGGAGTACTCGGTGCCGTCGGCCGCGTACGCCTTCTGGCTGCTGCCGTCGAACATCTGCGCCTCCTTGCCGATGTTTTTGACGTTGATGGTGACCAGGCAGAACTGGCCCTGCGCCTTCTCGCCGAGCAGGTCGGTGCCGACCTTGGCGACGCCGCACTTGGCGGACTTGACCGTGAACTCGAACTTGCCGTCCCGGGCCGGCTGGCCGACCTTGGCGGTCTTCGCCGGGGTGTCTCCGCCCTTGCCGCCGTCGCCAGAGCTCTTGGACGTCTCGGTGGCGCCGGAGCCGCAGCCCAGCGCGACGAGGCCGGTGGCGATCAGGGCGAGAGTGGTGGTCTTGCGCATTGTTGTCCTCCAAGTGTGAACGTTGCGGCGTCAATGAGAGCATCATCTGTGAACCCTGTCAACGAACATGATGCTTGACAGGTGTGACACACTTCGGAGGTGCAGGAAACTCCGACCATCACGGCAGCGGAGATCGCCCGGCTCGCCGGGGTCGGTCGGGCCGCGGTCAGCAACTGGCGCAAACGGCACGCCGACTTCCCCGCCCCGGTGGGCGGCACCGCGGCCAGCCCCGAGTTCGACCTGATCCAGGTCGAGCAGTGGCTCCGCGGCCAGGGCAAGCTCCCCGAGCTCGCCACCGCCGACCGGCTCTGGCGGCATCTCGCCGCGGCCAGCGACTCTCCGGCCGCCGGCCTCGCCGCCGTTGGTGCCCTGCTGCTGGCCCGCCAGCGCGGCGAGCGCCCCCGGCGGGGCCAGGCCGACGCGCACCTCGCGCCCCTGCTGCCCGACGTCGACGCCCTGGCTGACGAGCTGGGCCCGCAGGGCGCGTTCGACGAGCTGCGGCAGCGGTTCTCCGCACCAGGGCCCGGCCGCCCCTTCGCCACCCCCGACGACCTGGCCGACCTCATGGTCGGGCTTGCCGACATCGGCGCTGGCTCCGTCGTCGACCCCGCCGCCGGCTCCGGCGCTACCCTGCGGGCCGCCGTCCGCGCCGGCTGCACCTCCGCGTACGGGCAGGAACTCGACGAGGACCTCGGCACGCTCGCCCGACTCTGGCTGGCCCTGCGCGAGGTGCCAGGAGAGGTCGTCGTCGGGGATTCATTGCGCGCCGACGCCTTCGCCGGTCGCGCCTTCGACGCGGTCGTCTGCCACCCACCGTTCGGCGCCACCAACTGGGGCGACGAGGAACTCGGTCACGATCCCCGCTGGATTGTCGGCACCACACCACGTACCGAACCGGAGCTGGCCTGGGCGCAACACGCCCTCGCGCACCTGCGGGTCGGCGGGCACGCCGTCCTGCTGATGCCACCCACGGTGGCCAGCCGGCGGGCCGGCAAACGGATCCGCGCCGAACTGCTGCGCCGGGGCCATCTGCGCGCCGTGATCGCGCTGCCGCCGGGGGTGGCCGCGCCGCACGGCGTACCGCTGCACCTGTGGGTGTTGCGGCGGGCCGCGGCCGACGCGCCGCCACCGGCGCGGGCGCTGCTGGTCGATGCCGCCGGTGGCGACCTGGCCGAGACCGCACCGCGCGTGCTGGCCGCGTGGCGGGCCTTCACCGCCGCCCCGGACGCCGAGGTCGAGGAGGCCGGCTTCGCGCGCGCGGTGCCGGTCATCGAGCTGCTCGACGAGGAGGTCGACCTCACCCCCGCGCGCCGGCAACCCGCTGTCGGGGGCGAGGCGTCGGGAGAACATTTGGTACGCACCAGGGAGCGGCTGGCCGCCGTCGTCGGCGACCTGTCGGCGCTGATGCCGCAGGTCACGCCCGCGCCCGAGGGCCCGGACGGGCAGTTCCTGTCGGTGGGGGAGCTCGCCCGGGCCGGGGCGCTGCAACTGATCGGCCCGATTCGTGCCGCATCAGCAGAGGGTGGCGAGGTGCAGGCGGGCGGGCTGCGGGTGCTGACCGTGCAGGACGTGCTGAGCGGCGAAGGCCCCTCCGGACGGGACGACGGCAAGCTCGGCCAGGCGGTCCGGCTCGCGGTCGGGGACGTGGTGGTGCCGATGATCGCCCGGCAGCTCACCGCCCGGGTGGTCACCGCCGAGGGGGCGCTGCTGGGACGCAACCTCTACCTGCTGCGGCCCAACCCGGCGGCGCTGGACTCGTGGTTCCTGGCCGGACAGTTGCGGACATCGGCGAACGAGAAGCAGGCGTCGAGCCTGTCGGGGACGCTGCGGTTCGACATCCGGCGGGCGCAGGTACGGCGGCTGCCGCTGGACGAGCAGCGCGTGCACGGGGAGGCGTTCCAGCGGCTGGACGCGTTTGAGTCGGCAATCCGACAGGCGGCGTCGCTCGGCGCGGAACTCGCGCAGCTGACGGCGGATGGACTGGCGCGAGGCTCACTCCGCCCCGACGGGAACTCGCGATGACTCAGTCCTTTGGGGGGTGGTCATGCCGAGCGGCGCTCGCGGGCCTCGGCGAGGATCTGCTGAGCGCGCTGGTGGGAGAGCTTCAGAGCCACCGCGAGTTCACGGACGGACAGCCCGGCCTCGTGGGCTTCCCGAACCACGGCGCGAAACTCGTCGGCGGCCAGATCGCGCAGTCGGTCAGCTTCGTCCCGCAGCTGACGGGCGTGATCGCGTCGTTGGGCAAGCTCGCCCGGCAGCGCGACGTCCAGGTCGATGGTGAAGGCGTCCGGGGCGACGTCGACCCAGGTTGCGATCAGGTCTCGTGCCATCTCGTCTGCCTCGGTGAGCTTTCGGGCCTGGGTCATGATGTCGAGCTCCGGCACCCTCAGGAGCCAGAACTTGCCTTCGCGGTTGGCGTGGACCCGATAGCTCTTCATGACAACCACCTCTGCGGCAGGCAGGACAGCTTCTTCTCAATGTTCGCCACCACACCCGCCGAGATGGTGGTGTGCCGAGGGACGGGCACCTGGTGGTGCCCGCACGGGCAGACCCAGATGTCATGCTGCCCACCCGATCGGAGCCAGGCACAGTCGTGCTTGGTCATGGCCGACTCGATGTCGCGGCGCTTCATTGACTTGAACACCACGAGCCTAGCCTATGTCGACTAGACGAAGGATGCCTAGCCCAGCTAGACGCGATGGGTCAGACCTCGAGGATCTCCCAGCCCTCGCCGAGCACGATGCGGATCTGGTCGGGCCGCGAGGTGATGACCCCCGCCTGGTTGGCCAGCGCCACCCAGGCCGCGTGCCCGGCGCCGAGCCGGCCGGTGTGCCGGGCCATGCTGCCGATGGTCGGCGCCTCGTCGTCGTTGTCGAGGTCCAGCGCGGGCTGCACGGTACGCACGGCGGGGTTGCGGCGCAGCATCCGCAGCAGCTCGTGCTCGCCCGGGTCGAGGAGGCTGTACGCCTCGAGCAGGCAGGCCAGTGGCACCGCCACCGTGCCCTCGGCATCTGCCACCCCGACGACCGTTTCGCCGACGGCCGGCACCCCGTGCACGTACGCCAGCAGCGCCCCGGTGTCGAGCACCCAGTACGGCCGGCTCACGCCGCCGAGCGCCGGTCCAGCTGTGCCCGCAGCTCGTCGGCCGGGCGGCCCAGCAGCTCCGCCACCCGGGCGATGGCAGCCTCGCGAGCCTCCGGCGTGACCTCGCGGGCAGCCAGCCGCTGCGCGGCGCCAATCGGGTCGTACGGGAACTCGCCGTGGCCCGCAGCCCGCAACGCGGCCCGCATGTCGTCGGATACCCGACGCCGGCGCAGCGCCTCGGTGACGTACGCGGAAACCTGGCGGGCGGGGAGCGCGTCCAGTTGCTCGGCCACGTCATCAGGTACGGAGATCGTCACACGCCGACTCATACACCGTAGGGTACCGATGTATGAATCCACTGACCAGCGCGAACTCGCCGTTTGGTCACTAGCCCCATGATCGTCCAACGTTGTACGGTCATGCGTCCGCCAGGTGTGGGGCCGGCAGCGCGGACCAGCAGTTCAGATGGGTGTCATCGTGAGGGGGCGGGATGACGCTGAGCGCCATCGGTGGCTTCGAGCTGATCAAGCCACTCGGCTCGGGCGGCATGGGCGAGGTCTACTTCGCCGTGTCTCCGACCGCGGATCGGGTCGCGCTCAAGGTGATCAAGCAGCACCTGATTGAGGCGCCGACCGTCCGGGAACGCTTCGCCGCCGAGGTCGACAACCTCAGGCTGGTCTTCGGTTCCCGGGTGGCTCGCCTAGAGGACGCCGACCCGTACGGCGAACCGGCCTGGCTTGCCGTGGAGTATGTGCCCGGTGCCACGCTGCGCCAGCACGTCGATGCCCACGGACCGCTGCCGTTGCCGTTGGCGGCCATGGCCGGGGCGATGCTCGCCGACGGTCTGGTCAAGGTGCACCAGGTCGGCCTCCTGCACCGCGATCTGAAGCCGCAGAACATCATCCTCGGCCCGGACGGCCCGAAGCTCATCGATTTCGGTCTCGCGGTGCTCATCGATCGCAACGACTACCTGACCGAGCCCGGCGCCCTGGTCGGCACGCCGGCCTACATGTCACCCGAGCAGGTGCAGGGCGAGCGGGAGCTGACCTCGGCGGTCGACATCTACGGCCTGGCCGCGACGTTGGTCTTCGCCCTCACCGGCCACGGGCTCTATCCGCCGACGAACTCGTGGAACCTGCTGCTGCGCATCACCGAACCGGCCGACCTTCCCGACCTGTCCGGCGTGCCGGCCGAGCTGGTGCAGGTGCTCGGCGCGATGCTGGCCCACGACCCCGGAGCCCGGCCCGGACTCGACGACGTCCGCACCTGGTTGTTGGCGGTCGCCACCGCGAGCAGCGGCAAGAGTGTTCTCGACCTCCGGAAGGAGGTCGCCGACCTCACCTTCGACGGTGACACCGAGCTGCACGTCCCGCCCGATCGGCAGGACCCGCGGCAGGACCCGGAAGGCACCGCGGTCGCCGAGGAGAAAACTGCCCCGGTGCCGGAGACGACGCCCACCAAGGTCGACCCCGAGCGGTCCGCCGACCAGCGCCCCGACGTGACGTGGTTGGTCGAGAAGATCCGCCGCCAGTACGCCCGCCGCTCGACCCTGTAGGAAGGCTCCACCGATGACCACCTCCCAGGATGCGACCTTCGCCCCGGGCTCCCGCATCGTCGTACGGGACGAGGAGTGGCTGGTCCGCAGCGTGAAGACCGGCACAGCGGACGGCACGATGATCAAAGCTGTCGGCGTGTCCGAGTTCGTGCAGGACGTCGAGGCGACCTTCTTCACCGCCCTCGAACAGATCACGCCACTGGTCCCCGAGGAGACGGAACTCGTCCAGGACACCTCGTCGCGGTTCCGGCAGAGTCGACTCTTCCTGGAGGCCGTGCTCCGGCGTACCCCGCTGCCGCGTACCGAGCGGGGTCTGGCACTGGCCGACCGGTTCCTGCTCGACCCGCTGACCTACCAGCAGCGCCCGGTCGAGCTGGCCCTGTCCGGCCTGCGGCCGCGGATCCTGCTCGCCGACGTGGTCGGCCTGGGCAAGACCCTGGAGATCGGGCTGATCCTCGCCGAACTGATCCGCCGCGGCCGGGGTGATCGCATCCTGGTGGTCTCCCCGCAGCAGGTGCTGGAGCAGTTCCAGCGGGAACTGTGGACCCGGTTCGCCATCCCGCTCGTCCGGCTCGACTCCACCGGCATCCAGCGCATCCAACAGGAGATCCCCGCCGGCCGGAACCCGTTCACCTACTTCAAGCGGGCCATCATCTCGGTCGACACCCTCAAGGACGCCGGCCAGTTCGGCCACCACCTCGACGCGACGGCCTGGGACATCGTGGTCATCGACGAGTCGCACAACCTGATCAACAAGGGCACCCAGCGCAACGAGCTGGCCCGCCGGCTCGCCGCGAAGACCGACGCCCTGCTGCTGGCCAGCGCCACCCCGCACAACGGTGACAAGGAGTCCTTCGCCCGGTTGATCTCGCTGCTCGACCCGGCGGCCATCGCCAACGAGAAGGACTACCAGGCCAAGGACATCGCCCACCTCTACCTGCGCCGCACGAAGATCAGCCCGGAGGTACGCGACCAGATCGGCGACCGCTGGGCCGATCGTGGCCCGTCCCAGGCGGTGCACTGCACGGCCGGCGCTGTCGAGGAGCAGATCTTCGACGAGCTGACCGACGTGTGGCTGGCCGGCAAGTGGAACGACGAGGCGATCACCGGCCAGCACCGGCTCTTCCCGTACACCTTGTTGAAGTCCTTCCTGTCCTCGCACCGCGCGCTGCACGAGACGGTGACCAACCGGCGCAAGAAGGCCACGGGCACCGAGCGGGCAGCCCTCGACCGGCTCGCAAAGCTGACCTCGGCGATGACCGACCGGGACTCCAGCAAGCTCCAGCGGCTCGTCAATGAGCTGAAGAAGATCGGCGTCGGCAAGGGCAGCGACATGCGGGCGGTGGTCTTCTCCGAGCGGGTGCCGACCATCAAGTGGCTCGCCGAGGTCGTCCCGGGCATGCTCGGCCTCAAGCCGAACGCCGTCCGGGTGCTGCACGGCGGGGTCGCGGACAAAGACGAGCAGACCATCCTCCAGGAGTTCGAGCTGGCCGGCAGCGAGGTACGGCTGCTCTTCACCGGCGACGTCGCCTCCGAGGGCGTCAACCTGCACCAGCAGTGCCACCACCTGGTCCACTACGACATCCCGTGGAGCCTGATCCGGATCGAGCAGCGCAACGGTCGCGTCGACCGCTACGGGCAGAAACACCAGCCCCAGTTCCACGCGATGCTCCTCACCTCCGAACGGGAGGACGCGAAGGACGACCGCACGGTCTCCAAGAAACTCCTCGACCGGGAAGAGACTGCCCACCGCACCCTTGGCAGCGTCGGGGCGGCCACCGGCCTCTACGACGACAAGGCCGAGACGGACCGGCTGGTCCGTGACCTGCTCGCCGGCAGGACGGTGGAGGAGTCCTACGACGCCGCCCACGCAGAGATCGACGTGATGGCCGACCTGTTCGGTGAGGTGGGCACCGCGCCCGTGGCGGCGGACGTGCCGCGCGCCCAGGTGCCGAAGCTCTTCGACTCCACCGAGAGTTTCGTCGACGCCGCCCTGTACGAGATTTACGAGGACCGGCCCGAGGACCACATCGACCTGCGCCGCGAGGACGAGCTGCTGACCTTCCTCGCCCCCGACGACCTGGTGCACCGGCTCACCGACCTGCCGCGGTCCTACCTGCGCGCCCACCGGGAGGGCGAGGACCTGCGGCTCAAGGTCACCTTCGACCGTACGCTCGCCCAGCGGAAGCTCGACCAGGCCCGGCAGAGCAAGACCCCGATGTGGCCGGAGATCGCCTTCCTCAGCGACGTGCACCCGATGGTCGACTGGCTGGTCGACAAGGTGCTGATCCGGCTCGGCCGCCAGCAGGCCCCGGTGCTCACCGCCGACGTCACCGCCCCGGTCTTCCTGATCCAGGGCGTCTACGCCAACCGCCTCGGCCAACCCACCGTCGTCCAGTGGATGGCCGTCTCCGGCCTCCCCGCCTCGCCGACCATCCGGCCGATGGACGAGGTGCTCCGCGAAGCGAACATCGGCCCGACGATGGTCAACCGCGCCGAGGCCGTCGCGCTCGACCCACTGAAGGAGCTGCTGCCGCACGCTGTCAGCGCCGCCCGGGGTCACCTGGCGGACAAGCGGGCCGAGTGGGCCGAGGCCAACGCCGAGCCGTTGCGCAGGTACCGCGAGCAGCTGACCACCTTCCAGCAGGCCAGCCTCCTCGACGAGCTGCCCGGCGCACACCGCGAGAAGCGGCGGCAGCGTGTCGACGCCACCGTCCAGGAGCAGCACGACCTGCTCGACCGTTTGGAAACCGCCGGCGACCCGCTGCTGCGGGTCCTCGCCGTCCTCGTACCGTCCCCGGGGAGTGCCGCATGAGCTTCGAGTCGCTGACCAACCGCGGCGAATACCTCTCCGCGCACTACCTCGCCGAGATCCTGCCCACCACCCTCAAGAGCAGCGAGCTGGTCAAGCGCTGGACCGCGGCGGAGAAGAGCGGCGAGCAGACGCCGCGCACGAAGCTGCGCGGGATGCGCCGGGGCTACTTCGACGCGAAGACCGAGCTGACCGACGTCGACTTCTTCGACCCGGAGCGGTTGCGCAAGCAGCACCAGGACGTGCTGCGGGCGCTCGCCTTCGAGCCGCAGCCGCAGACCATCACCGTCGAACGGTCCGGCCAGGAGCACGAGATCCGGGTCGCCCACGCCGAGCTGAACACCGCGCACGGCGTCGTCGCGCTCGACTGCGGGTGGGCCGTCGACACCGAGGCCGCCCAGGACCCGGACGACGCCGGCCGCCTGCTCGACCCGGTCACCCTCTCGGGCACCGATACCATCACCACCGGCGCGAAGCTCGCCTCCTGGCTCTTCGCCGCCGACACCAACCCGCCCCGCTACGTGCTCATTCTCAGCGGCGGCGTGATCACCCTCGCCGACCGCAGCGCCTGGGGCGAGGGCCGCTACCTGGCCGTCAGCCTCGACACCGCGTACGCCCGCAACGACGACAAGGAATTCGACGTCGTCGCGGCGCTGTTCGGCGCCGACTCGCTGCGCCCGCCCGCCGAGGGTGGCACCGAACCCCTCGCCGACCTGGTCGCCGGCTCCCGCCAGCACGCCGTCGGCGTCTCCAGCGAACTCCGCGAAGGCTTGAAGGTCTCCGTCGAACTCATCGCCAACGAGGTCCTCGACCGGATCCGGCAGGCCGGCTACCAGCCGCAGCAGGTGATGGACCTGGACGAGCTGGCCAAGGAACTCGGCCGCGAAGCCCTGCGCTACCTCTACCGGATCCTGTTCCTGCTCTATGCCGAGGCCCGCCCCGAACTGGGCGTGCTCCCGGTCAACGACCCCCAGTACGTCGAGGGCTACAGCCTCGCCCGCATCGGCGACCTCGTCTCCCGCCGGCTCGCCCCGTCCGGCGAGGGCGGCTTGCACCTGTACGAGTCGCTCGACCTGCTCTTCCGCATGGTCAACGAGGGGCATCGGCCGCGCGGCGGCGCGGAGATCGAGGAGAAGGCCAGCGAAGGGGAGGGCCTGCGCTTCGAGCCGATGCGGTCCGACCTCTTCCTGCCGGAGAAGACCAAGCTCATCGGCCGACTCATCGCCGAACCCGGCAGCGACCCCGACGACGCGCACGGCCCGAAGATCGACACCCGGCTGCGCAACAAGGTCCTCTACGAGGTGCTGCGCCGGCTGATGCTCACCAAGGGCGGCAAGAAGCGCCGCGGCGGCTTTATCTCGTACGCCCAGCTCGGCATCAACCAGCTCGGCGCGGTCTACGAGGGGCTGATGTCCTACACCGGCTTCGTCGCCACCGAGCAGCTCTACGAGGTGGCCAAGAACGGCGACCCCAAGGACGGCTCGTGGATGATCCCGGCCTCCAAGACCGACGAGTACGAGGACAGCGTCTTCGTCTACAAGGAGAACGCCTACACCGGCGTTCGCAGCCGGGTCTGCTACGAGCCGGGCCAGTTCGTCTACCGGCTCGCCGGCCGGGACCGGCAGACCAGCGCCTCCTACTACACCCCGCAGTCGCTGACCGAGGTCACCGTCCAGCTCGCCCTGAAGTACCGCCTCGACCAGGACGGCACGGTGACGAAGGCGCGCGAGCTGCTGGACTGGACGATCTGCGAGCCGGCGCTCGGCTCCGGCGCGTTCCTCAACGAGGCGATCAACCAGGTCGCCGCGGAATACCTGCGCCGCCGGCAGAAGGAACTGGAGGTGACCCTCGACCCCGAGGACTACCACCTCGAACTCCAGCAGGTGAAGGCGTACATCGCGCTGCACAACTGCTACGGCGTCGACCTCAACCGCACCGCCGTCGAACTGGCCGAGGTCTCGCTCTGGCTCAACGTCATGCACGCCGGCCTCCAGGCCCCCTGGTTCGGCCTGCACCTCCAGCGCGGCAACTCGCTCATCGGCTGTGGACGCAAGCTCTACGACCCGAAGCAGCTCGCCGACAAGTCGTGGCTCACCACCGCGCCGGCGGAGAGGCCGTTCCGGGACGGGCCGATTGACGAGGGCGGCATCCACCACTTCCTGCTCCCCGCCGACGGGTGGGGCGCGGTCGCGGGGGAGCGGGAGGCCCGCGAGCTGGCCCCGGAGGATACCGCCAAGCTCAAGGCATGGCGTACGGCGATGAAGCGCACGCCATCCGCCAAGGGGAAGATCTCGCAGGTCAAGCGCTTGCAGGCGCTGGCCCGGCGGGTCGAGTTCCTGTGGGGCCTGGTGCAGCAGCGGCTCGCCATCTCGGAGCGGGAGATCCGCCGCGACATCACGGTCTGGGGCGCTGAGGACCTGCCATCGGCGGCCGGTGCGGTGTCGCGGGAGAAGGTTCTCGCCGACCTGACCGCGCCCGGCACGCCGTACTGGCGGCTCAAGACGCTGATGGACGTGTGGTGCGCGCTGTGGTTTTGGCCGCTCGACAAGGTCGGCCTCCTCGACGGCTCCGACCCGGCGTACCCGGCCGCGCCCGTCCAGGTGTCGCACGTCAAGGACGTGCCGGCGTACGAGGAGCCGGCTGCCTACGAGGTTGCGGACTTCTTCGGGAACGTGCAGCCGCAGCAGATGAAGCTGCCGACCAAGGCGACCGGCACCCGGCGGATGACCGTGGCGGAACAACTCCGGCAGCAGGTGCCGCTGACCAACCTCGACGACTGGCTCACCTTCGCCGAAGCGCTCATCGGCCGGAGCGACGCGGACGAGCACACCGAGAGGTTCTACGGCCGGACGCTCACGAGCCTGAGCGACATGAGCGAGTTCGAGCAGAAGCTCGACGGGGTTATCGGCGTCGACGCGCCGTGGACCCTCTCCGATCGGTTTCCCTGGCTCCTCACCGCCGACCAGATCGCCGACCAGCAGGGCTTCTTCCACTGGGAACTGACCTTCGCCCAGGCGTTCGCCAAGGGCGGCTTCGACCTACAAGTCGGTAATCCGCCCTGGGTTCGGCCTCGCTGGGAGCCAGATACTGTGCTTGCCGAGACTGAACCATGGTTCAAGCTCATTGAAAAGTCGTCGACCGAACAATGGCAAGGGCGGGTACAAGGCCTGTTTGCAGCATCAGCTGCGCGCTTGGACTTTCTGCGTGAATTCTCAGACAGTTGCGGTGTGGTCACCTTTCTTGGTGCTGCCGCGACTTACCCGCTTCTGGTCGGAACTCAACCGGACCTTTATCGTGCAATGATGTGTCAAGTGTGGCGCCATTCCAATCCGAAGGGCACCTCGGGGATGATTCATCCTGATACCCACCTTGGTGGGGTGAAAGAGGGGCGACTTCGGGCGGCATCGTATGCGCGACTGCGAGTACATGGAAGTTTCGTTAACGGGGCTAATTGGGCCTTTATTGACGCTGTTCGGAGTCTGGAGTTTGGTGTCCATATCTATGGGGCGAGGCAGGGCATTCACTTCAAACACCTTAGCCGGCTGTACAGTGCATCGACGCTTCCGGCGTCGATATCGCATGATGGTAACGGTGAGCCCCCTAGACTGAAATATCGCGGTAAGTGGGATACTCGACCTCATAGGTCGCGGGTCCTAGACATTGATCCTGAGTTGTTGAGCGAGTGGCGTTTGCTTAAAGGAGAGGTTGATGCATCGATTGACCAGGTGCAGATCCTCTACCCGATCACGACTCATGAAGCGGGGGCGGTGTCGGCTCTTGCCAAGTTTGACTACCGCCTGGGGTCGAATTCATTGCGGATTAGTCGAGGTTACGATGAGTCAACCGCCCGGCGAGAGGGCTTAATTCGCTGGGACCAAACGCTGCCTGAGGGGCTAGGGCAAGTCGTATTGCAGGGGCCCCACTTCAGTATTGGGCAGCCGATGGCTAAGCAACCGCGGATCCCCTGTCGCAATAACCGTGACTGGGATTCCTTGAGTCTTGACGCGCTGCCGATCGACTTTGTGCCCATAACTAACTACGTTATGACAGAGGCGGAGGTGTCGAGCCGCTCGGGCCAGGATGACTGGGACGGTCGCCCGTATACGGATTACTTCCGCCTGGCGTGGCGTCGAATGATTCCCTTTAATACTGAGCGATCGCTCTTTGCCGCCATAATCCCGCCTGGACCTGCCCATGTCAACACAATCTGCTCGATGGCTCTTTCTGATCGTGAGATTATGGCGCTTACGGCAGGGTTTTGGGCATCGATCCCCTTAGACTTCTACTTAAGGGTTACTGGTCGATCTGACTTGCATCCTGCAGATGTTCGATCCATGCCGGCGCCTCAACGAGGCCATCCCTTGGCCAGCGCGCTCCTTCTGCGGATTCTCCGCGCGAATTGTGTTACGCGTGCATATACTGAGCTGTGGGAAGAACTGTTCCGGGCAGACTGGTCGCGGGAAGAGTGGGCTGTGCTCTGGGGCTTGCAGGGTCAGGTCGGTGCCGTGCACCATCTTTGGAATCCGTCGGTGCCTCTGCGTAGTGAGCATGCACGACGCTCACTTCTTGTTGAGACCGATGCCTTAGTTGCTGTCTGGCTAGGGATAGGAATCGAAGAGCTGATCGCAGTCCTGCGCTCACGGTACTCGATCTTGGCGGATCGGGAGGATGCGATGTGGTTCGACTGCATGGGTCGCCGGATTGCTGCGGACCCATACGTGTTCGGGAATGGTCAGCGCAAGGGGGATTACGAACAGTTGGTGGCGCACCTGGAAGATCCGGCGCGGAATCCGGTGCCGGAGGGGTACACGGCGCCGTTCTACAAGGCGGATCGGGAGAACGAGTATCGGCAGGCGCATGCCGCGTTCAGCGAGCGGCTTCAGGATGCGATCGACGCGGGCTGGCAGCCTTCATAGCTTGTACCCCTTCTCACTTTCGAGGAGAGCCGATGGCTCCGAGTAACCCCAGAAGGTGCCGCAGTTGTTTAGCCATTGCAATTCGCATCCGGGCGCAAGTTGAGGAGCATGGCGTCATAGACGGGTAAGGGGGCGGAGTCAAACGGTCATCGCGACACCAAGGTAGGATGATCTTGGATGTCGAGTGATTGGGTGATGAATGAGCGGGTCTTCTCCGTTGACGGTTGAGGAACGGGAGACGATCTCTCGGGAGTTGAGCCGGGGCGGTTCTTCAGCGTCGTCTCGGTCGATCGGGAGGTTGCTTGGAAGGCATCATTCGAC
>NZ_JBEYTI010000030.1:0-69606 GCF_040642975.1 Micromonospora sp. NPDC047548
CCCGTTCGACGCGCCGTCGGAGTTCACCGCCGAACCCCGCACCACCGCCAGGACCGGATGACCGTTGCGGCGGGCATCCGACAACCGCTCCACCAACAGCAGGCCGGCACCCTCGGAAAAGCCGGTGCCGTCGGCACCCGCGCCGAACGACCGGCACCGCCCGTCCGGGGAGAGCCCGCGCTGCCGGCTGAACTCCAGGATCACCTCCGGGGTGGCCATCACGGTCGCCCCGCCGGCGAGGGCCAGCGAGCACTCGCCAGCGCGCAGCGCGCGGACCGCCCAGTGCAGCGCCACCAGCGACGACGAGCAGGCGGTGTCCACGGTGACCGCCGGGCCCTCCAACCCGAGGGCGTACGCGATCCGGCCGGAGGCGATCGAGCCGGTGGCGGTGCTGCCGGCGTAGTCGTGGTACATCAGCCCGGCGAAGACGCCGGTGTCGCTGCCGCGCAGGGTGGCCGGGTCGATGCCGGCCCGTTCCAGGGTCTCCCAGGCGCACTCCAGCAGCAGCCGCTGCTGCGGGTCCATCGCCACGGCCTCGTTGGGGCTGATGCCGAAGAAGTCCGCGTCGAACTCCCCCGCGTCGGCCAGGAACCCACCCGACCGGGTGTACGTGCGCCCGGCCAGCCCCGGCTCGGGGTGGTACAGGCCGTCGGTGTCCCAGCCCCGGTCGGTGGGGAACCCGGAGATGGCGTCCACCCCGTCGACGACCAGCCGCCACAACTGCTCCGGCGAGCCGACCCCGCCGGGGAAGCGGCAGCCCATCGCGACGATCGCGATCGGCTCGTCGGCGACCGCCGGCGCCACCCCGGCCGGGGTGGCCGGGCGACCCGTGCCGAGCAGCGTCGCGGCGAGGTGGGCGGCGACCGCCGAGACGGTCGGGTGGTCGAAGACCAGGGTGGCGGGCAGCCGCAGCCCGGTCGCCGCGTTGAGCCGGTTGCGCAGTTCCACCGCCGTGAGCGAGTCGAAGCCGAGTTCCTTGAGGGCCCGATCGGCCTCCACCGCATCCGGGGTGGCGTGGCCCAGCACCCCGGCGACCTCGGCGCGGACCAGGTCCAGCAGGGTGCGGCGGCGCTCCTCCTCGGGCAGCCGCAGCAGGCGGTCGGCGAGGGAGGCGGCGCCGGCGCCCCGGTGGGCCTGCCGGCGCGGCACCCGGACGAGGTCGCGCAGCACGGCCGGCAGCGCGCCCGAGGTGGCCTGGGCCCGCAGGCCGGCCGGGTCCAGCCGGAGCAGCACCGGCGCCGTGACGTCCCCGGCCAGCGCGGCGTCGAGCAGGGCCAGGCCGTCGGCGGCGGAGAGGGCGTCGAAGCCCTGCTGGCGCAGCCGGCGCAGCGCCGTCTCGTCGAGGTGCCCGGTCATCCCGGTGCCGCCGGCCCAGAGCCCCCAGCCCAGGGAATGCGCCGGCAGGCCCTGGCTGCGGCGGTGCGCGGCGACAGCGTCCAGGAAGAGGTTCGCGGCGGCGTAGTTGGCCTGCCCGGCCGGGGAGAGCACCCCGGCGGCGGAGGAGAAGAGGCAGAACAGCGCCAGGCCGGCGTCGCGGGTCAGCTCGTGCAGGTGCCAGGCGGCGTCGACCTTCGGCGCCAGCACGGCGTCCATCCGCTCGGGTGTCAGCGACTGCACGAGGCCGTCGTCGAGGACCCCGGCGGCGTGCACCACCCCGGTCAGCGGGTGCGCGGCGGGGACGCCGTCGAGCAGGGCGCGCAGCGCCACCGCGTCGGCGGCGTCGCAGGCGGCGACGGTGACCTGCGCGCCGAGGTCGGTCAGCTCGGCGCGCAGCGCGTCGACGCCGGGCGCGTCCGGGCCGCGGCGGCTGGTCAGCAGCAGGTGCCGCACGCCGTGGGCGGCGGCCAGGTGGCGGGCCACCAGGGCGCCGAGGCCGCCGGTACCGCCGGTGACCAGGACGGTGCCGGCGGGCGCCAGCGCCGGCGGCGCGTCCCGGTCCGCGGGGGCACGCACCAGCCGGGGTACGGCGGCCGCGCCGGTACGCAGCGTCACCTCGGGCTCGCCGAGGCGCAGCACGGCCGGCAGCGCCGCCAGCGAGGCGGGATCGTCGTCGGAGCCGACCAGCAGGAAGCGCCCCGGGTGCTCGGCCGCGGCGGCCCGCAGCACGCCCCGCACCGGCGCGGTGAGCAGGTCGTCGTCGGCGTCGGGAAGCAGCGTCACCAGGGTCGAGCCGGCCAGCCGATCGTCGGCCAGCCACTCCTGGACGACCCGCAGCGTCCGCCGGGCCGCCGCGTGCGCGCCGCCGACCACATCGCCGTCGCCGGCGGTGACGGGCCAGAGCACCACCTCGGGTACGGCGACCGCGGCGTCCAGGTCGACCCGGAGCGCGGCCAGGTCGGGGTGGCTGGTGGCGGGAGCGCCGACCGGCGGGTCCGCGCCGAGCACCGCCCAGCCGTCGAAGGAGCCGACCCCCACCGCCAGGTCGACCGGTCGATGGTCCAGGCGCAGCGGCTCCACGGGCGACGCGCCGGCGGCGGCCAGTTGCTCGGCGGCGACCGGGCGGGCCACCAGCGCGCCGACCGAGATCACCGGTGCACCGGCCGGGTCGACCGCCTCGATCGCGGCCCGGTCCGGCCCGGTATGCCGCAGCCGTACCCGCAGCGCGGTGGCCCCGACGGCGTGCAGGGTGACGTCGGTCCAGGCGAACGGCAGCAGGGTGTCCCCGCCCGCGTCCTCGATCACACCGGCGTGCAGGCAGGCGTCGAGCAGCGCCGGGTGCACCCCGAACCGGTCGGCGTCCGGCTGGGCCGGTTCGGGCAGGGTCACCTCGGCGAAGAGTTCGTCGCCGCGCCGCCAGAGCCCGGTCAGGCCCTGGAACGCCGGGCCGTAGCCGTAGCCCCGCTCGGCCAGCCGGGCGTACCCGTCGCGGGTGTCGACGACGACCGCGTCGCGCGGCGGCCAGTCGGCCGGTCCGGCGGCGGGCGCCGGGGCGGCGGGGCCCAGCAGCCCCTCGGCGTGCCGGGTCCACGGCCCGTCCCCCTCCTCGGGGCGGGAGTGGACGCTGACCGGCCGCGCGCCGCCGGCGTCGGGGGCGCCGACGACCACCTGGAGCGCGACGGCGCCCCGCTCGGGCAGCACCAGCGGCGCGCCGAGGGTCAGCTCCGCCACGCCGGGCAGGTCGACCTGCTCGCCGGCGTGCAGCGCCAGCTCCACCAGGGCGGCGCCGGGGAGCACCGGCCGGCCGTACACCTCGTGGTCGGCGAGCCAGGGCTGCCGGTTCGCGGCGAGCCGGCCGGTGAGCAGCAGGCCGTCGCCGTCGGCGGGCCGGACCAGCCCGGTCAGCAGCGGGTGGCCCGGGGGGCCCTCGCCGGCGCCGGTGGTGCGCCCGGTCGGGTTCTTCCAGTAGCGGCGGCGCTGGAAGGCGTAGGTGGGCAGGTCGACGGTGCGGCCCCCGGCGAGGAAGCCGGCCCAGTCCACCGGCGCGCCGTGCACGTACGCCTCGGCGAGCGAGGTGGCGAAGCGGCGCAGCCCGCCGTCGTCGCGGCGCAGCGACCCGATCGGCACGGCGGTGACGCCGGCCGCCTCGGCGGTCTCCTGCACGGCGGAGGTGAGCACCGGGTGGGCGCTGGACTCCACGAAGACGCGGTGCCCGTCGGCGAGCAGCGCCCGGACGGCCTCGGAGAAGCGGACCGTCTGGCGCAGGTTGCGGTACCAGTAGTCGGCGGTCACCGTGGCGGTGTCCAGCGGCCCGCCGGTGACCGTGGAGTAGAAGGCCACCCCGGCGGTACGCGGGCTGACCGGCCCGAGCGCCTCGATCAGCTTCTCCCGGATGCCCTCGACGTAGTGCGAGTGCGAGGCGTAGTCGACGGCGATCCGGCGGACCTGCACGCCGTCGGCGGTCAGCTCGGCGTGGAACTCGTCGAGGGCGTCGACCTCGCCGCAGACCACCATGGACGACGGTCCGTTGACCACGGCGAGTTGGAGCCGGCCGGCCCACCGCTCCAGCCGCGCCTCGACGGCGTCGCGGGGCAGCAGCACGGACATCATCCCGCCCAGGCCGGCGAGTTCGGCGCCGATGAGCTTGCTGCGCAGGGCGACGACGCGGGCGCCGTCGTCAAGGGTGAGCGCGCCGGCGACGCAGGCGGCGGCGATCTCGCCCTGGGAGTGCCCGACGACCGCGGCGGGCCGCACCCCGTGTTCCTGCCAGAGGTGGGCAAGCGAGACCATGACCGCCCAGAGCATCGGCTGCACCACGTCGACCCGGTCCCAGAGCGGGGAGCCGGGGTCGCGCAGCACGTCCAGCAGCCGCCAGTCGGCGTACGGCTCCAGCGCGGTGGCGCACTCGGTGAGCCGGGCCGCGAAGGCGGGCGCCTCGTCGAGCAGCGCCCGGGCCATCCCCGGCCACTGGGAGCCCTGGCCGGGGAAGACGAACACCGCCCGGGAGTCCGGCAGGACCGCGCCGGTGACCACGCCGGGGGCGTCGCCGTCGTCGGCCAGCGCGCGTACCCCGGTCAGCAGTTCGGCGCGGTCCGCGCCGAGCACCACGGCGCGTTGGCCGAGCCGGGCCCGGGTGGTCAGCAGCGAGTGACCGACGTCCGCCGCCGGCAGGTCGGCGGCGTCCGCCAGGTACGCGGACAGCCGGGCCGCCTGCCCGCGCAGCGCGTCGGCGCCGCGCCCGGAGAGCACCCAGGGCAGCACCTCGCCGTCCCGCGACGGCATCTCCTGGTTCACCGGGTACCACCGCCCCATCCGATTGCGAGGTGAGCCGTGTGCGGGTCGTGCATGGTCAGGCCGGGCTGGCCGTGGACCGGGGCGCCGCGTCGACCTTGACGAGGTCGCCGAACTCGGGGAACTGCGCGATGGCCTGCTCGGCGGTCAGCGCCGGCGTACGGGGGCCGCGCAGCACCGCCCAGAGGAAGGCGGGCGTCATCATCCGGGTCATCGGCGCGCAGAGCGACGCGACGCTGAACACGGTGTTGATGACCATGCGGTTGCCGCAGCCGGTCCGGGCGACCCGGGCGGCCATCTTGTCGGCGAACGCGCCGCCGCGCAGCGGCACGGTGGCCTTCACGTTCGGCAGCCCCTGGTCGGTGTTGACGGCGATCTGCCAGGCGCCCTGGTTGATCTTCGCGATGGCGGCCTGCACGTTGCGGGAGAAACCGGGGCGCAGCCCCCGGGCGTCCAGCTCGGTACGCAGCGTCAGCGCGCACTGCGCGGCGACCGACATGCCGGTGCCGTGCACCGGGTTCAACGCCTGGGCGGCGTCACCGATCACCAGGAAGCCCTCCGGCACGGGCAGCTTCTCGAAGCGCCGCCGCTGGTCGGGGATGCTCCGGTAGGCGCGGATCGGCCCGTCCGGCCGAGCCTGGGCGATCAGGTCCGCGATGATCGGGTGGTGCCGTTCCCGGGCGAACTGCTGGAAGCCCTCCTCGTCGGTGGGGGGCTCGCCGCCCCGGCTGCCGAAGAGGCTGAGGATCCACCGGCCGTTCTCCATCGGCAGCAGCCCGGCGCCCTGGCCGGGCCGGCCGGTGCCCGGCTGCATCTGGATCATGACGCCGGGGAAGTCGTCACGGGTGCCGGGCGGCGCGGTGAACCAGCGGCTGACGTAGACGATGCCGGCGTCCACCACGTCCTCGCGGACCTGGGGCAGGCCCAGGTCGACCAGCCATTTCGGGGCGCTGGTGGCGCGGCCGGTGGCGTCGACCACCAGGTCGGCGTCGAGGGTGCTCTCCGCGCCGCCCTGTTCGATCCGCACGCCGGTGACCCGCCCGGAGTCGCCGATGAGCCCGGTGACCCGGGTGCCCTCCCGCACCGTGACCCGCCGGTCGCGCAGCACCTGCTCCCGGACCACGTGGTCGAGCAGTTCCCGGCTGCACAGCAGCAGGTACGCGTCGGTGTCCAGCCGTTCCATCCAGCCCTCCGGCCCGCGGGCCAGCGCGCCGGAGGGCAGGCCGCGGCGCTTGGCGCCGGCGGCGTACAGCAGGTCGGTGGTGCCGGGGAGCAGCTGGTCGAACGCCTCGACGCCGCCGCGCATGAGGATGTGGCTGTGGTGGCCCTGCGGCAGCCCCCGGCGGGGCTGTGGCTCGGTGGGGAGCTGGTCCCGTTCCACGACGATGACCTCGTCGACGGCGCGGGCCAGCGCGGCGGCGGCGAGCATTCCGGCGAGGCCGCCGCCGAGGACGACGGCCCGGCTCACTGCTCGATCCCGGAGGTGGCGAGGAAGAGCTTCATCCGCCGCTCGGCGAGCTCCGGGTCCGGCAGCGCGCCGAGGGTGTCGGCCAGCCGGTACGCGGCGGCCAGGTGCGGCACGGAGCGGGCCGACTGCTCGCCCCAGACCATCCGGAAGTGGTCGTGGTGCCCGGCCAGCCAGCCGAGGAAGGCCACCCCGGTCTTGAAGAAGAAGATGCTCCGGCCCTCGCCGCTGAACAGGTGCGTGTTCAGCGGCAGCGTCTCGTCCAGCAGTTCGCGGGCCCGGCTGTCGTCGCCGGAGTCCAGCGCCCGGAACGCCTCGGCGGCGATCGGGACGACGGCGTCGATGACCGGGGTGAGCGCGTGGCTGTGCCCGGACCCGTCGCCGACGAACATCTCCGGGTACTCGGTGGTGTCGCTGGTGTAGAACTTGACGCCCTCGGGCAGCCGCTTGCGCCACTCGACCTGCCGGGCCAGCGACGCCGGTCCGATCTTGACGCCGTCGACCTTGTCCAGGTTGTCCCGGACGATGGCGATCAGCGCGTCGTACGCGTCGTCGGGCTCCTCGTAGCCGAAGTACTCCGAATTGCGCGGGTCCCACTCGGAGGTGATCCAGTGCACGATCGCCGGCTGGCTCGACTGGCGCAGCAGGTTGCCGTACACGGTGGCGAAGTCCTCGGGGCCGCGGACGGCGACGTTCAGGTGCGGGCTGCACATGATCACCGGCTGCGCGCCGGCCTCCTCGACCACGGCCAGCTGCTCCTCGTAGGCCGCCTGGACCTCGGCGAGGGTGACCGGGGCGAACGGCTCCAGCTGGTCGGTGAGGACGGCGGCGGCCATCCGGCCGCCAACCGCCCGGGCCTCGGCGCCGCAGCGGCGGATCAGCTCCGCGGCGCCGGGCCAGTCCAGCCCCATGCCGCGGTGCGCCGTGTCCATCCCCTCGCAGAGCGTGAAGCCGTACGACCACAGGTGCCGGCGGAAGGCCAGGGTCGCCTCCCAGTCCAGCGACTGCGGGGGCGGCGACCCACCGGGCGGCCCGAAGGGCTCGTTGTCGGCCAGCGGGTCACCCAGCACGTGCGCGGTGGCCAGCACGGATCGGGTCCGGAACGGGGAGGCGTCGGCGGGCTGCACCACGCGCGGCGCCTGGGTCGGGTGGTAGACGGTCAACGTGCCGTCCGACTCCGGAAGCTTGATCATTTTTTCTGCTCCGAACCGTCGTCTGGATCGAGTCGGCACAATTCAAGCGACTCGCGGGAGTGCGGTTCCATAGCGGCGACCCCCTAATTCCGGGGCAACCCCTGAACGGCTTCCGCCGGCCGACCGCGCCGCTAGGGGGCGGGCTGGACCGGCGGGTTGCCGGAATTGGTCCGATCGACCGAGATGGCGCCGACCGGACAGTTCAGCGCGGCCGTACGGGTCGCCGCACGCAGCGCCGGTTCCGGCGATTCCTCCAGGACGACCACGCGACCGTCGCGGTCGTCCTGGTCGAACACGGCGGATGCGAAGAACACGCAGTTGCCGGAACCGACACAGGTTTCCCGGTCGACCTCGACGCGCATTGTCGGCGACCCGTCACTCACCAGGTGACGGGCAGTTCGTGCAACCCGTAGGCGTGCGCGTCGAACATGTACGACAGTTTGTCGACATCGGCGGCCAGCCGCAGCTCCGGAATGCGGTCGAAAAGCGTACGGAAGACGGTTTCGAGCTGCATCCGGGCCAGGTTCGCGCCGGGGCACATGTGGTTGCCGTAACTGAACGCCAGGTGCCCTTCGGCGTTGCGGTGGATGTCGAACTTCTCTGGTTCCGGGAAACGCTCCGGGTCCCAGTTCGCCGCGCCGTTGAGCGCGAGCACCCCCTCGCCCTGGCGGATCGGGCCGCCGCTGACCTCGACGTCGTGGGTGGCCACCCGCACGGTGGCCGAGTCGAGGATGCTGAGGAAACGCAGCAGCTCCTCGACCGCGCCGGGCCACAGCGAGGGGTCGGCCTTGAGCTCGGCGAGCTGCTCGGGGTGCTCCAGCAGCACCACGGTGCCGAGGGAGACGACATTGGCGGTGGTGTCGGAGCCGGCGATGACCAGCACCCGGGCGATGGCGACCAGGTCCTCGTGTTCGAGGGTGGGCTCGTCGGGCAGCCGGGCCGCGATCCTGCTGAGCAGGTCGTCGCCCGGGTTCTTGGTCTTCTCGGTGATCAGCTCGTCGAGGAACTCGTCCATCTCGGCGATCGCGCCGGCCACCGCCTCCTGGCTGGAGTCACGACCGGTGGTGGTCTCGGCGTAGCGGCGGAAATAACCGATATGAACCGGATCGACGCCGAGCATCTCGCAGAACAGCAGCGCCGGCACCGGCAGCGCCAGCTCGGCCATCAGGTCGAGCGGGCCACCCTTGGCCAGCATCTGGTCGATCTGCGTGTCGACGATCTGCCGCATCCGCGGCCGGAGCTTGTTGATGCGCGCGGCAGTGAATTCGGGGATCACCATTCGCCGACGGACCGTGTGCTCCGGCGGGTCCATCGCCGGGAACGGGAAGGCGATGTACGGCAGCATCTCCTCCGGCACGTGGAACTGCGCCGGGTAGGCGGGGTTACGGGCGTTCGAACTCATCGACGGATCGCCGAGCACCTGGCGCACGTCCCGGTAGCGGGTCAATGCCCAGACAGGTTTACCGGTCATCCGGTTGGTCACCGGGGCGAGCGGATTCTCCTCGCGCATCCGCTCGTATTCCTGCGGTACGGCGAGCGGGCACCGGCGCCGGTCCAGCGGAAAATCCGGGCGCTCGGTACCGGTGGTCACGGCATCGGCTGTTTCGGTCATCGCTGCGACGCCTCTCTCCTGGGGCGGCGGGGATTCGATCAGGTCGATTCAAGCAGCGCGCCGGTACGCCGGACAGGTTCCGCACCCCCTAAGGTCGGCGATGCGCCCCCTATGCCAGCCCCACGGGACGGTACGGAACGGTTACTGTCACGGCACCGACGGTCCGGTTCCCAATCCCGTGCAGACATCGTTCGGGCGGCGGCATACCCTGAACCGCAGCGACGGGCAGCGGCGAGGGCACCTGACCGCGGCCGGGCGTCTCGAGGGAAAGTGGAGTCGATGGGCGGAAGCATTGATCCGGGACTGCCGGGATACATCGGGGACGCCTGGGGTTTGCGGGACCGACCGAACAAGGGCCCCAAGCGGGCGCTGAGCCTTCCGCGCATCGTCGACGCGGCGGTCGCCATCGCCGCGTCGGAGGGCCTCTCGGCGGTGTCGATGAGCCGGGTGGCATCGGATCTGGGCGCCTCGACCATGTCCCTGTACCGCTACCTGTCGGCCAAGGACGAGCTGCTCCAGCTCATGATGGACGCGATCTACCAGACCCCGCCGTCCGGGCCGGACTCGCCCGACGAGGGGTGGCGCGCCGGGCTGGCCCGGTGGACCTGGGAGCAGCACGGCATCCTGCGCAAGCACACCTGGGCGCTGCACATCCCGACCCTCGGCCCGCCGGTCACCCCCAACCAGATCATCTGGCTGGAGCGGGGGCTGGAGTGCCTGGGCGGCACCCCGCTGGGCGAGGGCGAGAAGCTGTCGGTGATCATGCTGCTGAGCGGCTTCTGCCGCAACGACGCCACCGTCTCCGCCGACGTGCAGGCCTCGTTCATGTCCAAGGCCCCCGACGAGCTGGCCGCGATGTCGTCCTACGGTCAGCTGGTCCGCAAGCTCGCCGGGCCGGACCGCTTCCCGGCGTTCACCGCGGTGATCGACGCCGGCGTGCTGGACACCCCGGCCGGGCCGGACGACGAGTTCGTCTTCGGCCTGGAGCGCATCCTCGACGGTGTCGGCGCCCTGATCGAGCAGCGCGTCCCGGGGAGCGGCGCCCACGACGGAGGGGCCTGACCCTCCGCCGCTGCGCTGACCGACGCGCACACCCCCGTCAGGCGCGGGCGTTGCCGGCCGCCACCCCGGCCACCGCGTGCCGGCGGATCAGCGCCACGACCCGGGCGGCGTGCCGGTTGAGGTAGAAGTGCCCGCCGGGGAAGACGTGCAGCTCGAACGGGCCGGTGGTGTGCTCCCGCCAGCTGTCCGCGTCCGGCACGTCGACCTGCGGGTCGGCGTCGCCGGTCAGCGCGTACACCGGGCAGGTCAGCGGCGGACCCGGCTGGTAGCGGTAGGTCTCGGCGGCCTTGTAGTCGGCGCGCAGCGCCGGCAGGATCATCCGGACCAGCTCGGGGTCGGTGAGCATCTGGGCGTCGGTGCCTTCCAGCTTCATCATTTCGCTGATCAGCGCGTCGTCGTCGCCCTCGTGCACCCAGGCCGGGCGGTGCCGCGACGGCGCGCGCCGGCCGGAGGCGAAGAGCGCCGACAGCTCCGTTCCGCGCGCCTGGAGCCGGCGGGCCACCTCGAACGCCACGGTCGCGCCCAGGCTGTGCCCAAACAGCGCCAGCGGCCGGTCGGCCCAGACCGCCACCTCGTCGACGAGCGCGTCGACCAGCCGGGGCACGTCCTCGATGGCCGGCTCGGCGCGCCGGTCCTGCCGGCCCGGGTACTGCACCGCCAGCACGTCGAGGGTGGGGCTCAGCGCCTGCGACACCGGATAGAAGTACGACGCGGAGCCACCGGCGTGGGCGAAGCAGACCAGCCGGGTGGGCGCGTCGGGGGCGGGGTGGAAGCGCCGGATCCAGGCGCCGTTGTCCGTGGGTACGGCCATCTCGTCCATCCTTCGCGTCGGTGCGCCGGCGCGGCCGGCGCGGGAGGAACAGGCCCGGCCGGGGACACGGCAGCCGCCGGGTCCGGTGGTACGGACCGCGGCGGCCGTCGGGTCGGTCGGGTGCCGGGGTGGGTCAGTCGTCGTCCTCGTCGTCGCCGTACAGCGACATCTCCGGGGGGACGGTGAAGTCGGAGACGTCCTTGGTCTGCTGCTTGACCCGGCCGAGGGCCGCCTTGACGGCGATGTCGAGCCGGTCCCGCTTGGCGGCCTCGCGGGCCTCCCGGCGGTCGACGAACTCCGGCATCACCTCGCGGGCGAACAGCTCCAGCGACTCCATGATGTGCTCATGCTTGTTCTTGCCGATCTGCACCGAGAAGATGATCTGGTCGACGCCGACCGCCTCGTACCGGCGGATGATGTCGGCGATCTGCTCCGGGGTGCCGATGCCTCGGCGCAGCTGCCCGACCTGGTCCATCATGGCCTGCGACTCGGCCGACTGGAGGTCCTTCTCGTCCGGCACGATCGCCTCCCGGGTGAAGCCCATGCTCTCCCGGGCGTCCTGGAAGCTCTGCCAGATGTCGGTCACGCCCGGCTGGTGCTCGCCGGTGATGTAGTAGTGCATCAGCGCGTACGAGAAGAAGTACGCCCCCTCCAGCCCGCGGTCGAGGGCGACCTCCTCGTCCTCGTGGCACATGAAGGGCAGCACCATGGCGACGTTGGGGTTGACGGCCTGGCCGATCGGGACGCACTCCTCCGACTCCAGCGTCCGGTAGTAGGCCGCCACCCACTCCTGCGCCTCCTCCGGGTTGACGAAGGAGAAGGCGAGTGCGCCCATGCCCTCGCGGGCCGCCTCCTGGATGCTCTCCCGGCGGGTGCAGGCTCGCCACAGCGGCGGGTGCGGCTTCTGCTTGGGCTTGGGGATGACGTTGCGGACGGGCACGTCGACCCACTTGCCCTTGTGCCCGGTGAACGGGGTTTCGGTCATCATCCGGATGACCACCTCGAGCGCCTCGTGCCACTGGTCGACCTTGTCCGCCAGCTCGATGCCGAAGGCGCCCACCTCCAGCTGTGAGCTGCCCTGGCCGGAGCCGAAGTCGACCCGGCCGCCGGAGATCAGGTCCAGCATGGCCAGCCGCTCGGCGATCCGCGCCGGGTGGTTCACCGCGGGCGGCATGTGGATGATGCCGTGCGCGAGCCGGATGTTCTTGGTCCGGGCCGCGGCGGCGGCGAGGAAGACCTCCGGCGCCGAGGAGTGCGAGTACTCCTCGAAGAAGTGGTGTTCCGTTCCCCAGGCGTAGTCGAAGCCGAGCCGGTCGGCCAGCTCGATCTGCTCCAACGCCTCCTGGAACAGGCGTTCCTCGCTGTCCTCGGCCCACGGCCGCGGGAGTTGGTGGTGATAGGTCAAGCCGAAGCGCATGCGTTCCTCCGCGTGACGAGAAGCTGCCCGGTGGCCATGACGCGCGCGGCCGGCCACGGTAGCGGAGGCCGAGCGGTCGCCGGTACCGAGCGCGGGCCGTCGACCACGGGCACGACCGGCATCGCTGGTGCTCGCCGCGCCGAGGCCCGTCGATGGCTGCCTCGACCCTAGGGCCGCAGGCGCCGGATCCGGCCTGGCGGAGGCGGTAATCAGGGGGCCGGCGGGGGCCGTTCAGGGGTCGGCCGGCGCGGCCTAGGGGGTGCCCGGGACGGCAGGCGCGGGGCGGGCGGCAGGCACCACGGACCCGGGTACGGCGGGGGCCGTCGGCACGGCCGGGGCGGGACGGCGGAAGCCGGCGAGGAAGAACAGCAGCGGGTCCGCCTCGCCGTCGACCACCTCCAGGTCGCGTACCCGGCCCACGGCGATGACGTGGTCCCCACCCGGGTACTCCGCCTCGACGGTGCACTCCACCCAGGCCAGTGAGCCGGGCAGCCGGGGCGAGCCGGTCACCGGCCCGGGTGTCCAGTCCACCCCGGTGAACTTGTCCGTGGCGCGGCTGGCGAAGGTCCGGCACAGCCCCTCCTGCTCGGCGGTCAGGATGTTCACCCCGAACGCGCCCCGGTCACGGATCAGCGGCCAGGAGCGGGAGGTGCGGGACACCGAGAAGGAGACCAGCGGGGGGTCGAGGGAGAGCGAGACGAACGACTGGCAGGTGAAACCGACCGGGCGTACCCCGTCGCCGGCGGCGGTGATGATGGTGACCCCGGTGCAGAAGAGCCCGAGGACGTGCCGGAAGGCGCCGGGGTCGACCCGACCCGCCGTGGTTCCCGTACGCGATGTCATCGCTCTCCCGCCCGTCAGCCCGGCGCCGGTGCCGGGGCGTCCCCGCCCTCGGCCGGCGCCTCTTCGAGGATCACGTGTGCGTTGGTGCCGCTGATGCCGAAGGACGACACGGCAGCCCGGCGTGGCCGGCCGGTCTCCGGCCAGGCCCGGGCCTCGGTCAGCAGCTCCACCCGCCCGGCCGACCAGTCGACCTGCGGGGTGGGCGCGTCGACGTGCAACGTGGTGGGGAGCAGCCCGTGCCGCATGGCGAGCACCATCTTGATCACCCCGGCGACCCCGGCGGCGGCCTGCGTGTGCCCAAGGTTGGACTTGACCGACCCGAGCCACAGCGGCTCCCCCGCCCGGTCCCGCCCGTACGTGGCCAGCAGCGCCTGGGCCTCGATCGGGTCGCCGAGCCGGGTGCCGGTGCCGTGCGCCTCCACGGCGTCCACGTCGGCCGGTCGCAGCCCGGCGCTGTCGAGGGCCTGCCGGATCACCCGTTGCTGCGCGGGCCCGTTGGGCACGGTGATGCCGCTGGACGCGCCGTCGGAGTTCACCGCCGCGCCCCGGATCACGGCCAGGATGCGCCGGCCGTTGCGGCGGGCGTCGGAGAGCCGTTCCAGCACGAGCAGGCCGCTGCCCTCCCCCCAGCCGGTGCCGTCGGCGGCGGCGGCGAACGACTTGCACCGGCCGTCCGGGGCGAGCCCACGCTGGGAGCTGAAGTAGACGAAGGTCTCCGGGGTGGACATCACGGTGATGCCGCCGGCCAGCGCGAGGGTGCACTCCCCGGAGCGCAGCGCGTGCCCGGCCAGGTTCAGCGCGACCAGGGAGGACGAGCAGGCGGTGTCGAGCGAGACGGACGGCCCTTGCAGGCCCAGCGTGTAGGAGATCCGGCCGCTGGTGATGCTGCCGCCGCCGTCGGCGCCGTCGTAGTCGTGGTACATCACCCCGCAGTACACGCCGGTGCGGCTCTCCTTGAGCGAGAGCGGGTCGATCCGGGCGTGCTCCAGGGCCTCCCAGGCGGTCTCCAGGATCACCCGCTGCTGCGGGTCGATGTCGCGGGCCTCACGCGGGGAGATGCCGAACAGGTCGGCGTCGAAGTCGGCGGCGTCGTGCAGGAAGGCGCCCTCCCGGGTGACGGTCCGGCCGGGGCGGCCGGGCTCCGGGTCGTACAGGGCGTCGGTGTCCCAGCCGCGGTCGGTGGGGAACGGGGTGACCGCGTCCCGCCCCTGCGCCAGCAGCTCCCAGTAGCTCTCCGGGGAGTCCACCCCGCCGGGCAGCCGGCAGGCCATCCCGACGATGGCGATCGGCTCGTCGGCGAGCTGGGCCAGGCGGGCGTTCTCCTGCCGCAGCCGGTCGTTCTCCAGCAGCGAGGTCCGCAGCGCGGCAACGATCTGGTCGGTGTCCACCCCGCTCACCGGTGCGTCCCGTTCGGGTCGGCGCCGCCGAGGGCCGCACGGACCAGGTCGTCCACGGCCATGTTCCGGATCTCCTCGCTGCGGTCGGCGGCGGCGGGCGCTGCGGCGGGCGGGGGTTCGACGCCCGGCTCGGTGAGCCGCAGCAGGGCGTCGAGCAGGCCCGCCTCGCGCAGCGCGTCCAGCCCGATGGTGGCCAGCCGGCGGCGTACGTCGGCCTCGTCCGGCGCCTCGGTCACGGCCGGCCCCGCGGGGGCGTCGGCCGACGGCCCGACGGGCAGCTCCTCGGCGAGTTCCTCGCGGAGCAACCGGGCGACCTCGACCGGGGTCGGGTGGTCGA
Source organism: Micromonospora sp. NPDC047548 (assembly GCF_040642975.1). Taxonomy (NCBI): domain Bacteria; kingdom Bacillati; phylum Actinomycetota; class Actinomycetes; order Micromonosporales; family Micromonosporaceae; genus Micromonospora; species Micromonospora sp. NPDC047548. The sequence goes on from NZ_JBEYTI010000030.1 coordinate 14,806, forward strand.
ACATCAGCGTGGCGGCGAGCCGCAGCCCGGTCGCCGCGCTGAGCCGGTTGCGCAGCTCGATCGCGGCCAGCGAGTCCAGGCCGAGCTCGGTGAAGCCCCGGTTGACGTCGATCTCCCCCGGTTCGGCGTGCCGGACGGCGGCGACGTGGCCGCGGACCAGGTCCAGCAGCATCCGCTGGCGGCCCTCCTCGGGCAGCGCGGCGAGACGCTGGACGAGGCTGCCCTCGTCCGCCGGGGCGGGCGCCGCCTCGGCGGTCGTGGCCGGGCTCGCCGCCGGGGCGGGCCGGCGGCCGGCGGCGGCGCGGGTGACGTCGCGCAGCTTGGCCGGAATCCCGGTGCCGGCCGGGTCGGGGCGCAGCGGCACCAGCACCGCCTCGTCGGCCCGCATCGCCTGGTCGAACAGGGCGAGCCCGTCGGCGGGCGACAGCACCGGCATGCCCATCGCGGCGAGCCGGCGGGTGACCGCGGGGTCGGTGCCGCCGGCCAGGCCGGCGCCCTCTCCCCAGAGGTTCCAGACCAGCGAGGTGGCGGGCAGCCCCGTCGACCGGCGATGCCGGGCGAGCGCGTCGAGGAAGCTGTTCGCCGCCGCGTAGTTGCCCTGGCCGGCGGGGTCGAGCAGGCCGGCCACCGAGGAGAACAGGACGAACGCGGTCAGCTCCCGCTCCTCGGTCAGCTCGTGCAGCGCCCAGGCGGCGTCCACCTTGGGCCGGAGCACCGCGTCGAGCCGGTCGGGCGTGAGCGAGGTGAACAGTGCGTCGTCGAGCACGGCGGCGGCGTGCACCACGGCGGTCAGCGGCTGCGGCAGCCCGTCGACCAGCGCCGCGAGGGCCTTCGGGTCGGTGACGTCGCAGGCGGCCACGGTCACCTCGGCGCCGAGCGCGGTCAGCTCGTCGCGCAGCTGCGCCGCGCCCGGGGTGTCCGGGCCGCGCCGGCTGACCAGGGCCAGCTGCCGCACGCCGTGCGTGCCGACCAGGTGCCGGGCGACCAGCGCGCCGAGCCCGGTGGTGCCGCCGGTGACCAGCACCGTGCCGTCGGGCCGCCAGGGCGACTGGGGCAGCCCGGTGGGCACCGGGACGGGGGCCAGCCGGGGCACTTTCACCTGGTTGCCGCGCACGGCGACCTCCGGCTCGGGCAGGGTGACCACGGCCGGCAGCATCCGCAGGCTGGCCTCGTCGGAGTCGAGGTCGACCAGCATCAGCCGGTCCGGGTTCTCGGCCTGGGCGGCGCGCAGCAGGCCCCAGACCGGGGCGACGGTCAGGTCGAGGTGCCCGCTGTCGTCGTCCGCCGCGAACCAGGTCAGCACCACCAGCCGGGTGGCGGCGAACCGCTCGTCGGCGAGCCAGGCCCGGGTGGTCTCCAGCACCGTGGCCAGGCCGTCGCGGACCGCCTCGGGCACCTCGCCGTCCGCCGGCTCCACCGGCAGGAACACCACCTCGGGTACGCCGCCCGTCGCGGCCGCCGCGGCCAGGGCCGCGAGGTCCGGGTACGCCGGCACGTCCGCGCGGCCGAGGTCGACCTCGTCGCCGAGCACGGCCCACCGCCCGGGTACGGCCTCGGCGGCCTCGCCGAGCGGCAGCTGGGGCCAGTCGACCCGGAACACCGAGTCGAGGTGGCGGGTGCCGGTCATCGCCGCTCCGGCGGCCACCAGCCGGTCCGCGGTGACCGGCCGGACGACCAGCGACTCGACGGTGGCGACCGGGGTGCCGGCGGTGTCGGCCAGGTCGAGACGGACCGCCTCAGATCCGGCGGTCTCGTCGGAGTTGGTCCAGTTGATCCGGACCCGCAGGCGGCTGCGGCCACCGGAGTGCAGCCGTACCCCGGTCCAGGAGAACGGCAGCTGGCCGGCGCCGATGTCCTGCGGCTTGCGTCCGCCGAGGAAGTCGGTGGCGCTGAGCGCGGCGTCGAGCAGCGACGGGTGCAGCCGGTACGCGGCGGCGTCCTGCCGGGCCTCGTCGGGGAGCGCCACCTCGACGAAGAGGTCCCGGCCGCGCAGCCAGACGGCGCGCAGCCCGCGGAACATCGGGCCGAAGTGGTAGCCCTGCGCGGTGAGGTAGTCGTAGACGCCGCTGATGTCGACCGGCTGGGCGCCGGCCGGCGGCCACTGGCCGACGCCGACGTCGAACTCCTCCGGGGTGACCGGCGGCGCGTTCTCGGTGGCCAGCCAGCCGGTGACGTGCCGGGTCCAGCCCACCTCCGGCGGCGCGTTGTCGAACCGGGACCAGATGGCGATGGTCCGCCGGTTCCCGGCGTCCGGCTCCCCCACCACGACCTGGACGGCCGCGCCGCCGTGGTCGGGCAGCGGCATCAGCTGCTCGATGATCAGTTCCTCGACCACGTCGCAGCCGACCTCCTCGGCGGCCCGCAGGGCCAGCTCGACGAAGCCGGTGCCGGGCAGCAGCCCCATGCCCATCACGTTGTGGTCGGCCAGCCAGGCGTGGGTGTCGAGGGCGAGCCGGCCGGTGAGGACGACCCCGCCGCCCTGCGGCGCCACCATGACGGCGCTGAGCAGCGGGTGCTCGGCGTCGCGCTGGCCGTGTCCGGCGGCGTCCGCGGCCCGGGTCTTCGGGGCGTTCAACCACAGGTGCCGCTTCTCGAACGGGTACGTCGGCAGGTCGACGCGGCTGCCGCCGCCGAGGATCACCGGCCACCGGACCGGGGTGCCGGTCACGTGCAGCCGGGCCAGGGCGTCGAGCAGCTGCGCCACCTCGGGCCGGTCCCGACGCTGGGCCGGCGCGACGACGGTGTCGGTGAGGATGCCTTCGATCATCGGGGTGAGCGCGGCGTCGGGACCGAGTTCCAGGAACCTGGTCGCCCCCGCCTGATGCAGGGCGGTGATCCCGTCGGCGAAACGGACCGCCTCGCGGACGTGCCGCACCCAGTACTCAGGGTCGGTCAACTCGCTCGCGGCGAGCGCACCGGTCAGGTTCGACACCACCGGGAGCTGCGGCTCGGCGTAGGCCAGGCTCGCGGCGACGGCCCGGAAGTCGTCGAGCATCGGATCCATCAAACCGCTGTGGAACGCGTGACTCACCCGCAGCCGAGTCGTCTTACGACCCAGAGCGGTGAACTGCTCGGCCAAACTCAGCACGGCGGCCTCGGGGCCGGAGACAACCACCGACCGGGGACCGTTGACCGCGGCAATGTCCACCCCACCACCGAAGGCGTCGCTGCTGCCGGCGCCACCGCCGTTGCGCGAGGCCGCCACCTTGTCACCACCGGCCGACGCCGCCATGTCGGAGGCTGAATCGTTGACGACATCAGCTCCAAAGGACCCGACCACCACACCCTGCCCCGACAGGACCGCCCGCACCTCCTCCTCCGACGCCTGAACCGCCACCATCGCCCCACCAGCCGGCAGGCCCTGCATCAACCGACCACGAGCCGCGACCAGCTTCGCCGCATCCGCCAGCGACCACACCCCGGCAACATGAGCGGCAACCAACTCACCGATGGAGTGCCCCGCCACAAAATCCGGCCGCACACCCCACGACTCCACCAACCGGAACAGGGCCACCTCAACCGCGAACAGACCCGCCTGCGCATACCCGGTGCGGCGAATCAGCTCCTCGTCCTCACCCCAGATCACCGAACACAACGCACGATCCAGATGCTGATCCAACTCCGCCACCACCGCATCAAAGGCAGCGGCGAACACCGGAAACACCCCGTACAACTCACGACCCATACCCAGACGCTGCGCACCCTGACCGGTGAACAACACCGCCAGCCGGCCACCCGGCCGGGCCACCGCGGTGACCAGGCCGGGGGCGCTGGCGCCGGTGGCCAGGGCGGTCAGCCCGGCGGCCAGCTCGTCCCGGTCCGCGCCGAGCACCACGGCCCGGTGCTCCAGGGCCGCCCGGCCGGTGGCCAGGGACCACGCGACGTCCCGGTCGGCCAGGTCGTCCCGGTCGTCAAGGTGCGCCGCCAGCCGCTCCGCCTGCACCCGCAACGCCCGGTCGGTACGGCCGGACAGCACCCACGGCAGCGCCGGCACGGTCGCGCCGACGCCGACGCCGACGCCGCCGGCCGACGGTTCGGCCGGCCGGTCCGGAGCGGTGAGATCCGCCGGCGCCTCCTCGATGATCATGTGAGCGTTGGTGCCGCTGAGCCCGAACGAGGAGACCGCCGCCCGGCGCGGCCGTTCCTGCGCCGGCCACTCCTGTGGCCGGGTCAGCAACTCCACCGCGCCGGAGGACCAGTCGACCTCGTCGGAGGGGGCGTCGACGTGCAGTGTCGCGGGCATCAGCCCGTGCCGCATCGCCTGCACCGCCTTGATCACCCCGGCCACTCCGGCAGCGGCCTGGGTGTGCCCCAGGTTCGACTTGACCGAGCCGAGCCACAGTGGACGGTCCCGGTCCCGGCCGTACGTGGCCAGCAGCGCCTGCGCCTCGATCGGGTCGCCGAGCGCGGTGCCGGTGCCGTGCCCCTCGACCAGGTCCACGTCGGTCGGGGCCAGCGCGGCGGCGGCGAGGGCCGCCTCGATGACCCGCTGCTGGGAGGGGCCGTTAGGGGCGGTCAGCCCGTTGGACGCGCCGTCCTGGTTGATCGCCGAGCCGCGCACCACGGCGAGCACGGGGTGCCCCTTGCGCCGGGCGTCGGAGAGCCGTTCCACCAGCAGCAGCCCGATCCCCTCGGACCAGCCGGTGCCGTCGGCCCCGTTCGCGTACGCCTTGCACCGGCCGTCCGGGGCGAGGCCCCGCTGCCGGCTGAAGTCGACGAAGACGTCCGGGGTGGGCAGCACGGTCACGCCGCCGGCCAGCGCCATGTCCACCTCGCCCTGGCGCAGCGCCTGGCAGGCGATGTGCAGCGCGACCAGCGAGGATGAGCAGGCCGTGTCGATGGTGACCGCCGGCCCCTCCAGTCCCAGCGCGTACGCCACCCGCCCGGAGGCGATGCTGGCGCCGCTGCCGCCGCTCAGGTACGCCGCGATCTCCTCGGGCACGTGCTGCTGCACCCGGCTGCCGTACTCGGTGTACATGACGCCGACGTAGACCCCGGTGCGGCTGCCCCGCGCGGCGGCGGGGTCGATGCCGGCCCGCTCGAACGCCTCCCAGGCGCCCTGGAGCAGCAGCCGCTGCTGCGGGTCCATGGCGAGCGCCTCGCGCGGCATGATGCCGAAGAACTCCGGGTCGAACTCGGCCGCGTCGTGCATGAAACCGCCGGTCCTGACGTACGTCTTCCCGGCCGCGCCGGGCTCCGGGTCGTAGACGGCGTCGACGTCCCAGCCCCGGTCGACCGGGAACTCGGAGATCGCGTCGCGCTCCTCGACCAGCAGTCGCCACAGGTCGTCGGCGGAGCGCACCTCGCCCGGATAGCGGCAGTGGATGGCGACGATGGCGATCGGGTCGTCGTCCGGCGGGGGCGCGGTCGGGCTGGTCGGGGCGGGGCCGGCGGCGGGGGCGGCGCCGACCAGCCGGTCGGCGAGGAAGCGCGCGGCGGCCTCGGCGGTCGGGTGGTCGAAGACCAGGGTGGCGGGCAGCCGCAGGCCGGTCACCTCGTTGAGGGCGTTGCGCAGCTCGACGGCGGCGAGGGAGTCGAAGCCGAGGTCCTTGAACGCCCGGTCGGGGGCGACCGCGTCGACGCCGGAGTGGCCGAGGACCGCCGCCACCCGGGCGCGGACCAGGTCGACGAGGACCCGGTGCCGTTCCGCCTCGGTGACGCCGGCGAGCCGCTGGGCCAGCCCGGTGGCGGCGACGCCGCTGGTCGTACCGGCGGCGGCGCGCCGGGCGGGTGCGGTGACCAGCCCGCGGAGCAGGGTCGGCACCTCGCCCCGGGCGCGGACGGCGGCCGGGTCAACGTGCAGCGGCACGACCAGCGGCTCGGCGGTCGCCACCGCGGCGTCCAGCAGCGCGAGCCCGTCGTCGACGCCGAGCGCCGGCAGGCCGAGCCGCCGCACCAGGGCAACGTCGTCGGCCGAGGAGTCGCCCAGGTCCCAGAGGCCGAAGGCCACCGCGGTGGCGGGCAGGCCGGCGGCGGCCCGGTGGGCGGCGAGGGCGTCCAGGAAGACGTTCGCGGCGGCGTAGTGCCCCTGCCCGGCAGCGAGCACCAGTCCCCCGGCGGAGGAGAGCAGCACGAACGCGTCGAGCGGCAGGTCCCGGGTCAGCTCGTGCAGATGCCAGGCGCCGTCCACCTTGGGGGCCAGCACCGGGTCGAGCCCGTCGGGGTCGAGGTCGGCGACCAGGCCGGCGCCGGGTACGCCGGCGGCGTGCACCACGGCGGTGAGCGGATGGTCGGTGGGGACGACGGCGAGCACGGCGGCGACGGCGGCGCGGTCGGTGACGTCGCAGGCGACGACGGTGACCTCCGCCGCGCCGAGCGCGCGAATTTCGTCGCGCAGCGCCGCCGCGCCGGGGGCGTCCGGGCCGCGCCGGCTGGTGAGCACGAGCCGGCGTACCCCGTGGGTGGACACCAGGTGCCGGGCGATCAGCGCGCCGAGCCCGCCGGTGCCGCCGGTGATCAGCACCGTGCCGTCCGGCTTCCAGGCCGGTGCGCCGCCGGTGGGGCGCAGCCGGGTCAGTCGCGGCACGCTGACCTGGCCGGCGCGGACCGCCGCCTCGGGTTCGGCGGTGGCGACCGCGGCGAGCAGCCGCGCGGAGTCGGCGGCGCCGTCGGTGTCGAGCAGCCCGAACCGGCCCGGCTGTTCGCCGGTTGCCGCCCGCAGCAGCCCCCAGATCGGGGCCTGGGTCAGGTCGACGTCCTCGCCGGTCGAGGTGGCGACCGCCTGCCGGGTGACGACGGTGAGGCGGGCCCCGTCGAGCCGGCCGTCGGCCAGCCAGGACCGCACGGTCCGCAGCGTGTTGCGGGTGGCGGCGCGGGCCGCCTCGGCCGGGTCGCCCCCGGGCAGCGCGGCGGCGAGCAGCACCAGGTCCGGGGTGCCGGTCTCTCCCGCATCGAGCGCCGCACCGAGCGCGGCCAGATCCGGGTACGTGGGCAGTCCGGTCCCCGGCAGGTCGCCGAGCACGACGGCCCTGCTGGTCGCCGGCGGGACCGGCTCCGGGGTCCAGGCCAGGCGCAGCAGCGCACCGGCCCGGTCGTCCCGGGCGGCGGCCAGCTGCCCGGCGGAGACCGGTCGCACCAGCAGCGACTCGACGGTGGCGACCGGGCGTCCGTCGGGGTCGGCCACCCGGATCCGGCACTCCTCGTCGCCGCGCAGCCGTTCCAGGTGTACGCGCAGCGCGCGGGCCCCGGCGGCGTGCAGGGTGACCCCGGACCAGGAGAACGGCAGCAGCGTCTCGCCGTCCAGCGGCCCGTCCTCGCCGAGCTGGTCGGCGTGCATGGCGGCGTCCAGCAGGGCCGGGTGCAGGCCGTACCGCTCGGCGTCCTCGCCTTCGGGGAGCTCGACCTCGGCGAAGATGTCCTCGCCGCGCCGCCAGGCGGCCCGCAGGCCCTGGAACGTCGGCCCGTAGCCGTACCCGCGGGCGCGCAGCCCCGGGTAGAAGCTCTCCACCGGCAGCGGGGTGGCACCCGCCGGCGGCCACTGCGTGAGGTCCCAGGTGGCCGGGACGGCGGTCGGCGCGACCGCGCCGGTGGCGTGCAGGGTCCACGCTCCGTCCCCGCCCTCGGGTCGGGAGTGGATGCCGAGCTGGCGTACGCCGCTGTCGTCGGGCGACCCCACCACCACCTGTACGGCCACCGCGCCCCGGCTGGGCAGGATCATCGGGGCCCGGTGGGTCAGTTCCTCGACCCGGCCGCAGCCGACGTGGTCACCGGCCCGGACGGCGAGTTCGACGAAGCCGGTGCCGGGTAGCAGCACCGCCCCGAGGATCTCGTGGTCGGCGAGCCAGGGCTGCCGGTCGACGGCGAGCCGCCCGGTGAGCACCACCCGGTCGGTGTCGGCGGCCGGTACGGCGGCGCCGAGCAGCGGGTGCCCGACCGGGTCGAGCCCGACCGAGCCGACGTCGCCGGCGGGCGGCAGCGGGTTCAGCCAGTAGCGCTCGCGCTGGAAGGGGTAGGTGGGCAGGTCGATGGTGCGGGTGGTCTGTGGGAGCAGTGTCGTCCAGTCGACGGTGGTGCCGGTGACGTGCAACCTGGCCAGGGCGGTGAGCGCCTGTCGGTGTTCGTCATGGTTTCGCCGCAGGCTGGGGATGATCGTGACGTCGGTGAGGATGCCCTCGATCATCGGGGTGAGGGCGGCGTCGGGGCCGAGTTCCAGGAACGTGGTCGCGCCCGCCTGGTGCAGGGCGGTGATGCCGTCGGCGAAACGGACCGCCTCACGGACATGCCGCACCCAGTAGTCCGGGTCCGTCAGGTCGTCGGCGATCGCGAGGGCGCCGGTCAGGTTGGACACGAGCGGTAGCTGCGGCTCGGTGTAGGTGAGGCTCGCGGCGACGGCGCGGAAGTCGTCGAGCATCGGGTCCATCAACCCGCTGTGGAACGCGTGACTCACCAGCAGCCGGGTCGTCTTACGGCCCAGGTTGGTGAACTGCTCGGCCAGGCTCATCACGGCGGCTTCCGGACCGGAAACAACCACCGATCGGGGACCGTTGACAGCGGCGATGTCCACCCCAGCGCTGTCGGCGTCGCTGCCGCCATTGACCCTGAGGCCGTTGTGGCCGTCGCCGTTGCCGTTACGGTTGCGGTTGCCGTTACGGTTGCCGTTGCGGTTGCCGTTGCCGTTGCGGTTGGCGTTGGTGCCCGAGGCCGCCGACAGGTCACCACCGGCCGGCACCGCCACGTCAGAGGCTGAATCGTTTACGACATCAGCTCCAAAGGACCCGACCACCACACCCCGCCCCGCCAGGACCCCCCGCACCTCCTCCTCCGACGCCTGCACCGCCACCATCGCCCCACCACCCGGCAGGCCCTGCATCAACCGACCACGCGCCACCACCAACCGCGCCGCATCCGCCAGCGACCACACCCCCGCCACATGCGCGGCAACCAACTCACCAATCGAATGCCCCGCCACAAAATCCGGCCGCACACCCCACGACTCCATCAGCCGGAACAAGGCCACCTCAACCGCAAACAACCCCGCCTGCGCATACCCCGTCCGGCGAATCAGGTCCTCGTCCTCACCCCAGACCACCGAACACAACGGCCGATCCAGGTACTGATCCAACTCCGCCACCACCGCGTCAAACGCAGCGGCGAACACCGGAAACACCCCGTACAACTCACGACCCATACCCAGACGCTGCGCACCCTGACCGGTGAACAACACCGCCAGCCGACCGCCACGGGCCACGCCGGACACCACCGCCGGGTCGGACGTGCCGGCGGCGAGCGCGGCGAGGGCCGGCGACAGCTCGGCAGGGTCCGCGCCGAGCACCACCGCCCGGTGGTCGAAGAGCGCCCGACCGGTCGCCAGGGTCCGCGCCGCCGGCGCCGCGTCCGCCGGGTCCATTGACCACGCGGACTCCGCCAGCCGACCGGCCAGGGCCCGGACCGCCGTCTCGGACCTGGCGGAGAGAAGCCACGGCACCACCGCCGGTAGGCCACCGGGCCGGGCCGGCGCCGGGGGCGTCACCGGCGGGGCGTCGTCCGGGGCCTGTTCGATGATGACGTGCGCATTGGTGCCGCTGATCCCGAACGACGACACCCCGGCCCGGCGCGGGTGCCCGTTCACCGGCCACTCCCGCGCCTGCGTCAGCAGCTCCACCGCGCCGGCGGACCAGTCGACCTGCGGGGACGGCGCGTCCACGTGCAGGGTGGGCGGCAGGACGCCGTTGCGCATCGCGTGGACCACCTTGATGATCCCGGCGACACCGGCGGCGGCCTGGGTGTGCCCCAGGTTCGACTTGATCGACCCCAGCCACAGCGGACGGTCCACCGGCCGGTCCTGCCCGTACGTGGCCAGCAACGCCTGCGCCTCGATCGGATCACCCAACGTCGTACCCGTACCGTGCGCCTCCACCACGTCCACCTCGGCCGCGGGGACCCCCGCCGACGCGAGAGCCGCCCGGATCACCCGCTGCTGCGACGGGCCGTTCGGCGCGGTCATGCCGTTGGACGCGCCGTCGGAGTTCACCGCCGAACCGCGCACCACCGCGAGGACCGGGTGGCCGTTGCGGCGGGCGTCCGAGAGCCGCTCCACCAGCAGGACGCCGACTCCCTCGCCCCAGCCGGTGCCGTCCGCCGACGCGGCGAACGACCGGCACCGCCCGTCGGAGGAGAGACCGCCCTGCCGGTTCATGTCGATGAAGGTGTCCGGGGTGGACATCACGGTCACGCCGCCGGCCAGGGCGAGTTCGCACTCCCCGGTGCGCAGCGCCTGGATCGCCCAGTGCAGCGCGACGAGGGACGACGAGCAGGCGGTGTCCACGGTCACCGCCGGCCCCTCCAGGCCGAGCACGTACGCGACCCGCCCGGAGACCACGCTGGTGTGGCCCCCGTTGCCCAGGTAGCCCAGCGCCTCCTCCGGCATCTCGCCGGGCCGGGTCGCCCAGTCGTGGTACATCACCCCGGCGAACACCCCGGTACGCGAGCCGGCCACCGAGTGCGGGTCGATGCCCGCCCGCTCGAACGCCTCCCAGGACGCCTCCAGCATCAGCCGCTGCTGCGGGTCCATGGCGCTGGCCTCGCGGGGGCTGATCCCGAAGAAGTCCGGGTCGAACAGGGCCGCGTCGTAGAGGAAGCCGCCCTCCCTGGTGGAGGTACGCCCGGACCGACCCGGCTCCGGGTCGTACAGCTCGTCGACGTGCCAACCCCGGTCGGCGGGGAAGTCGCCGATGGCGTCCACCCCGTCGGCGACCAGCCGCCACAGCTCCTCCGGCGAGGCGACCCCGCCCGGGTAGCGGCAGCTCATCGCGACGATGGCGATCGGCTCGTCCGGGACGGCGCTGACCACGGTCCGGACCGGCTCGGCCGCCGGGCGCAGGTCGAGCAACTTCTCGACCAGGTGCCCGGCCAGCGCCCGGGGGTTCGGATAGTCGAAGACGAGGGTGGCGGTCAGCCGCAGCCCGGTCGCCGCGTTGAGCCGGTTGCGCAGTTCCACCGCGGCCAGCGAGTCGAAGCCGATCTCGTTGAACGCCTGCCGAGGCTCGATCGCGTCCGCGGTGGTGTGCCCGAGCACGGCGGCCACCTGGGTACGGACCAGGTCGAGCAGGACCGCCGTGCGCTCGGCCTCGGCGAGTTCGGCGATCTGGCGGGCCAGGGAGAGCTCGACCGGGACGGCCCCGGCGCCGGCCCGGGCGGCGGGCCGCCGGGGCGCGCGGACCAGCCGGCGCAGCAGCGGCGGCAGTTCGGCGGCCCGCTGCTGCAGGTCCGCCAGGTCGAAGCGCAGCGGCGCGAGGAACGCCTCGTCCACGCTGAGCGCGGCGTCGAAGAGGGCGAGGTTCTGCGCGGCGGTGAGTTCCCGCAGGCCGAGGCGGCTCACCCGGTGGGCGGCGACGTCGTCGACGCCGGCGCCCATGCCGATGTCGCGGGGCCAGAGCCCCCAGCCGAGACTGGTGGCGGGCAGCCCGGCGGCGCGGCGATGCTCGGCGAGGGCGTCCAGGAAGGTGTTGGCCGCGGCGTAGTTGGCCTGCCCGGAGCCGTCGAGGAAGCCGGCGGCCGAGGAGTAGAGCACGAACGCCCGCAGCTCGACGTCCCGGGTCAGCTCATGCAGGTGCCAGGCGGCGTCGGCCTTGGGGCGCAGCACCGCGTCCACCCGCTGCGGGGTGAGGCCGGCGAACGTGCCGTCGTCGACGATGCCGGCGGCGTGCACCACGCCGGTGAGCGGCCGGTCGGCGGGGACCGTGGCGAGCAGCGCGGCGAGGGCGTCCCGGTCGGCGACGTCACAGCCGGCGAGGGTGACCTGGGCACCGAGCCCGGTCAGCTCGTCCCGCAGCTCGGTGGCGCCGGGGGCGTCCGGTCCGCGCCGGCTGGCCAACAGCAGGTGCCGTACCCCGTGGGTGGTGACCAGGTGCCGGGCCAGCACCGCGCCGAGTCCACCGGTGCCGCCGGTGACCAGGACGGTGCCGTCCCAGGTGTCGGGGGCGCCGGGGCGGGGGCGGCGGGCGGGCACCAGGCGGGGGGCGAACAGCCGGCCGTCCCGCAGCGCCACCTCCGGCTCACCGGTTGTGGCCGCGCCGAGCAGCGCGATCGCCGGGGTCGCCGGGTCGAGGTCGAGCAGGAGCAGCCGGCCCGGATTCTCGGCCTGCGCCGCCCGCAGCAGGCCCCACAGCGGTGCGGTGGTCAGCGCGATCCGGTCCGCCGGCAGCGCCCGTACGGCGTGCTGGGTCACCACGACCAGCCGGGTGTCGGCGAGCCGGTCGTCGGCGAGAACGTCCTGGACCAGCCGCAGCGCCCGGTGCGCGGCGGCCCGTACGCCGGCCAGGGGCTCGCCGTCGACGGCGTCGAACGTCGCGACGAGCAGGTCCGGCACGGTATCGGCGGCCTCGGGGCCGGCCAGCGCCGGCACGCCGAGCGCGCCGGCCAACCCGAACGGGTCCGGGCCGAGGACGGCCACGGAGACCTCGGCCGGCACGGGCGGGGGCTGCTCGGTCCACTCGATGTGCAGCAGGTCCCCGCCACCGGTGCCGGCGCCGAGCTGTTCGGCGTCGACGGTGCGCACCAGCAGCGACCCGACGGTGGCGACCGGCGCGCCGGAGCCGTCGGCCAGCGCGACCCGGACGGTGTCCGGCCCGGTCGCGGTGAGCCGCACCCGCACGGCGGTGGCGCCGGAGGCGTGCAGGGTGAGGTCGTACCAGGTGAACGGCAGGGTCACTCCGTCGGCGGGCTGCGGCAGCGCCAGGTCCAGCGCGTGCAGCGCGGCGTCGAGCAGCGCCGGGTGCAGCCCGTACGCGCCACCGTCGGTGGTGGACTCCGGCAGCGCCACCTCGGCGAACACCTCGCCGGTCCGCCGCCAGACCGCGCGCAGCCCGTGGAAGGTCGGCCCGTAGCCGTAGCCCTGCTCGGCCAGGCCCGGGTAGAAGTCGGTGACGTCGACGGCCTCGGCGTCGCGCGGCGGCCACCGGGTCAGGTCGTCGTCGCGGGCCGGGGCGGCGCCGGTCGGGGCGAGCACCCCGCTGGCGTGCCGGGTCCAGTCGCCGCCGGCCGGGGTGTCCTCCCGGCGGGAGTGGAACTCCACCGTCCGCCGCCCGCCGGCGTCCGGCGGGGTGACCACGACCTGGAGCACGACGGCCGTGTCCTCCGGCAGGACCAGTGGCGCCTCCAGGGTCAGCTCCTCGACCAGCGCGCAGCCGACCTGGTCGCCGGCGTAGGCGGCCAGCTCGACGAGGGCGGTGCCGGGCACCAGGTTGACGCCGCCGATGACGTGATCGGCGAGCCACGGGTGGGAGCGGCGGGACAGCCGGCCGGTGAGCACCGTGCCGTCCTCGGTGGCCAGGTGCAGCAGCGCGCCGAGCAGCGGGTGGTCGGCGGCGAGCTGACCGATTCCGGAGGCGTCGCCGGTGGCGGGCGGAGAGGTCAGCCAGTAGTGCCGGTGCTGGAAGGCGTACGTGGGCAGCTCGGCGCGGTGGGCGCCGCTGCCGGCGTAGCAGGCCGCCCAGTCCACCCGGGCGCCCCGCACGTGCGCCGCCGCGACCGCGGCCAGCACCTCCCGCTCCTCGTCGTGGTCGCGGCGCAGGGCGGCGACGAAGGCGCGTTCGCCGTCGGGCGCGACGCACTCCTGCGCCATCGCGCTGAGCACCGGGTCGGGCCCGAGTTCGAGGTACGTGTCGACGCCGGCCGCGTCGAGGAAGGCGATCCCGTCGGCGAAGCGGACCGGCCGGCGGACGTGCTGCACCCAGTAGTCGGGGGTGCAGAGCTCGGCGGTGGCGAGCCCACCGGTGACGTTGGAGACCACCGGGACGCGCGGCTGCTCGTACGCGACCAGCTCGGCGACCCGGCGGAACTTGTCGAGCATCGGCTCCATCAGCGGCGAGTGGAAGGCGTGGCTGACCCGCAGCCGCTTGGTGCGCCGGCCCCGGCCGGCGAGCTCGGCGGCGATCCGCAGCGTCTCGTCCTCGACGCCGGAGATCACCACGGCGGCCGGGCCGTTGACGGCGGCCAGGTCCACCCCGTCGACGAGCAGCTCGCGGACCTCGTCCTCGGCAGCGGCCACCGCCACCATCGCGCCCGCCGACTCCAGCTCCTGCATGAGCCGACCCCGGGCGGCGACCAGCATGGCGGCGTCGGGCAGCGAGAAGACCCCGGCCGCGTGGGCGGCGGCCAGCTCGCCGATGGAGTGGCCGGCGACGAAGTCCGGCCGCAGGCCCCACGACTCGACCAGCCGGTAGAGCGCGGTCTCGACGGCGAAGAGCGCCGGCTGGGCGTACCCGGTCTGGTCGAGCAGCGCCGCTTCGGCGGTGCCCTCGGCGGCGAAGAGCACGTCCCACAGCGAGTGTTCCAGTTGCAGGTCGAGGTGACCGATCGCTTCCTCCAGGGCGTCGGCGAAGACCGGGTACGCGGCGTGCAGCCGGCGGCCGGTGCCGACGCGCTGGCTGCCCTGGCCGGTGAAGAGCAGGGCCAGCCGGCCGCCGGTGGCGGTGCCCCGGACCAGCCCGGGGGCCGGGTCGCCGGCGGCGAGGGCGCGCAGTCCGGCGCGTACCTCGTCGGTGTCGCGGGCCAGCAGCACCGCGCGGTGGGTGAGGGCGGCGCGGCCGGTGGCCAGCGACCAGCCCAGGTCGGCCAGGTCCGGCGGCGTGCCGGCGGGGTCGGTGGCGTCGAGCAGCCGGGCGGCCTGGGCGGGCAGCGCGGGCGCGGTCCGGGCCGACACGACGACCGGGCGCAGCGCCGCGGCGACGGGCGGCCCGGGGTCCGTCGCGGGGGCCGGCTCGACCGCCGGCGGCTCCTCGACGATGACGTGGGCGTTGGTGCCGCTGACTCCGAAGGAGGAGATGCCGGCGCGGCGCGGGGCGCCGTCGGCGGGCCAGGGCCGGGCCTCGGTGAGCAGCCGTACGGTGCCGGCCGACCAGTCGACGTGCGGGGTCGGCGCGTCCACGCCGAGGGTGCGGGGCAGGGTGCCGTGCCGCATGGCCATCAGCATCTTGATGAGCCCGGCGGCGCCGGCGGCGGCCTGCGCGTGACCGAGGTTGGACTTGATCGAGCCGAGCCAGAGCGGCGCGTCGGCCTGGTGCCCCCGCCCGTACGTGGCGATCAGCGCCTGCGCCTCGATCGGGTCGCCGAGGGTGGTGGCGGTGCCGTGCGCCTCCACCGCGTCCACGTCGGCGGGGGTGAGCCCGGCGTCGGCCAGCGCCTGCCGGATGACCCGCTGCTGGGCCCGGCCGTTCGGGGCGGTGAGGCCGTTGCTGGCGCCGTCGGAGTTGATCGCGGTGCCCCGGATGACGCCGAGCACGGGGTGGCCGTGGCGGCGGGCGTCGGAGAGTCGTTCGAGGACGAAGAGGCCGACGCCCTCGGCCCAGGCGGTGCCGTCGGCGGCGGCGGCGAAGGGGCGGCAGACCCCGTCCGGGGAGAGCCCGCGCTGCCGGCTGAACGAGGTGAACGCCCCGGGGTTGACCATGACCGACGCCGCGCCGGTCAGCGCCAGGGTGCACTCGCCGCGTTGCAGCGAGCGGACGGCCAGGTGCAGCGCGACCAGCGAGCCCGAGCAGGCGGTGTCGACGGTCAGCGTGGGCCCCTCCGTGCCCAGCACGTACGCCAGCCGCCCGGAGACGACGCTCGGCGAGTTGCCGGTCATCAGGTAGCCGTCGAGGCCGTCCGGGGCCTCGTGCAGCCGCATGCCGTAGTCCTGCGGGTCGGCGCCGATGAAGACGCCGGAGCGGCTGCCGCGCAGCGACTGCGGGTCGATGCCGGCGTGTTCCAGGGCCTCCCAGGCGGTCTCCAGCACCAGCCGCTGCTGCGGTTCCATGGCGCTGGCCTCGCGGGGGCTGATGCCGAAGAACTCGGCGTCGAAGCCGGCGGCGTCGTCGAGGAAGCCGCCGTGGCGCACGTACGTGGTGCCGGGGTGGTCCGGGTCGGGGTGGTAGAGCGCGTCGAGGTCCCAGCCCCGGTCGGTGGGGAAGCCGGTGACCACGGTGCCGCCGTCGGCGACCAGCGCCCACAGCCGTTCCGGGGAGTCCACCCCGCCCGGGTAGCGGCAGCCGATGCCGACCACGGCGATCGGCTCCTCCTCGGCCGGCGGGCCGGCGGGGGCCGGCTCGGACCCGTCCGGCCCCTCGCCGAGCAGCAGGGTGCGCAGGTGGTCGGCGAGCGCCGTCGCGGTCGGGTGGTCGAAGCCGACGGTGGGTGGCAGGGTCAGGCCGGTGGCGGCGGTGAGCTGCCGTTGCAGCTGGACCAGGCCGAGCGAGTCCAGGCCCTGCTCGCGCAGCGGCCGGCCGGCGTCGACGGCGTCCGGCGCGTCGTCGGCGCCGATGTCCCGCAGCACGGCCAGCGCGTGCGCGCGGACCAGGTCGACAAGGACGCGCGTCTGCTCCGGTCCCGGCAGGCCCGCCAGGCGGGCGGCCGACGTGGGCGTTCCCCGGTTCTCCGTACCCTCTTCTGCCACCCGCCCAGAATTACGTCGGGCCGGGCCTTTCCGAAGCCCCTACCAGCCCCTACCGGTGCCGATCGGGGCCGGCTGATCAGTCCGCCGCCGCCCGGGCCAGCCGGCCGCGGTCGATCTTCCGGTTGGAGTTCAGCGGGAACTCGTCGAGGTGGGTGTACCGGCGGGGCAGCATCCCCTTCGGCAGGATCTCGGCGAGCTGTTTGGCCAACTGGGCGGCGGGGACCTGCTCGCCGGTGTAGTAGACGACGATCTCCACCAGCCCGTCGACGGTCCGGGTGACCGCCACCGCGTCCCGTACGCCCGGGCAGCCGGTGAGCGCGTGCTCGATCTCGGCCAGCTCGATCCGCCAGCCGTTCACCTGCACCTGCGCGTCCCACCGGCCGAGGTAGACCAGTTCCCCGTTGGCCCGCCGGCGTACCCGGTCGCCGGTCCGGTACCAGCGGCGCCCGTCGTGGTCGAGGAACCGGCCCTCGTCGTCGGCGGGATCAAGGTAGCCGGGGGTCATCTGCGGGCCGGTGACGCAGAGCTCGCCCTCGTGGTCGGACAGCTGGCCGTCCGGGGTGCGCAGCAGGGCGTGGTGTCCCTCGTGCAGCTGGCCGATCGGCACCAGGCCGTTGATGCAGAGCCCCGGCGAGGTCTGCGGCGACCACCGGTGGCCGGTGATGGTGAGGGTCAGCTCGGTCGGGCCGTAGATGTTCGCCACCGTGGTCCGGTCGGCGGCGGCGTGCCAGTCCGCCACGTCCGCCGCGCGCAGCGCCTCCCCGGCGAACAGGCTCCAGCGCAGCCCGGGCATTCCGCCGGGGCGCAGGCCACCCAGTCGACGGATCAGGGTGATCGCGCTCGGCGCCGAGAACCAGACCGTCACCCCGCGTTCGGCGAGGAAGCCGGGCAGGTCCCGGTAGGCCTGCGCGGGCACCGGCTGCACGCCCGCCCCGGCTCCCCAGGCGCAGAACATGTCGAACGCCGCGCAGTCGAAGTTCAGGTCGAAGGTCTGCGAGAAGACGTCCGTGGCGGTGAAGTCGTAGTGCCGGTCGACCAGGCGGAAGTAGTGGTCGGTCATGCCGTAGGTGATCGGCACGCCCTTGGGCCGGCCGGTGGAGCCGGAGGTGAACAGCACGTACGCCACCTGCGACGCGGCGACCGGCAGCGGCGCGTCGAGGGGCCGGCGCCCCAGCGGGATCCGCGCCGCGCCGGGCACCGCGTCGGCGTCCAGGCCGGGTGCCAGCACCGGCAACTCCAGCCCGGCGCCGGCCAGCTCGCCGAGGGTGGCCAGGCCGGCCTCGTCGGCCACCACGGCGCTCGCGCCGGAGACCTCCAGCATCCGCCGGGTCCGGGACACCGGGAAGCCGGCGTGCAACGGTACGACCGTGGCGCCGGCGTACAGCACGGCCAGGATCCCCGCGTACGCCTCGACGCTCTTGCCGGTGAGCACCGCGACGGCCCGCGGCGGCTGCTCCCCGGCGGCGCGCAGGGCCCCGGCCCGGGCCAGCGCCAGCTCGTGCAGTTCCTCGTAGCTCACGGCGCGGGATCCGACTCGCAGGGCCGTACCGGTGGGGTTGGCCGCCAGGCCGCGAAGGAAACGCGCCGACAGGGCGGGACCGTCCACGTCTACCATCCGGTGCTCCAACAGTAAGGGGCGACAGGGGTTGTCGGCCGCATGGGCAGGTACTTGTATCGAGGTCACCGCCGACACCGGTTCCGACAGATTCGGAGTGACCCATGCTGGACGAACGGTTCGAGGGGATCCTGCGGGGATACCTGGCCTTCCTGTCGCCGACCGACACCCTCACCGAGGACACCGCGCTGCGCGACTTCGGGCTGGACTCGATGGCCACGGTGGAGCTGATCTCCGACCTGGAGTCGATGTACCAGGTCCGGTTCGTCGACGACCTGCTGAGCCTGGAGAACTTCGCCACCCCTGGCACGATCTGGGCGAGCCTCACCGCGTTGGGCGCCACGGGCCAGGTGACCGAGGCCCGGGTCGGCCACTGAGCCCGTGCCGCCCGTGTGAGGCAATGCTGGTGCAGCCCCGTACGCCCGGAAACCCCTAGCGCCCCCTGACCTGCGCGGCCCGCCGGGCCGGCTGCTCGGGCGGCGGTCTGGGCGACCTGCGGACGAATGCGGTCCGCCTCAGCCGGCCAGTTCCTCCCAGTCCTGCCCGGCATGCAGCAGCCCGGTGACGCCCTCGCCACGGGACTCGGACAGCCGCTTGCGCAGCTCGTGCTCGGCCGGCAGGTCCGTGCGCCGGGTGATGCCGAGCTTGCGGTAGACCCGCGTCAGGTGCTGCTCGACGGTGCTGACGGTGATGTACAACGTCTGGCTGATCTCCCGGTTCGTGTGACCCAACGCGGCCAGCTTCGCCACCCGACGCTCGGCCTCGCTGAGCACATGCCGTTCCTCCTTCTCCCGGTCGTGCCAGCGCCCGACCAGCGCGGGTGGCTCGACCGGCCGGTCCCCGCCGGCGGGGAGCGCGGGCCCGGTCGTACCCGCCTGGGCGACCTGCGCGGCCCGGCGGGCCAGCACCCGGGCCCGGTCGAACTCACCGAGCTGCTGCCGGACGACGCTGAACGCGGTCAGCGCCTTGGACAGTTCCAGCCGGTCGTCGGCCGCCTGGAGACATTCCACGCTCTGCCGCAGCAGGGTCGGACGCTGGGCCGGCTCGCTGGCGGCGGCGAGCACCCGCAGCGAGATGCCCCGTACCCGGACGTCGGCCGCGCGGGCCCGTTCCAGTTGCTGGGTGACCAGGTCCCGGGCCTCGACGGAGCGGCCCAGCCGGAGGTTCACCTCGGCCAGGTCGCTGCGCCACGGGATCAGCGTCGGCACGTCCACGTCCCAGTCGCGCATCAGCCGGCCGCACAGCTGGAAGTCCCGCCCGGCGGCGAGCACCCGGTCGGTGGCCAGGTGGTACTGCCCCCGGGCCCGCAGGTACGGCAGGCTGAAGATGGTGCCGAACATGGAGTCGGGCACCGGCGCCTGGAGCACCTCCGCCGCCTCCTGGTACTCCCCCCGGGCCGTCCGCGCGACGATCAGGGTGGCGCGTGGCTGACCGATGAGGACTCCCCAGCCCTTCTCTGGCAGCAGGGTCAGCGCCTGCTCGGCGTGCCGGATCGCGTTGACCAGGTCGCCGCGCCGGTAGGCGATGCTGCCGGCCAGCGAGGAGAGCACCGCCTGCCAGGTGACCTCACCCCGCTCCGCGGCCTGCCGCGTGAGCCGCTCGCACCAGGTGCGAGCCAGCTCCGGCTTGTTGCCGCGCAGCACCGCGAGCACCGCGGCGGCGACCACCTCCAGCGGCGTCTCACCGACCTGGCAGCTGCGCAGGATGTGCTCGGCACTGGTGGTGGCGGCCTCCCCGCCGCCCCGCCCCCAGAGCGAGGCGAGCCGCTGCGCCGCGTCCGCCCAGAGGTCCCTCGGGTGGCTGTTGCCGTTGGACCCGAGTTCGGGCAGGCGCCCGCGGGCCGTACCGAGGAACCAGTGGAAGCTGACCGCCAGCTCGGCCGCCGTCTGCGGGTCGACCGGGTCGGCGGCCGCGCCGAGCGCCGTGGCCGCCTGGGCTGCCGCGCTCTCGTCGCCGTTCCACAGGCTGTAACGGATCACCGCCGCCGCGTCCGGCCCGCGCAGTTCTCCATCCCGGACCGCGCCCTGCAGGCAGGGCAGGTACGGCAGCGCGGCGGAGGGGTTCCGTCGCCAGAGCGCGCCGGTGAGCGCGTGCATGATGGCGATCCGTTCCTTGCGGTCGGTGCAGCCGGAGAGCGCGAGCTCCAGGTAGCGCACCGCCATGTCCGGGTCGTCCCCGGCCAGCGCCTGGTCTGCGGCGGTACGCAGGACACCGACCGCCCAGTCGGCGGGCACCTGCTCGGCGTCGAGCAGGTGCCGCCCGACCTCGGCCGCCGGTGCGCCCTGCTGATTGAGCAGGTCGGCGGCCCGGACGTGGACGGCGGCCCGGTCCGCCGGGATCATGCTCTCCAGCACGGTGGCGCCGCCCAGGCGGTGGCGCATGCGGCAGTCCCGCAGCACGCCGGCCTCGGTCAGTGTTCCGACCATCTCCTCGGCGGTTTCCGTCCGCATTCCGAGAAGACGGCCGATCAGGGCCGGATCGGAACGTTCGTTCAGGACCGCGGTCGCGGCGGCCACGTCCAGCAGCTGGGCGTCCCATCTGTGCAGGCCGGCCAGCACGGCGTGGGCATATCCGTCGCCGACGACGGGCGTGGCCCCGTCGTCGATCCCGGCATCGGGCACATTGTCGTCGAGCAGCGCGTGGACCAACAGTGGATTACCGTTTGTCAGATCGTGGTATTCCTGGGCCACGGACTCGAGCGCCGCCTTTCCCCATTTCTTGGTGAGCAGATCGGCAATGTCCGACACGGTCAGGGCGGACAGCCTGATGCTCTCGTGCGGCTGGCGGGTGAGTTCCGTGTAGAAAAGCGGCAGGGTAGGTCGGCGTCGATGCCACTTGCTCAGGACGAGCAGCAATCGGGACGCGTCCATCCGTCGCTGCAGATACAACAACAGCCGCAGTGAGGCGGAATCAGCGAACTGCAGATCGTCGATCACGATCACGACGGTGCGCTCCCGGCACAGGCCCAGCAGCACCGCGCAGAACTCGCGCATCCAGCCCGATTGAGCATCCGGCTCCGCCGGCGGGCCCGACCATCCTCCGTCCTGGTCGCCCGTATCGACCGAACCGATGAGTCGGGCCACCCGTTCGGGCAGCGCGCCCACCAGGTCGACGCCGCGGAACAACTGATCGACCACCCCGAGCGGCATCGACTGCTCCGCCCGCGATCCCGTACCGGTGAGAAGTAACGCCCCCGCCTCCGCCGCGTAACGCGAAAATTGATGGAGCAGATATGTTTTACCGCTGGCCAGCCCCCCCTCGACGAGCGCCAGTCGACCGCTTGAGCCGTCGCATTGGCGAAGGAGCCCTTGCAACAGCGACAGGGCCCCCTCATATCCCATGGTCGCCACGTTTGCATACCCCTAAGTAGCGTAGTAGTCGAAACGCTCCAGCACTGGCAGCCACGCTGCCGCGTATCATATCCGCAGATCGACGGTGATGCTAGCCCTCCCCTTTAGCTCAGACCCGGCCCGCCGGCCCGGTCAGGCGCCTGTCAGCGATCCGATCCGGCCGAATTGCAGTATGTCCAGTTCGCCGGTGTGTCCCATTTTTAATGCGATGATCACGTCGCTGCACTTGACCCGGTAATCAATCCTGTGAGCGATGCGAACGATCTTCGAACGTCACGAACGGTTACTTGATTCGGCAACTTAATGCTCATTTCCGGCGATCGGTATCGGCGCGGCCCCAGCATTCGCGCAGGTCCGGTCCACTTCTGCCGGACCGCGCCGAGGAGACACCCGTCCCGCCCGCCGCCCCGCCGTCACCCGACGGCGGATATGTGACCTCGTCGTGACCTACCGGGACCGCCGCGGGACGCGCCGACAGCCCGGCTGACGAACCTCGCCGCGCTGGCCGTCCAACCCATCCTCACCACCGAACGGCGACGCGAGACGCGACGCCGGGACGGCCGCGACCGGCGTCGTCACCCCGGTGCACGCCGGTCACCGTGGCCGGTTCCCGACACGTGGCCCCGCCCACACCCCGCCGATCCGGGCAGGGCAGAGCTTTCTGGGCTCCCAGACGTCACGTCGTACCGCGGCGGCCCGGTCCACACCGGGATCCGGCCCGCCGGCCGGCCGGCCGCCAAGGCTGCCACCAACTGACCCCGGCCGACGGCCGCCACCCACTCGCCGACACCACGTGGCTCCGGCCGACCCGGTCCGGCCGCCATCACCCGGCCCTGGCCTACGCGGGGAGCCCCCACCGGGACCCGTTGGCCGATGCAGCTCCCTCGCCCCGGCCAGCACCAGGAGGAGGCAATGAAGCGGCGCGCCCGACGATGTCGTCGAGCGCGCCGCGACGTGAAGCGCACGTCCTGCTCAGGGTCGGTGCCACCTCGCCCCAGGTCACGATCCCGGCCAACGCCGGGCTGACCGCCGCCGAGAACGTGGGTGTCCGTACCCCACCAGGGAGGGACGGGCCACCCGGGCCCGCCCCGCCCGGTGGTTACTTGGTGGCCCGCACCGGCCCCGGCACTCCCGGGCTGACCGGCACGGCGGCCGGCTTGCCGAGGTCCCGGTAGAGCCGCCCGGGCCACCAGCTCGCCCGGCCGATGTCGAAGGAGAGCGCCGGCACCAGCAGGGTCCGCACCAGGAAGGCGTCGAGGAGGACGCCCACCGCGACCACCACACCGAACTGGATCATGTCGACCACCGGCATGGAGGCGAAGACCGCGAAGGTCGCCGCCAGCACGATGCCGGCCGAGGTGATGACACTGCCGGTGGTGGACAGACCACGGCGTACGCCCTCGGCGTGGCCGTGCCGCGCGGCCTCCTCGTGTACCCGGGTCATCAGGAAGATGTTGTAGTCCACGCCGAGTGCCGCGAGGAAGACGAAGCTGACCAGCGGCAACTGCCAGGCCGTCCCCTCGTGCCCGAACACGTGCTTGAAGAGCAGGTGCGACGCGCCCAGGGCGGCGAAGTAGGACGCCACCACCGTGCCGAGCAGGACCAGCGGCGCCACCAGGGCACGGAGCAGGATGATCAGGAACAGCAGGATCACCGCGAGTACCACCGGGATGACCACGCGGGCGTCCCGGTTGGAGGCCCGGTCGATGTCCAGGGTCTCCGCGGTCGTGCCGCCGACCTTCGCGTTCGCCCCGGGTACGGCATGCACGGCGTCCCGGATCTCGTCGATGGTCTCCTTCGCCGCGTCGCTGTCGGGCGCGTCCCGAAGCACCACCTCGACGATGACCCGCTTGCCGTCCGGGCTGGGTGACTCCTGGCCGACCGTCGCGCCGTCCACCCCGGCGGCGGCGGCCTTGACCGGCGCGGCCGCCGAGGCGTCGGCGACGAGGATGGCCGGGTCGGAGGCGCCGGACGGGAAGTGCCGGGCAAGCTTCTCCTGCGCGGCGACCGACTGGGGCTTGGTCTGGAACACCTCGGTCTGGGCCAGCCCCATCTTCATGTCCAGCGCGCTGACGGCGAGGCCGCCGATCACGATCAGGCAGCCGAGCCAGACCACCCGGGGATGACGGCCGACGCCCGTGCCGATCCGGGACCAGAAGCCGCGCCCGACCCGGACCTCCTGGCCGAACTTTGGCACGAACGGCCAGAACACCCACCGGCCGGCGATCACCAGCAGGGCCGGCAGGATGGTGACCATCGCCAGGTACGCGCAGAGCACACCGGTGGCGCCGACCAGGCCGAGGCTGCGGGCGCTCTGCATGTCGGCGAGGGCGAGGCAGGCCAGACCCACCACGACGGTCGCGGCGGAGGCGAGGATCGCGGGGCCCGAGCGGCGCAGCGCGATGCCCATGGCCAGATGCCGGTCGGCGTGCCGGCGCAGCTCCTCGCGGTAGCGCGCGATGAGCAGCAGCGCGTAGTCGGTGCCGACACCGAACAACAGGATCATCAGCAGGCTGGAACTGGCCGGGTTGACGGGCAGCCCGGCATGCTTGGCGAGCAGGTACGCCACGCCCTGGGTGAGCGCGCTGGCGAAGCCGACGGCCAGCAGCGGGAAGAACCAGAGGAACGGGCTGCGGTAGATCACCAGCAGCAGCACGATGACGATCGAGCTGGTCGCGATCATCAGGTTGACGTCGAGGTTCTCGAACGCCTGGGTGTAGTCGTTGAGCAGGCCGCCGGGGCCGCCGAGGTCGACGTCCAGCCCGGCCGGGGCGCCGGCCTGGGCGGCGGCCCGCAGGTCCTTGACCGCGAAGTCGATCTCGACGTCGTCGCGGGTGAGCGGTACGACCAGCATGAGCGCCTTGCCGTCCTGGGACGGAATGGCCGGCGCGATGGTCGCGCCGCCGTCGGCGAGCTTCGCGAACGCCGTGCGGTCGGCCTCCACCTTGCTCCGGTCGGCGTCCTGGATCCCGGCCTCCCGGGTGTAGACGGCGACGACCGGGACGGCTTCCGAGGCGGAGCGGTACTTGTCCAGCTCCTCCATCACCGCGGTCGACTCGGCGCCGCGGGGGAGGCTGCCGGAGGGAGTCCGGTCCTCGTACTCCTCGATCTTGCCGAAGAGCGGACCGAGGACGACGGCGAGGACTATCCACAACGCGAGGATCGCCCACTTGGAACGCCGACCACTCGGCAATTTGGCCAGTAGCCCGACAGAATCGCTCATTGCGCCGAAACCCTTCTATGCCCGTCTATGCCGATTTCATCGTTCAGGGCACGGAGATCCCGACGTCGTCCGCCTGGGGCGGGGACAAGACCTCGTCGCTCATCGGCCTGACGGCCATTTCCAAAGGTGCCCCACCACGCGGGACCCGCTTCTGCGTATGCCCCACGCGTACATGCTATGCAGTACGCCGGAACACCGTCAAGCTCTTTGGCAGAGTGTCCGATCAGTCTCCGCAGAGCCGCCGTCAACCGCGCTGACCTGCGGAAATGGCGGCATGCCTGGGGTGGCCGGCGAGCCGGTTAGGGGCTCCGGCGCCCGGGTTAGGGGGCGGCCGTCCTGGTCGCGCCGGCACCAGCGGTGGTTACGTGAGAACCCGACCAGCCGGTTGACGCTGATCGACGTCGGCGAGCGTGAGAGGCGACGGCGCATGGTGGAAAAACCGCACTCCGACCTCGAATCCCGAGTGGCCGAGCTGCATTCCGTCAAGGCCACGGCCGTCGCCGGCCCCGGGCCCCGGGCGTCGGCGCAACAGCACGCCAAGGGCAAACTCACCGTCCGGGAACGCCTCGACATGCTCTTCGACGAGGGCACCTTCCGGGAGATCGAGCAGCTGCGCCGGCATCGGGCCGCCGGGTTCGGGCTGGAGGACCGCCGCCCGTACACCGACGGCGTGGTCACCGGCTGGGGCAAGGTTGACGGCCGGACGGTGTTCGCGTACGCGCACGACTTCCGCATCTTCGGCGGCTCCCTGGGCGAGGGCCACGCCGAGAAGATCCACAAGATCATGGACATGGCCGAGTCGACCGGCGCGCCCCTGATCTGCCTCGGCGACGGCGCGGGCGCCCGGATCCAGGAGGGCGTCACCGCGCTGGCCGGGTATGGCGGCATCTTCCGCCGCAACGTGCAGGCGTCCGGGGTGATCCCGCAGATCAGCGTGCTGCTCGGGCCCTGCGCCGGCGGCGCGGCGTACTCCCCGGCGCTGACCGACTTCGTCTTCGCCGTCCGCAACGTGGCCCAGATGTACCTCACCGGGCCGGACGTGGTGCAGGCGGTGACCGGTGAGACCGTGACACACGAGCAGCTCGGTGGCGCCCAGGTGCACGCCTCGGTCACCGGCACCGTCTCATTCGTGCACGACACCGAGGCCGACTGCCTGGCCGACGTCCGGCACCTGCTCTCGCTGCTGCCGTCCAACAACCGGGAGCTGCCCCCGGTGCACCCCACCGGCGATCCGCCGGACCGCCGCTGCCCCCGTCTGCTCGACCTGGTGCCGGCCGATCCCCGGGGCTCCTACGACATGCGCGAGGTGATCGAGGAGATCGTCGACGACGGGGACCTGCTGGAAGTGCACGCCTCCTGGGCCCGCAACATCGTCTGCGGTCTGGCCCGGCTGGACGGGCACGTGGTCGGCATCGTCGCCAACCAGCCCCGGATGCTCGCCGGCGCCCTCGACGGGCTGGCCTCGGCCAAGGCGGCCCGCTTCGTGCAGACCTGCGACGCCTTCAGCATCCCGCTGGTGACCCTGGTGGACGTGCCCGGCTTCCTGCCCGGCACCGAGCAGGAGCACAGCGGGATCATCCGGCACGGCGCGCAGTTGCTGTACGCGTACTGCTCGGCGACCGTGCCCCGGATCCAGGTGATCCTGCGCAAGGCGTACGGCGGGGCGTACATCGTGATGGACTCCCGGTCGATCGGCGCGGACCTCTCCTTCGCCTGGCCGAGCAACGAGATCGCGGTGATGGGCGCGGAGAGCGCAGCCAACGTGATGTTCCGCAAGGAGATCGCGGCGGCCCCCGACCCGGAGGCGGCCCGCCGGCAGCGGATCAAGCAGTACGAGCAGGAGCTGGTCCATCCCTACTACGCGGCCGAGCGCGGGCTGGTGGACGACGTCATCGACCCGGCGGACACGCGCGCGGTGCTGGTCGGTGCGCTGGAGACGCTGCGGGCCAAGCGGGTGCAGCTGCCGGGGCGCAAGCACGGGAACCCGCCGACGTGACCGCCCCGGAGGAGTTCGACGCGGCGGGGCCGGTCCCCCGGTTGGTGGTGGTCCGGGGCGCCCCCACCGAGGAGGAACTCGCGGCGGCCACCGTCGCGCTGATGTGCTCGCTGCGCGCCGGTCGGGGCGCGACCCGGACCGGCACCCGGCGCGCGGAGGTGTCGTGGTCCGCTGCGGCGGACTACCGGGCGCCGGGCGCCTGGGCCTCTCGATGCCACTGACCCGGCGGTCACCGGGGGTCCCGGCGCCCGCCGGCGGGGTCAGTCCTCCCGCACCAGGCCGGCGTCGCGCAACTCGTCGAGCCATCGGCCGATGACCACGATGATCTCCGCCCGGTCCGCCTGCCAGCTGGCGGCCACCTCGTCCGCGGCCAGGTGGAGGTCGCCGCCGTGCCGTTGCAGCGAGATCCAGGAGACCGTGACGAAGGGCGGGTACCGGTACGTGGTGGCGGTCGACTGTCGGTGCAGGATCAGCCACCCGTCCGGAGACACCGTGACCTCCACGTTGTGTTCCCAACGCAGACCCACCATTCCTCCCGACATCAGCCTCGCCCGATCCCTGTGCGCTCCGCTCACCGTCGCCCCCACCTCCCGGGCCGTGAGCCGCGGCGACCACCCGCGAGGTGATCCCTCCCGGGCCGACGGCCGCGTACGGCCTCGCGTCCGCGCCGCCTCACCGTCCGCTCGACGACCCGAGCCACGTCCGCGCCGGACGGGACGTGACGAAAGATGTCGGACATAAATGCGACGAATGAGAACGGAAATGACTGTGGCGACTTTCCCCGGCGTCGACCTCGAACCGAACAGAAATCGGCTCAGGAATGGACTCCGGAATCTTCTGTGTATGCCGTATACCGTTGTGTGCAGACCGTACACACCGCGTACTCGACGCGTCAACCCCACCACCACCCGGCAGCACCGGCACGGCGCCCCGGCACCCCCATCGGCGACCGTCGGGCGCACCTCGGAACCCGGCGCTGAACAGCGCCGACGTCAACCACCTAGGGGTCGGCGGGCGCGCCGAGGGGCCGCGCCTCAGGGTCATCCCCCATCTGATCCCGGATGGCGGAAATGAGTGGGAACCGTTCTGAACGCCAGTACCGCGGTGCCGGCAGAGGCGGTTCCGCGCATTGTCGGGCACGGGAAATCCAGCCGCGTCACCTCCCATTGGTGGCCGCGACGCCGGCCCGGGTCCGCCTCTCGGCGGCGCGCCGACCGCCGAGCCTGGTCGCACCGCCCAAGGGGCCCGCGGCGCACCGGCCGGACCGCCCGCGAGCCCGCCGAAGGGGCGCCCGCGACGCGGGACAAAAACGGTCTTGACCTGCGGCGACCAAACAGGTTGACAGGCGAACATCGAACTGCGTACAGTCTACACGAATCAGCGTACGAGGCACGCAGAAGACCACCCGGAGCAGGGACGGCAAGGAGTGCAACGACAATGGCCTATGAATTGGCAATAGAAGCCAGCGGGCTACGAAAGTCCTACGGCGACGTGCAGGTACTCAAGGGCGTGGACATCACCGTCCCCCGGGGCAGCGTCTTCGCCCTGCTGGGCCCGAACGGGTCGGGCAAGACGACCACCGTCCGCATCCTCTCGACGCTCACCTCCCTCGACGCGGGCCAGGCCAGGGTCGCCGGCTACGACGTCGTCCGGGAGCGTCGCAAGGTGCGGCGTGCCATCACCCTGACCGGCCAGTACGCGGCGATCGACAAGAACCAGACCGGCGAGGAGAACCTGCGCATGATGGGCCGGCTCACCGGCCTGTCCCGCAGCGAGGCGCAGGAGCGCGCGACGCAACTGCTCGCCCGGTTCGACCTGACCGACGCCGGTGGCCGGCGACTGGCCACCTACTCGGGCGGCATGGCCCGCCGGCTGGACCTCGCCGCGAGCCTGGTCGGGGCACCGTCGGTCGTCTTCCTCGACGAACCGACCACCGGCCTGGACCCGCGCAGCCGCCTCGCACTGTGGGGCGTCATCGCCGACCTGGCCGCCAACGGCCTGACCATCTTCCTGACCACGCAATACCTGGAGGAGGCCGACCGCCTCGCCGACCGGGTGGCCCTGCTCGACGGCGGCACCATCGTCGCCGAGGGGACCCCCACCGAGCTCAAGGAGCGGGTCGCGGGTCAGCGGCTCGACCTGGAGCTGGTCGACCGCCCGGCGCTGGAGGACGTCCTCACGCTGCTCGGCGACCGGGTGGTCAGCAAGGACCTCGACCTGCTGACGATCGGCGTCACCACCGACGGTTCCGCCAACCAGGTGCGGGCCGTGCTGGACGAAGCCGACCCGCAGCGCAACCGGATCACCAAGTTCCAGGTGCACAGCGCGACGCTGGACGACGTGTTCCTGGCGCTGACGGGCCACCCCACCCCGAGCCCGGAGGTGGAGAGAGTTAAGGAGACTGTCGGTGACTGAGACCATCGTCCTGCGCAACCGGCCCCGGCCCACCTCGCTGGGGACCGACATGGTCACCATGATCGCCCGGTGCACCCGGCTGACCAGCCGGGACCTGGACGCCCTGATGATGGCGCTGATGCTGCCCATCATGATGATGGTGCTCTTCGTCTACCTCTTCGGCGGGGCGATCCAGACCGGCGGCGACTACGTCACCTACGTGTCCCCTGGCGTACTGCTGCTCTGCACGGTCTGGGGAGCCGCCCAGACCGGCGTGGGCGTGGCCAACGACATGAGCACCGGCATCATCGACCGGTTCCGGTCGATGGACGTCAGCGGGGCGGTGCTGCTCGGCGGCCACGTGACCGCCAGCGTCATCAAGAACATCGTCTCCACCGTCGTGGTGATCGCGGTGGCCCTGCTCATCGGGTTCCGTCCCGAGGCGAGCCTGCTCCAGTGGCTCGCCGCCGGCGGCATCCTGGTCACCTTCATCCTGGCGATGTCCTGGCTCTCCGCCGTGGTCGGGCTGCTCACCAAGTCCACCGACGCGGCCGCCAGCTTCGCCTTCATCATGATGTTCCTGCCGTACGTCAGCAGCGCGTTCGTCCCGATCAACACGCTGCCCGGCTGGCTGCAGGGCGTGGCCAAGCACCAGCCGTCCACGCCGATCATCGAGAGCGTCCGCGGGTTCCTGCTCGACCGGCCGGTCGGCAACAACCCCTGGATCGCCCTCACCTGGTCCGTGGGCATCCTCGTCGTCTCCGTCATCCTCGCCGCGGTCTTCTTCCAGAAGAAGACCGACTGATTCCCCGGCACGGGTCACCGACAGCGAAGGCCCTTCTCCTCCCCCGTTGGAGAAGGGCCTTCGCACGGGCACGGGCAGCGGCCCGGGCCATGCGACAGGGCGCCGCCTCCGTCGGGAGGCGGCGCCCTGTCGGCGTACGCGGGTTCAGGCCGTCTTACGCCAGAAGACCCCGCCGTTGTCCACCGGCCGGATCTCGTCGGTGATCCCGTGCTCGTCGCGGTACTCGTGCACCGCGGCCCGGCAGGGCTCCATGTTGTAGTCGTCGATGATGATGAAACCGCCCGGGGAGAGCTTCGGGTACAACGGGATCAGCGCCTCCCGGGTCGACTCGTACAGGTCGCCGTCGAGACGGAGCACGGCGATCGAGGAGATCGGCGCCGCCGGCAGGGTGTCCTTGAACCACCCCTCCAGGAACTCCACCTGCTCGTCGAGCAGGTCGTACGCCTTGAAGTTGGCCCGCACGGCGTCGGCCGAGACGCTGAGCATGCTGTTGAGGTTGTGCAGGGCCATCTCCTGATCCAGGGGGTGGCTGCCCTCCCCCGCCTCGGGCACGCCCTCGAAGGAGTCGGCGGCCCAGACCCGACGGTCGGTGACGCCGTGCGCCTTGAGGATGGCGCGCATCAGGATGGTGACGCCGCCGCGCCACACGCCCGTCTCGACCAGGTCCCCGGGGATCCCGTCGGCCAGCACCCGCTCGACGCACTCCTGCACGTTGTCCAGGCCGCCGAGACCCACCAGGGTGTGCGCGGCGGAGGTCCCGGGAAGGCCCCCCTCGGGCACCGCGGCGCCCTCGGACCCCGTCCACCAGGGGGCGGCGTTGTCGGTGTAGATCTCGTTGGCGATCACCTTCTTGATCAGCTCAAGGTAGAGCGTAACGCCTGTGTCGGTCATCTGTCCGTCCTCTTCCGCGGCCGGCGCGCGGGCCGGCGCCGCTGTCGATCGGTCCTCGGTTGCCCGTGCCGGACGCCGGTCGGGCCGCGCCATCTCCGGCGCGGCCCGACCGCCGGCTGCCGCCACCCCGCCGTACGGGTACGGCGGAACGACGTCACAGGTGCTGCATGGCCAGCGCGCCACCGTCGATCTTGATCTGGCTGCCGGTGACATAGCGCGACTCGTCGGAGGCCAGGTAGAGCACGGCGTGCGTCACGTCGGCCTGCGTCACGTGCGAGATCGGCATGGCGTGGATGGCGCTCAGGATCGGCTCGACGTCCTCGATGGTGGGGTTGTCGAGGTCGGGCCGGTAGGTCTGGAACATCGACTTGTTGAACGCCATGTCGGTGTCGACCGTGGTCGGGTGGATCGAGTTGACCCGCCCGCTCGTCGGCGCGAGCTGCAACGCCAGCGCCTTCACGTAGTCGACCAGGACGTGCTTGGCGAACCGGTACCCGGCGTACCCGGCGCCCGCCATGATGTCGGAGGGCATCGGCGGCAGGAAACTCGCGATCGAGCCGACGATGATGACCGACACGCCCTCGTTGAAGTGCGGCAGCGCGGCGTGCACCGTGTTCAGCACACCGGCGAGGTTGACGTCGATGGTGCCGGTGAAGGCACTGATCGGCTGGTCCGGCCCCATCGGCAGGATGCCGGCGTTCGGGATCAGGACGTCGATCTTCCCCAGCTCGGCGACGCCCTCGTCGATGGCCGAGCGCAGTGCGGCGTAGTCGCGGACGTCCGCGTGCCGGACCACCACCCGGCGGCCGGTCTCCTTGACCAGGCGCGCCGTCTCCTCCAGGTCCTCGTTCCCAGCCATGCCGTAGCCGGCCGAGTCGATGTCCCTGCAGATGTCGATCGCGATGATGTCGGCGCCCTCCTCGGCCAGCCGGACCGCGTGGCTGCGCCCCTGACCACGGGCCGCGCCTGTGATGACGACGACCTTGTTCTCCGCCCGCCCCATGTGGGTCTCCCTCTGCCGGATCGCGTGAAAGTGAGTCGAGACCGACCGGGAACAGCGCCGCGTGCGGCGGTCACTCTCGCGTACGGTGGCCCGCTCGAGGCCGACGCTAACCACGTACGGGACGGGTCAGTACCCCTTCCGACCCCTACTGGTCCCGTCAGCTTCTCGGCCCTGGAGGGCCGAGCTTGCAGATCGTGCTCGATGCTGGCTGCACCGGTCACGCCGCGTTCGGCAGGCTGACAGCTGCCCACCACGGCCGGTGCGTTCGGCCTCGGTCACGATCTGCTTGGCGATGCGATGGTTGGTGTCGGCCGCGAACCGGGCTTCCTTACGGCGGCGGGCCTTTCAACAGCCGCTTGGCCGATTTGGTGCCGACACGCTGAAGTTTGGCCCGCAGCCGCTGGTTGCGATGCCTGACCCGGTTCAGGCCCTTGCCGCAGTGTCGGGTGCCGTCGTTGGTGGTGGCGATGTTGGCGATGCCCAGGTCGACGCCGAGGAACCCCTCAGGCTCCTTCACCTCGGCGTCGGGGATGTCGCAGGTGGCGTACAGGAACCACATGCCATCACGGCAGACCAGGTCAGACTCACCCTGCCGGTGCACCACCAGGGTCGCGTACTGCTGCTCCGAGCAGCCGAACCGGACTCGGTTCAACCGGCCGCCGACGGCCCAGATCGACACCGTACGGTCGGCGAACTGCCACGACAGGCAGCGGTCGTCAAACGGCTGAGCCGCGTCCGCCCGGAACCTGATCGGCTTCGACTCGACCCTGGCGCGCCGCTTCGACCCGGGCTTGCCGAGATTACCGGCACGGATGTTGGCCTTCAGGGTGGCGTACGCGCCGGCAACCTTGCGGGCAACGTGGATCGCCGGCTGGGCCGACAGACCCAAGGCCTTCAGGCGGCCGTAGGTGAGTCGCTGCAGCGCCTGCTTCGAGTAGATCCGCCGCTGGAACGCCTCAGCCGAGGCGAGGTCAGCGGCCTCGTTGCACAGTTCCAGCGTCGCCCGAAGCGCCACCGCCTGGGCGGTGTCCGGGTACAGCCGAACCTGCACGACGATCTTCACGGCCACAATATAGCAGCTTGTCTATGTCAGCACGACGGCCCAGATCGACCCCGATGTCCGGCGGGGCCGCAGCGTCGTCCACAACCTGCACGTGCATCTTGTCTTCATCACCAGGTACCGACGAGACGTGCTCAACGACGCCAGGCCCACCCGGTGAGTTCACCAGCCGAATCAACCCACACATCATGCACGGCCACCTATGGTCGCCGTCATACTTCGCCGGATCATGCGGCAGGGCACCCCTCGCCGTCATCCACGAGTACATCGAAAACCAGAAACCTCCAGGCTCGTAACGCGATTCCTCCCGGCCCTGAACGACCGGGATCCCTCGCTAATTCCCGTTGAACGACGCCGCGACCGGTCGCACAGAATGACGTCCCGACGACGGTGGCGAAGCCCCTCGGCCGGCTCTACCTGGTGGCCCCGGTCGGGAGGGTCGGGCTGATCCGCCCCACGACGTCCGCGCCGGCGGTCGGCCCGGCCCGGATCGATCGTTCCACCCCGCGCCGGCCGCCCGCCGTATCACGATGTTCGGGGGTGGCCGGCGACCCGCGCGCCCGCTCCCCCCGGGCCAGTCGGGGCAGGCGGCGTCGGGCCGCCGGCACGGAACCGGCGGGGACGGCGCCCCGCAGCGGCGGCGTGCCGACCGCCGGCCGGCGGGAGGGGTGACGTGAGCGCGCTGGTCCTGATCGTGGTCCTGGGCACCACGGTGCTGGTCGGCACCACGCTCGGCGGCCGCTACAGCGTGGCCCCACCGGTCCTGCTGATCACCATGGGCGCGCTGCTGGCGCTGCTTCCGCCGCTGTCCCACGTGGCGCTGGAGCCGGAGGTGGTGCTGTTGCTCTTCCTGCCGGCGATCCTCTACCGGGAGAGCCTGGTCATCAGCATCCGCGAGATCCGGGCGAACCTGGCGGCGATCACGTTGCTCGCCGTGGTGCTGGTGGTGGTCACGATGATCGCGGTGTCCCTCGTCGTGCAGCGGCTCGGCGTCGAACCGGCCGCCGCCTGGGTGCTGGGCGCGGTGCTCGCGCCGACCGACGCCGCGGCGGTAGCCGGCCTGGCCAAACGGATGCCCCGCTGGATCCTGACCACGCTGCGCGCGGAGAGCCTGATCAACGACGGCACCGCGCTGGTGCTCTTCTCCGTCACAGTCGGCCTGATCGCCGGGGGCGCCTGGCCGGCCGCACCGCTCCTGCTCGGCAAGTTCGCCGGCTCCGCGGCGGGCGGGGTCGCCGCCGGCCTGCTCGCCAGCGCGGTCGTGATCGCGATCCGTCGACGCCTCGACGACCCGCTGCGCGAGGGCGCGCTGAGCGTACTGACCCCCTTCGGCGCGTTCCTGCTGGCGGAGCTCGTCCATGCCAGCGGCGTCCTGGCGGTGGTGGTCGCCGGCATGGTCCTGTCCTACTTCGGGCCGCGGGTCATCCGGGCCCGGTCCCGGGTGCTGGCGTACGCCTTCTGGGACCTCTCCACCTTCCTCATCAACGGTTCGTTGTTCGTCCTGCTCGGCATGCAGATCCCCCGGGCGGCGGAGAGCATCACCAGCACGTCGACGACGCAGGCGCTCACCATCGGGGCGGTGGCGACGGGCGTGGTGATGGCGACCCGGATGGCGTTGGTGCACCTGTCCACGTACGGCCTGCGCCTCGTCCACTGGCGAACGCCGCAGCGCGAGGACCAGACCGGCTGGCGGGTGCGCACCGCGGCCGGGTGGGCGGGCTTTCGCGGCGCGGTGTCCCTCGCGGCGGCGCTCGCGGTGCCGGTGACGACCGCGTCGGGGGCGCGCGTCGCCGACCGTGACCTGATCATCTTCTGCACCGCGATGGTCATCGTGCTCACGATGCTGATCCAGGGCACCACGCTGCCGGCGGTCGTCGGCTGGGCAGGCCTCACGGGCGACCGGGAGCGGGAGAGCGAGGTCCGGCGGGCCCGGGCGGCAGCCACCCGCGCCGGTCTGGCCGCGCTGCCCGAGGCCGCCGCCGGGCTCGGCGTCGAGCCGGACGCGGTCGACCGGCTCCGCTCCGACTACCAGCGACACCTCGACGACGTGCTCGCCGCCGACACGGGCGACGAGGCCGCCCGGGCCCGGGAGCTCGACCGGCGCCTGCGGCTCAGCGTGCTCGAACACAAGCGCCGCGAGGTGAACCGGCTGCGCGACACCAACGAAATCGACGACGCCGTGCAGCGGGAGGTGCAGGCCGCGATGGACATCGAGGAGATCCGGCTGCTGGGGCCGGACACCAACGACTAGGGCACCACGAGGCCTCCGGTAGTCAGGTTCTTCTTGATCGAAAAACCCTCCTACCGGAGGCCCCCTATTCAACGATCATGGCACGCCGGGACACAGCTCAAGACTTTGAGAACACGCTAGCATCGCCGGCATGGCAACGCGGCTTGTTCAGATCAACATGAAGGCTCGGGACGACTCCGCGCTGGGCGGTTTCTGGGCGGAGGCGCTCGGCTGGGGAGTCTCCAGCGAGGGACCCGGCGTGACCAACCTCGAACCCGAGGGCTTCGTCTACCCCGACCCCGTCGCCGTCTGCGTCGACCTCATCGCCTCCCCGGAACCCAAGACGGTGAAGAACCGCGTACACGTCGACCTCGCCACCACCTCGGCGACCCATCAGGCGGAGGTGGTCACGCGCCTGAAGGATCTCGGCGCAACACCCGCCGACGTAGGCCAGGGCGACGTCCCATGGACGGTCATGGTCGACCCAGAGGGCAACGAGTTCTGCGTGCTGGACCCCCGCCCGCTCTACCGAGACACCGGACCGATCGCCGCGGTAGTGGTCGACTGCGCGGATCCGCGAGCCATGGCCCGCTTCTGGGGCGAGGCCATGGACTGGGCCCTGCACGAGGTGACCGACCACAACGCGGTACTGCGCTCCGCCAAGGGCGTCGGCCCATATCTGCAGTTCCTCCGCACACCCGACGTGAAGACCGTGTGGAACCGCGTCCATCTCGACGTCCGCCCATACCCAGGTGACGACCCGGAGGCCGAGGCGGCCAGACTGCGGACTCTCGGCGCCACCGCCACCGACCTAGGCCAGAGCGAAGTCCCGTGGACGGTCCTCGCCGACCCGGAAGGCAACGAGTTCTGCCTCCTCGCCCCAGGCTGACCCAGACCCCTTTCATCCGCTCACTACGTCGACCAGCGGGTGTCGGCGTACGTCTGCGTCCCCAAGGGCGCGGACGGCCCGCTGCCGGCGGTCTTCTGCCACCACCAGCACGCCGGGCAGTTCCACCTGGGCAAGAGCGAGGTGGTGGGTCTCGCCGGCCACCCCGACCAGGCGTACGCCCGGGAGCTGGCCGAGCGGGGCTTCGTCGGCCACTCGTACGGCGGCCGGACGGCGTTGTGGGCGCCCGCCTTCGACCACCGCATCACCGCGTCGGTGTCGCACTACGGCTGCATCCCGTACCGGTACTCATTCACCCACGACACCGGGTTGCAGGCCGAATTCGTCCTGCCCGGGTTCGCCGCCGAGCACGACCTGGAGGACGTCGTGGCCCGCTTCGGCCCGGCGTCGCTGCTCATCTCGACCACCTCCGACGACCGGTGGAGCCGGGGCGCGGAGAAACTGTTCGACAGTGCCCGAGGGTCGCTCGGTGACCGGGTCGAGCTCGCGATGTACGAGGCGGGACACGTGTTCACCCCGCAGATGCGGGACCGCGCCTACGCCTTCCTGCACCGGCGGTGCTGACCGCCGTCAGTCGCCCAGCCGCTGCCGGGCCAGGAACTTGGGCACGACCATCCGCCACGCCTCGCTGACCAGCTCGGTCATCTGGTCGTGGTCGAGCCGGTCGAGGTGGCAGCAGACCCACTGGAAGCGCAGGTCGGACGTCCCGGGCAGGAAGAAGACGTCCGGCTCGGCGGCGACGAGCGCGTCGCGTTCCTCCTTCGGGTAGCCGAAGCCCATCGTCGTCTCGTCGCGGGAGAACGCGACGTACACGATGGCGCCGACCCGGAACTTCACCCGGTCGCGGATCAGGTGCTCGGTGGTGCGCGGCAGCGTCAGTGCCAGCGCCCGTACGTCGGCGACGGTGACCATGCCCGGACCCTAGCGGCGGGGGCCGACATTCCCTGGACGCTCAGCGCCCGCGGGCCCGGTTGACCCACACCGCGCGCAGCAGGGTACGGGGAGCGGGAATCTAGCCGTCCGGCCGGCCGTCGGCCCCCCGCAGCCACTGTCGCCATTCCGACGCCATGGAAACATCGGCGGATGGAGCACCGGACCAGGCTGTCGTCCCTGGTGACGGGCAGCGGTGTCGCTGCCCTGCCGCCGGCCTCAGGCCGGCTTGTGTCGCCTTCGGTCCGCGGCCACCCGGTCGTACTCGGCCTGGGCCGCCACGACGGTGCCCAGTTCGCTCTCGACCAGCTCGATCAGCCTGATCAGCCGCTCGGCGACCCGGGCCCCGAGCGGGGTAAGGCTGTACTCGACGTGGGGCGGGATGGTCGCCTGCACGTCGCGCCGGACCAGGCCGTCCCGCTCCAGCGCCTGCAACGTCTGGGACAGCATCTTCTCGCTGACCCCGTCGACGCGCCGACGCAGCGCGTTGAAGCGGTACGCGCCCTCATGCAGCGCGGACAGCGCCAGGATCCCCCACTTGCCGGCAATGTTCTCCAGGGTGCGACGCGAGCCGCAGCCGCGGGCGAAGACGTCCGCGACGAGCTGGTCGTCGGCGTCCGGGGCGTCCGCTCCGCCGGGGCCGGTGAGGGGAGCAGTCATGGCTCGACGGTACCCGCCTGGACGCGATCCGTACCACCGCACTTACCGTCGGGTTGGCACTTTCTAAAAGTTAGTGCATCATTCAAGGCGCACCCGTCATCCAGAGGAGTAACCATGATCGTCGTAACCGGAGCCACCGGCCTGCTCGGCCGCCTCGTCGTCGCCGAACTGCTCGATCGGGGCGTTCCCGCCCAGGAGATCGTCGCGGCGGTCCGCACCACGGAGAAGGCCGCCGACCTGGCCAGACGGGGCGTGGTGGTCCGGGAGGCCGACTACGACCGCCCCGAGACGCTGGCCCCCGCGTTCGCCGGCGCCGACCGCCTCCTGCTCGTCTCGTCCAGCGAGGTCGGCCGGCGGGCAGCCCAGCACCGCGCCGTCGTCGACGCCGCCGTGCGCGCCGGGGTACGCCTGTTCGCGTACACCAGCGTCCTGAAGGCCGACACCGCCACCTTCCCCCTCGCCGCCGAGCACCAGGCCACCGAGGAGCTGATCCGGGCCTCCGGGCTACCGTTCGCGCTGCTGCGCAACGGCTGGTACACCGAGAACTACACCGGCAACCTCGCGGCGACGCTCCAGCACGGCGCGGTCCTCGGCAGCGCCGGTGACGGCCGGGTCGCCGCCGCCACCCGGGCCGACTTCGCCGCCGCTGCCGCCGCCGTCCTGGTCGGCGACGGCCACGAGAACACCGTCTACGAACTGGGTGGCGACGAGCCGTTCACGATGGCCGAACTCGCCGCCGAGATCTCCCGGCAAAGCGGCACCGAGGTGGTCTACCGCGACCTGCCGGCCGAGGAGTACACGAAGGTGCTGGTCGCCGCCGGCCTGCCCGAGCCGTACGCCGCCACGCTGGCCGAGTGCGACCTGGGCATCGCCCGCGGCGAGCTGACCACCGACAGTGGTGACCTGCGCCGGCTCGCCGGCCGCCCCACCACCACCCTCGCCGACGCGGTCGCGGTGGCGCTCAAGGGCTGACCCACGTCGACGACGGCGGACCGGTACTGCTGCGCCGAACACCCGGGCTGTTTGTGGCGGACCGGCCCGGGAAGCCAGGGGACTCGACGGCGCGACCCTCTCGCGCCGACCGCACAGGGGAGGTTGGACATGGCTCACCGCGAGCAACTGCACGAACTGCGCCAGCAGGCCCACAACGCGGGCATCGAGGGCAACTCGAAGATGACCGAGGACCAGCTCCGCAACGCCCTGCGCCAGGTTGGCAAGGGCGTTCAACCGGAGATGGCCAAGCGCCAGGCCAAGAGCTGACAGTCAGCGGCGGCGCCGGCACCCGATCGGTGCCGGCGCCGCCGCTGCATAGGTCAGCCGACCGTGGTGGCGACAGCACCCTCCGCTCAGCCCTGCCGCGCCTTCTGGCGCCGGTCGGCCTTGTTGATCACGAACAGCTTGCCTCGGCGGCGAACCACGATCGAGTTCACCTTCCTCTTCAACCCCCGCAGGGAGCTTCTGACCTTCATCGCAAGCCATCCCTTCCTGGTGGTCCCGCCCCGCCACGACCGGTGGACCGGCGCAACGGGTCGGCTGGCCCGGGGCGGCGACGGCACCAGGGCGTCTGCCAGCCGGGCCGTCGGCGGACCGCGGATGGTCTACCCGAGCAGGCAGCGGGCAATCGTCGAGCCGTCGGCGTCCCGCGTTCGCGAACGGTCAGGTCGTCTCCGCGTGCCGGGTTTGGGGAACTCGCGCGGTGGTCGTCCCTTGCCGGCCCAGGATGGGGCATGGACGGGCCGGCCTCCTGCGCGCCGCCGGTTCGCTCCACCGAACTGCTGGGAGTTTCTGGCCGACGCCCGGGTGTTGATCGTCAACCTGGACGACTTCGGGATGTACCCGGCGTTCAACAGGGCGGTGGTGGCGGCGTCCATCGAGGACGGGATCGGCAGGGGTTTCTCGGCGGGTCACGGCATCGGACGCAGCCGCCCGCGGGCCACCAGTTCGACGGTCAGGACGACCGCGACGGCCTCCACGGCCAGAAGTCCGACGAGGACGAACAGTTGGGTTACCCCGGCCGCGAGGGGACTCGCCCCGCCGAGCAGCACCCCGACGAAGGCCCCGGGCAGGGTCACCAGGCCCACCGTGCGGGTCTGGTCCAGCGCCGGGATCAACGCCTGGCCGGCCGCCGGGCGGCAGACCAGCAGCACTGCGTCCCGCGGCCGCAGGCCCAGGGCCAGGGCCGCCTCCACCTCGCCCCGGCGACCGGTCAGCTCGTCCACCGCCCGCCGGCCGGCCAGCGAGGCGGCGGTCATCGCCCCGCCGATCAGGATCCCGGCCACCGGGATGATCGCGATCCCGCGGAGCGGCACCAGGCCCGCCAGCAGCAGACCCGCCACGACGGACAGGCTTCCCGCCACGATCGGCAGGGCAGCCCACCAACCGCGTGCCCCACCGGTGATCCGCCGGCCGGAGGTGCCCGCCGCGACCGCGCACATCACGACCACGAAACCGGCGGTGGCCCACAGCGATGCCACGATGGCGGCTATCAGCAGCGACACCGCCGCCAACTGGACCGCCGCCCGGATGGCGGCGACCGCGATCTGGCGGCCGTGCCCGAGCTTCCCGACGGTGGCCACGGCCGCCGCCAGGGCGGTCAGCACGACCAGGCCCACAGCCAGCTTCGGGCCGACCACCAGCATCGTCGACGACATCGGATCAGTCTCCCGCGACGTCGCCAGGTCCGCGCGTCACCTGTCTGCGATCGCGGTCACCTGCCCGCGGCCGGCTCAGGGCGGCGGTTCCAGACGACCGTGGGCAGGCCGGCCCGGAGGATGTTCGCCCGCCATCGGCCGCCCCATACCGCCGAGCCCGAGTACGGCCACCCGTTGTGGTTCCGTCATCTGACCTCCCGGACATTTCTCCCCTTCGGCAGCGTAGGTCAGCGCCGGGCGATGGCGCCCGGAACACGCGCCGAAGCCGATCAGCGGCGAGGGCGTCACGGCGCTCCCATGACATGCGCGTTGATCAGGCGTACCTGGTCCGCGAGATCCGGCATCTCGACCACCTCGACGCCCGCCGCCTCGAGGACCTCGACCCCCTGGCAGTCCACAAAGTTCGGCGGTTCCCGCATCGCCAGCACGACCCTACGGATACCTGCGGCCAGGATCAGCTGGGTGCAGGTGGGCGACCGGTGGCTACGGACGCTGCAGGGCTCCAGGGAGCTGTAGATCGTCGCTGCGGACAGGTCGATCCCGGCTCCCTGGAGCTTGCCCAGCGCAGACTCCTCGGCGTGCCCATGGGGGTCGGTCTCCCGGGAGTACCCGCGGGCCAGCTCAGCCCCGTCGCCGCCGACCACGATCGCACCGACCGCGTACGCGGTCGCCTTCGGCGGGCAGCGCCGGGAAAGGTCGATCGCGTCCCGGAGCCAACGGCGGTCGACGGAAAGCGGCTCGGTCATGTCGTGCCAAACCGATCCGACCACACGTACTGCAGCAGCACCACGTCCCCCATCTCGCGTACCTCGGCCGGGCGGGCCCGGTGATCCGGGTTCCATGGAAGCCGACGGTCACCGACGAAGCGTGCCGCCCGGCTGTCTGTCACCACGTTCGACGCCCCCGGGTCGATGGTGAAGATCTTCCCACGCCGTTGCCGGGAACTGCTCGGCCGCGATGACGTGCGGGCACCCGGGACGCCGGTGTGGGGCGTCAGCTGATGACCGCGCTGGCCGGGTCGGCGGCCGCCGACAGGCTGGCCATCCGCTGGGAGGTGAAACCGGAGAACGTGGCGGCGCAACGGTTCTACCGGCGGCTCGGCGCCACGCTGCGGACCAGGGTGGTCGCGGGGTGGCGTCCGGAGAGCTACCTGCCGTTGATCGGGTGACCGGCTCCGCGACACCCGCCCCGACTCTCACCGGGACACTTCTCTAAAGAACCTTGACAGTTCGACAGACCATAGACACACTCCGATCAAGAGAGCGCTCTCCATGCTCCTCGGTCCGCTACGAACAGCGCCGCGTCCCGCACCCCTCCCCCGGAGCGGCACCGACGTGTGTGAAAGGAATTCGATGGCCCGTCCAGTCAAGGCGCTCGTCGTCGCCGCGGTGGCCCTCACCGTGGTCGGCGCGTCGCCGCTCGTCAGCTTCGCTGCCGAGAGGTCCGCGGCGGCGACACCCACCGCCACCCCCTCGTTCGACATGGCGCCCGGCATGCTCGCGGCGATGCGCCGCGACCTCAAGCTCGACGACCACCAGATCGCCACCCGCCTGCGCACCGAGGCGGCCGCCGCGGCGACGGAACACCGGCTGCGCGGCGAGCTCGGCGCGGTCTTCGCCGGCGCGTGGATCCCGTCCGGCGCCAGCCGGCTCACGGTCGCGGTGACCGACCCGTCCGCGGCGGCGACGGTGCGGGCGGAGGGCGCCGACGCCACGGTGGTCAAGCGCAGCGAGGCCGACCTGACCAGGTCGCGCCAGTCGCTCGACCGGCACGCCGCCAACGCCACCCGCAGCTCCGTCCGCGGCTGGTACGTCGACATCACCACCAACAGCGTGGTCGTGCTGGCCAAGCCCGGCGCCGAGGCGGCGGCCAGGGCATTCGCCAGGGACAGCGGCGCGGGTACGGTCTCCGTGGTCACCAGCGCCGAGGCACCGAAGCCGATGTACGACATCCGCGGCGGCGACCAGTACGTCATCAACGGCAACACGCTCTGCTCGGTCGGTTTCGCGGTCTCGGGTGGCTTCGTCAGCGCCGGCCACTGCGGCGGTACGGGCAGTCCGACGCTCGGCTACAACAATGTCGGGCAGGGCACCTTCGCCGGCTCGTCGTTTCCCGGCAACGACTACTCGTGGATCCGGACCAACGGCAGCTGGACGCCGCAGCCGTGGGTCAACAACTACGCGGGCGGCAACGTGATCGTGGCCGGGTCCCAGGACGCCGCGGTCGGCAGCTCGATCTGCCGCTCGGGACGGACCACCGGCTGGCGCTGTGGCACGCTGCTGGGCCGCGACGAGACCATCGTGTACGCGCAGGGCGCGGTCTCCGGCCTGTCCCGCAGCAACGCGTGCGCCGAACCCGGCGACTCGGGCGGTTCGTGGATCGCCGGCAACCAGGCCCAGGGTGTGACATCGGGCGGCACCGGCAACTGCTCGTCGGGCGGCACCATGTGGTTCCAGCCGGTCAACGAGATCCTCAACACGTACGGCCTGACACTCACCACATCCGGTGGCGGTGGCGGTGGCAGCGCGATCATCAGCAACTGGAACAACAAGTGCATCGACGTGCCCGGCAGCGACTTCTCCGACGGCAAGCAGTTGCAGATGTACACCTGCAACAACACCGCCGCCCAGCGGTGGACCTTCGTGAACGGCACCCTGCAGACGTCCAACAACAAGTGCATGGACGTGGCGTGGGGCTCCACCGCGAACGGCGCCGCCATCCAGATTGTCAACTGCTCCGGCAACGCCGCGCAGCAGTTCGTGCTGAGCGGCGCCGGCGACCTGGTGAACCCGCAGGCGAACAAGTGCGTCGACATCAAGGACTGGAACGGCAACGACGGGGCGGCGCTGCAACTGTGGGAGTGCGCCGGCACGGCCAACCAGAAGTGGCGGCGCGGCTGACCCGTACCCGGAGTGTCCTGAAAGGTGTTTTGCCCGCCGGCCGCATTCTGCGACCGGCGGGCGATCCACGGGGGATCGACGTCTATGGCCGGTGTCGAAGTCGGCGGTGGTGGCGTGAGTGGCTGTGACCGACTCCGACACACGCCCTAGTAGCGTGTCGCCGCTAATCGGCGGCGATTGTGGTGTGTGCTGATGGTGGCGGTCCTCTTCCCCTTTCTGTCCGCTGGAAGCGAGTCATGTGATGGCTAGGACAAAGTCACGTCCGGTGGCGTTGAGCGCTGCGGATCGTGAGTGGCTGACCAGGCGGGTTCGCACTGGGTCCTATCCGGCTCAGCAGGTGCGCCGGGCGCGGATTCTGCTGGAGCTCGATGAGAACGATCCCGATCGAGTGGGGCCGGTGCCGACCCAGGAAGTGGTCGCCCAGCGGGCCGGGGTGCATGTGGACACGGTGGTGAAGACC
Source organism: Micromonospora sp. NPDC047548 (assembly GCF_040642975.1). NCBI lineage: Bacteria > Bacillati > Actinomycetota > Actinomycetes > Micromonosporales > Micromonosporaceae > Micromonospora > Micromonospora sp. NPDC047548. The sequence goes on from NZ_JBEYTI010000030.1 coordinate 58,250, forward strand.
TCCAAGGCCTACGCCGAGCGTGGCGGCGATGTCGAGGACACCATCACCCGCAAGAAGCGGCTCACCCCGCCGGTCGAGCCGAAGGTGACTGGCGAGGTGGAGGCACGGTTGATCGCGTTGGCCTGCTCGAGTCCACCCGCCGGGCACGCGCGCTGGTCTCTGCGCCTGTTGGAAAAGCACGTCGCGTTGATCGATGACATTCCCGACCTGGACCACTCCACCATCGGCAAGGCGCTGAAAAGGGGCCGCTTCGTCCTCACCTGAAGAAGTGCTGGACGATCCCGCCCAAGGCCAACGGCGAGTTCGCCGCCCGGATGGAGGACGTCCTGGACGTCTACACCCGCCCGCATGACCCGGCGGCGCCAGGGCATGACCACAAAGAGGACCCCGAGTACGTACGCTGCGGGACCTGCTCGATCTTCGTATGGGTCGAGCCACTGGCCGGGCGTCGCCGGGCCGTGGCCAGAGCACGGCGCACCCGCGTGGACTGGGCCGAGGAGGTCGAACGCCTGCTCACCGTCGACTACCCCGACGTCGAGAAGGTCGTGCTGGTGATGGACAACCTCAACACCCACCACTGGATCGCTCTACCAGGCCTTCGAGCCGGCCAAGGCCCGAGCGCTCGCGCAGCACCTGGAAATCCACCACACCCCCAGACACGGCTCCTGGCTCAACATCGCAGAGATCGAACTCTCCGCCCTGACCCGGCAATGTCTCGACCGCCGCATCGACGACATCGACGTCCTCAACACCGAACTGGCCGCCTGGCAGAACAGCACCAACTCCAACCAACGGCAGGTGAACTGGCACTTCACCACCAGCGACGCCCGCACCCGACTCCGCCACCTATACCCAGAACGTTAGACGCGACGCCCTACTAGTGGCCGCGGTACAGCGCGTCGATGTCGGCGGTGTAGTGCGCTTGGACGACATCGCGTCTGATCTTCAGGGTGGGGGTGAGTTCCCCGTCGGCTTCGGTGAGGTCGCGGGGCAGGATGCGAAAGGTCTTGACCCGTTCTGCTTTGGACACCGTCTGGTTGGCCCGGTCGACCACAGTCTGGACCTCCTCCCGAAGCTCCGGGTCGTCCCGCAGGTCGGCCACATCCGCGCTCGGATGGCCGTGGCTCGCCCGCCACCGCGCCCACGCCGGTGGGTCGATGGTCACCAGGGCGCTGATGTAGGGCCGGCCATCACCGACGAGCATGCACTGGCTGATCAGTGGGTGGGCGCGGATGGCCTCCTCGACGGCCGTGGGGGCGACGTTCTCGCCCGCCGCGGTCACGATGATCTCCTTCTTGCGGCCGGTGATGCGCAGGAAGCCGTCGTCGTCGAGGCTGCCGAGGTCGCCGGTGCGCAGCCACCCGTCGCCGGTGAAGGCGGCGTGGGTGGCGTCGGGGTTGTTCCAGTACCCGGGGAAGACGACGTCGCCGCGGGCGAGGACCTCCCCGCCTGCGATGCGGACCTGCACCCCGGGCAGCGGACGGCCGACGGTGCCGATCCGCATCGCCGAGGGCAGGTTCAGCGACAGGGCCGGTGAGGTTTCGGTCAGGCCGTATCCCTCGAGGATGGTGACGCCGGCGCCGCGGAAGAAGTGCGCGAGCCGCTCCCCCAGCGGCGCTCCACCGACGATGGCGAGGTCGCAGCGGCCGCCGAGCGCGGCGCGTACCTGCCGGTAGACCAGGGCGTCGAAGGCCAGCCGGGCCAGCCGCAGCGTCACGCCGGGACCGGCCTGGGTGTCCATGGCGCGGCTGTAGCGCACCGCGACCCGGTCGGCGAGTGCGAACAGCCCGCCGCGACGCGCGTCGTGCGCCTCCTGGCGGGCCCGGATGTGCATTTTCTCGAACACCCGTGGCACCGCCAGGATGAATGTCGGCCGGTGGGTGCGCAGCTGGTCACGCACGCTGGTGGTGTCGGCGCTGTGCACCATGGTCGCCCGGGCCTGCACGATCCCGACCTGGATGAGCCGGGCAAAGGCGTGCGCCAGCGGCAGGAACAACACCGTCGACGCCCCTGGATGCAGCAGCTCGGGCAGCACCGCCGTGGCGGCCGTGACGTCGCAGTAGATGTTGCGGTGGGTCAGCACGCAGCCCTTCGGCGGGCCGGTCGTGCCGCTGGTGTAGACGATCGTCGCGACGTCCCCGCCGGACACCCGCGTCCGGCGCTCGTCGACCTGCGCCTGGTCGACGTCGCGCCCCTGGCCGGCGAGCGCGATCAGGTCGCCGGCGTCGATCTGCCACGCCTGGCGCAACCCCGGCAGGCCGTCTCGTACCCCGGCGAGCAGCTCCGCGTGCCCGGCCGTCTCGACCACACACCCGACCGCTCCGCAGTCGGCCAGTATCCACTGAAGCTGTTCGCCGCTCGAAGTGTCGTAGATGGGCACCGTCACCGCGCCGATCGTCCAGAGCGCGTAGTCGATCAGGGTCCACTCGTACCGGGTACGGCTCATCAGGCCCACCCGGTCACCGGGCTCGACACCCGCCGCGATGAACCCGCGGGCGAGAGCCAGCACGTCGTCGCGGAACTGCTCGCAGGTCACCGGTAGGTCACCACCCCGCACGGACCGGCGCGCCGGCCAGGCCCGAGAAACCGGAGCCGGGCGCACGAACTGCACCGCGGTCGGGTCCTGCTGGGCGTTGACCCACACCATCTCCGCCAGCCCCGGTACCCCGCCCCCGGTGGCCGTCGGCGCGGACGCCACGTCCTGCATTCGCCACCCACCTTGTCCGGCGGGGCGGGCGACCCGGCCCCGCTGCTGTCTCGGGTACGCGTCATCGTGGCTCCGCCGCCGGCCCTGGCGGCCGTGAACGCCGAAACTGCCCTCACCGGTTGCCGCTTCACGGTAGGGAGCTCGGACAGTGGCCGTCCTGCCGCGCGCGGCGAACGCGCTGCCCAAGGCCGATACCAGCACGCTGATGTTCCCGGCCGCACCTGCCACGGAGAGGGATAGGATCGAGTTGTGCCTGCGGTGGACGGCTCGGACGTCAAGCGAGTAGTGGTGGGTTACGACGGATCACCGGCGGCGAGCGCCGCGATCGAGGCTGGCGCTCTGCTGTTTCCCGGGGCCCGCGCGTGGATCGCGCACCTGTGGACGCCGCCGTTCGCCAGCGGGGACCTGCGGCGGCGGCTGTGGACCGGGACTCGCGACGTCAACGCGTTCGTGCAGGCGGTGGAGAGGGAGGGCGGCCGGGAAGCCGATCGCCTGGCGTCGCGCGCGTCCTGTCCTGGTGGTGCCGTATCCGCTGTTGACCGATGAGTACGCGGCGCTCGCCGCTGGGCCGGTGGTGCTCGGCTGGGACTCCTCGGCTGGAGCCGGAGCCGCGCAGACGACGGCCCGGCAGCTCTTCCCGACGCGAGATCTCCTCCTCGGCTCGGTTGGCGGCGACGCCACCGAGGAGACGACCGCAGTGGCAACGACCGGTGACCAGTCGGTGACTGCGGTAGAGGTGCACAGCGGTCTCGGCGCACCCGGCCGCGCGGTGGCCGAGGCGCTGACCGCATTCGCCCGGGACCGTGGAGCCGCCCTGCTGATGGTGGGCTCGCGCGGGCGCTCCGCCGTACGGAAGATCCTGCTCGGCCGCGTCGCCATCGCCGCCGTGCACCGCGCTCACCGGCCCGTCATGGTCGTGCCTCGAAATCCCACGGACCGAGGTGACTGAATGGACAGCCGCACCGCGTCACGGCCTGCTGCTGCGGCCTCGGCGAGCGCGCGTCAGCGCCTTCACGGCTTCGCCGGCGATCAGGATCGTGGAGCCGACAGCGGCGCAGGCCAGCCACTGACCCGAGCTGAGGTCGGTCGTGGTGAAGAGCCGGCTCAGCACGTCCCACTCCACGATCAGGACGACCAGGATCAGCACCACGGCGGTGGCCACGAAGGCGGACGGGTTGTGCAGCGTCTCGCGTGAGAACACGCTGCGGGTGAAGCTGCGCGCGTTGAGCAGATTGAACGCCTGAAAGAACACGAACGCCACGAACGCCATGGTGCCGGCGACGGTGGCCTGCGACGGCGCCGGTGGGGGCCCGGGCGCCCACTGGAGCACCGCGATGGTGCCCACGGCCATGACAACTGAGGCCAGCACGATCCGGCCGATCCGCTGCCGGGTGAGGATGGCCTCTCCCGCCGGTCTGGGTGGTCGGCTCATGGCGTCCGCGCTGACCGGCTCGACGCCCAGCGACATGGCGGGGGGACCATCCATGACGAGGTTGACGAAGAGGATCTGCAGTGCGGTGAAGGGCGCCCCGCCGGCGATGCCGGTCCCCGACGCGATGAGGAAGGTGAGCACGAAGGCGAACGCGGTGGAAACCTGAAACCGCGTGAAGTTGACGATGTTGTCGTAGATGCCGCGGCCTTCGCGGACGGCCCGGACGATGGTCGCGAAGTTGTCGTCAGTGAGGATCATCGTGGACGCTTCCTTGGCCACCTCCGTCCCGGTGACGCCCATCGCCACGCCGATGTCGGCTGTGCGCAGCGCCGGAGCATCGTTGACTCCGTCGCCGGTCATCGCGACCACGTCGCCGTTGCGCTGCAGCGCCCGCACGATCCGGATCTTGTGCGTCGGAGAGACCCGGGCGATTACTCCTACACCATCGAGATACCGGGCGAGATCGTCGTCGTCGTCGATCCGGTTCAGGTCGGCCCCGGTGACAGCCCTGCCGTGGATGCCCAGGTCCTCGGCTATGGCGGCCGCGGTGACCGCATGGTCGCCGGTGATCATCCGGACCCGGATACCGGCATGGCGGCACGCGGAGATCGCCTTCCGGGCCTCCGGGCGCGGCGGGTCGACGATGCCGACGAGCGCCAGCAGCACGATATGGTCGAGCAGTTCCTGCGGGTCCGCGCCGGCGTCGAAGTCCGCCGCCGGGAAGTCCTGCGCGCCGAGCGCCAGCACCCGCAGGCCGCGCCTGGCCAGGTCGGCGTTGGCCTCGTCGTAGCGTGCCCGAGCGGCGTCCCCGAAGGGGGCGGTGTCCCGGCCGGCGAGGTGCCGGTCGGCGCGCGCGGCCAGCACGTCGGGGGCACCCTTGATGAAGGCGCGGACCAGTTCGCCGCCATCCTCGCCGGTCCAGCGGTGGAAGGTGGCCATGAACTTGTACTCGGAGTCGAAGGGAACTTCCGCCAGCCGTGGTCGCTGTTCGCGCAGGCCCATGACGTCGATGCCGCCCTTCTCGGCCAGCACCACCAGCGCGCCCTCGGTGGGATCGCCCACCATCTCGTCGTCGCGCAGCACGGCGTCACTGCAGAGCGCCATCGCGGCGAGCGTGTCGTCGAGCGTTCCGGGTGGCGCGGACCCGTCGGTGGTACGGATCCGCCCGTCGGCACGGTAGCCCTCGCCGGAGACAGTGAACCGCCGCTCGGCCAGCACGAGTTCCCGGGCGGTCATCTGGTTGAGGGTCAGCGTGCCGGTCTTGTCCGTACAGATCTGCGACGTGCTGCCGAGCGTCTCGACCGACGCCAGCCGCTTGACGATCGCCCCGCGGCTGGCGAGCCGAGCCGTCCCCATCGCCAGGGTGAACGCAACGACGGCCGGCAGCCCCTCGGGGATCGCCGCCACTGCGAGCGAGACAGCACTGACGAACAGCTCGTGGAAGTGGCGGCCCCGCGCGAGACCGAGAACGAAGACGACGACGATGACGACTCCCGCCGTGATCGCCAGCGTCCGGCCGAGGCCGTTGATCTGCCGTTGCAGCGGGGTGAGACCGGCCTCGGCGCCGTGCAGCAGCCCGGCGATGCGGCCGATCTCGGTGGCCATGCCGGTAGCGGTGACCACGGCTTCCGCACGACCGCGGGTGACTGTTGTGTTCATGAACAGCGCCGTGGTCCGGTCGCCCAGCGCGGCCTGCGGGTCGACGTGGGCATCTGCGGCCTTGGCCACCGGCTCCGCCTCGCCGGTCAGCGACGACTCCTGCACCTCCAGCGAACTCGCCGTGAGCAACCGGGCGTCGGCGGGCACCCGGCCGCCGGCCTCGACCACGATCACGTCACCGGGCACCAGATCCTCGGCGTTGACCCGAAGCAGGCGTCCGTCCCGGCGCACCGTCGCGGTGGTGACCAGCATCCGCTTGAGCGCCTCCAGCGACGCCTCCGCCCGCGACTCCTGCACGTACCCGATCGTCGCGTTCAGCAACACCACCACCGCGATCGCGACCGGTGTCTCCCACTCCCTGCTGACGACCAGGCTGACCACGGCCGCCACCAGCAGGATCACGATGAGCAGGTCCTGGAACTGCCGAAGGAACGCCCGCCACCGCGGCTCCCGCGGCGCCTCGGCCAGGCGATTCGGCCCGTACTCCTCCCGCCGCCGGTCGACCTCCGTCGGCGTCAGGCCGGAGCCGCGTTCCACCTTCAGCGTCTCGAGGGCATCCGCCGCGGGAACAGCATGCCAGGCGGTCATGCCCCTCGAGCTGAACCCGGCCACCCGGCCACCCTCACTGTTCACTGCCGCGACCAACCGCGGATGAGGCCGCAGGCGAGACAGCTGCGACAGCCCCAGCTGCATCCCGTCCTCGCCGAGGGTTTGCGGCCGGCCAGGCGGGGGACGCGCCCGCATCACCCCGTACTCGTCCCGGATCTGATCCACACCAACAGCGCGTCGTGGCCGGACTCGGCTGGGGCGCTACCGCTTCGTGGTGCCGGTGAGTGTCGGCGCGCCCATGCCCGTCGGGGCGGAAGCGCCATCGCCACCGTCGGCGGGAAAGGTCACCACACCATCGTCGATGGCGCGGCGACGTCCGGCCAGCACCACCAGAGCCGTCGCCACCGCCGCCAGCGACAGCACCGCCGCCTGCACCAGGGGGCCTTTCCTGTTCCGTCGGCGCTTCATGCCGCTCACCTCCCGCTGTCACATCCCCGTCTTGTCGTCATCGTGACGGCCGCACAAGGACGGGGCGGAAGCTTCCGGAGCATGTCCCCCATTCGGGACGCGTCGAGACGTCGAGCCTGTCAGCGGCGCTCGGGAGGCTGGGCCGCACCGGTGGGGGCAGCACGCCCTGGGTCACCGGCGGGCCGGGTCGGCTGACCGACTGGCTCACGAGAACAACAGGATCGTCTTGCGGGTGGCGTCGCCGAAGCTGACATTCCGGCCGGCCGTGCCGGGCGCCGGGGTGACGGCCACCTCGAAGGTGACCGTCGTACCGGCCGGGACCTGGTGATTCTCGTTGGCGCTGAGGACCACGAACCTGTCGCCGATGCTGGTCGGATCGACCGCCACCGTCTGCTGGTTCAACGCCTGCCTGACGGGCGTCGGATTGCCGGGAAAGACATAGACCGCCCTGATCTGGACCAGATCGCCCTGGCGGAGGCCTGCCAGGTCGAGCTTCGACTGGTGACCGATGATCCCTGCGGCGGTGACCTGGTAGGCGGTGTGGCCGTCGCTCCATCGAATGGCGTGGAAGGCGGCGTCCGCCGGGACAGTGAAACCCGGGGAAATCGTGACGATAGAAACTGTCTTCACGTCCTTGCCCTCTCCTGCGGTGTCGCCGATCATCACCGCGAAATCGGTGTACGTGCCCCGGAACGCGTTCGCGTCACAGGTGTGCTGGGCACCGATCCGGGCGGTGCTGGTGTACTGCCAGATGCGAGGAACGGCGGACGGCGTCCCGTACGCCTGCCAGCCGGGACCGGCGTCCCCGCCGGCTCTGGTGTACGCCGTGGTGAAGTTCTCGTCGAGGTTGTGCGGGTAGTTGGCGTTCCAGCGCGGGAAGTCGCCCAGCGAGGCAGATCCGTACTGGCCCTTCGAGGCGTACATCACCGCTGTCTTCGAGGTGCGCCTCTCCAGCTCGGTGCCGACCTGGACGCCGACGGCGGGCGCGACGTTGTCGTACGGCCACCGCTCCAGGTCGATCTGCCAGAAGAACCCGGGCCAGCTCGACCACCAGGCCAGATGCGCGTCGGCGTAGGCGATCGCGGTCTGCGCCTGCGTTGCCGTCGGCACCCCGGAGCGGACCACGACATACATCCCGAGGTACGGGATGCCGGCGTTCCGTCCGGCGGTCAGGATCCAGCCGCAGCTCAGGCTGTGGAAGACGCCGGACGGTGACTGTTCGGTCCCCTTGCTGGTCAGAAAGCTGATGCCCAGGGCGGCCGCCGCGGCCACCCGGGCCGGGGTCAAGCCCCTGCTCACGTCGTAATCGCTGGTGTCCCATCCATGGAGCGTCACGGGCCACACCTCCGGCTCCGAACATCGAGTGGTTAGCGGGGAAGGCCACGCTGCCCGTCGAAACGCCACCGCGAACCGGCAAATATGACGTCTTCTCGCCATCATCACGACATGCGTTGTACGAACCGTACGTCGCCGCAGTAACAGCTATAACCCCTGGTCAGGTCCCTTATCGGCAAGTGCACAATGCGGCTCCGCGAGCCCGGGATCATGATGATGTCGTCGTTGCCGCGGCCGTAGGTGGCACAGGATCCACTGGGTGAGGTGTGCACGTGCAGGTGACGTCCAGCCAGAACGAGACGCCCGTCAGCGGCCCGACGCAGCGGCACCGCGAGGGCGTGAGTGCAGTGCAGCTACGAGCGGAGCCAGCGTTCCAGATAGGTCAGGAGCCCGGTCACGTCCGTGCCGCCTGCCCGGTAGCCGATGTGACCATCGGGGCGGATCAGATACAGGCCGTGGGCGCCGGGGGTGAGGCCGAGCTGTCGCAGCGCGGGGGCGGCGGTAGCGGGCGCCGCTTCAGTGGCATCGGGTGCGGTCAGCCAGTGCACGTCGAGCCGGCCGGAGTACCGCTGACCCCACGCCGCGGCGCCGCCCCTCGACCATACGACGGGCGGCCCGCACAGCAGCAGGTGCCACCGGGGCGTCGCCGTGAGCCGGTGGAGGGTGCTGCCTTCCGCCACGGGCGCGTCGGGCAGCCGGTCACCGGCTCGGGGACCCGTGCGCGGGGTGCGCGGCCCTTCCGTCGACAGAGCGCTGTTCCGGTAGCCGATGCCGAGCTCGGACACCGTCCGGAAGGCCGAAGCCCGCACGCACCTGGGTGCGAGCACGACGGGGATGAGGGCGGGGGCGATTCGGGTACGGGCGAACCGGACGACCGGGTTGGTGGAGGTCGCGACGGTGAACGCCCGGTCGGTGAAGCGCAGCACCATCCGGCCGACGGGCGCCCGTTCCGTCTCGTAGGTGTCCAGCAGCGTCGGGTCGGCGTCGCCCTGTAGCGCCTGGGCGAGTTTCCAGCCGAGGTTGACGGCGTCCTGGATGCCGGTGTTCATACCCTGCGCGCCGGCCGGGCTGTGGATGTGCGCGGCGTCGCCGGCCAGGAACACCGGCCCGGCCCGGTAATGGGTGGCGGCGCGGTGGTGCAGCCGAAAGTTGGTCATCCACACCGGATCCCGCAGCCGCACCGTCGCGCCGGTGTAGGTGTCGGCGAGGGCCTGCACCTCGTCCAGGGTGACCGCGGTGTCCGGCGCGGGCACATCGGCGGGTGGGCGCATGGCCAGCAGCCGCCACGTGGCGGGCTGGCCGAGCGGGAAGAGGAACAGGATTCCCCACGCGGAGAGGAAAACATGCGCGGCCCCGGCGTCGACGCCGTCGGCCTCGAGGTCGGCCAGGACGAACGTCTGCGGGTACGCGGCGCCGGCGAACCCGATCCCGGCGAGGCGCCGCACCGTGCTGTGCGCGCCGTCGCAGCCCACCACGTACCGGGCTGACACCCGTTCCTGCCGGCCGTCGCCGTGCCGCAGCGTCGCCACCGTGCCGTCGCCCGAATGGTCCAGCCCGACCAGCTCGACACCGCGGTCGACCTCGAGCCCCATTGCTGCGAGGCGCTCACCCAGGATGCGTTCGGTCTCCGCCTGGGACAGGAACAGCAGATACGGGTACGCGGTGTCCTGCAGGCCCAGGTCAAACAACGGCACCGCCCGCTCCCGCCCGCGTGCGTGCAGGCACAGCCGCACCGCGCGGTTGCCGCAGGCCACCATCTCGTCGGTCACCCCGAGACCGGTGAGGACCTCCAGGGTGCGGGGCTGAATCGCCAGGGCCCGGGACTCGTGGACCCGGTCGACCGCCCGATCCACCACCCGGACCCGCACACCGAAGGCGGCCAACTGCCCCGCCATGGTCAGCCCGGTCGGCCCCGCCCCGACCACCAGAACCTCAACCGCGCTCATGTCACGACGACAGGTCGGGGGCGAAGGATCGCTGCCGGTGCCACCAACGGCCGCGCCGGTGTCCCGAACTCGATCACACACGCGATGCCGACCATCCAGGTCCCCTGGCTCTATCCGACTGGCCAACCCTCTTGACCTGACGGTAGCCGCTCCTGCCGTCCGGCGTCATCGACAGCGAGCCGGCCGCGAAGATCCCTGCGGCCATCGACCGCAGGCAGTAGGTTCGCGCCAGCCCTGCGCGGGTCGACAGGCTGCGGGATCTCGGCGAGCGCCGCCGAGGGGGCTGGGCCGAGGATCATCCGGCTCCGCATGCGCAGCTGGTGCCCCCGGCGCAGTTGTGCCTGCGGCGGCGGGCCCACCAGAAGGCGACGCCGGCTGCGGCGGTCAGGGCGACGGTGAGGCCGGGCAGCCAGCGGCCGAGGACGACCCAGCCGGCGCCGGACAGCACGCCAGCGGCCAGCAGCAGCGGAATCGCGCAGCACCCCACGCATGCCACGCCGGCCAGGCCGGTCAGACCGGACGGGAGGAAACGCCGTGCCAGGTCAGTGAGCGTCGGCATCGGGGGCTCCTTGGCCAAGAGTGGCGAACGGGATCGGGCAGCACGGGCTGCCGGCACAGGTGACCAGGTCGTCACAGCCGGCGTCGACCGCCGCGCGCAGCGTCTCGGCGATGACCCGCAGGTCGACGATCTTCGCCTCGACTTCCGCGAGTTTGGCCTGCGCCCGGGCCTGGAGGCCGTCGTCGGCGGGACGTCGGTGCCGGTGCTGTGCGGTGTCGAGCAGGTCGGCACCGGGCTCGTGGGTCAAGAGCGCCTGGCCGCACTTGAGGCCGAATGCGCACGACTGGTCGCGCTCGGCGCGGTACGCGTGCGACTACTGCCTGCCGATGGCGACAACGAGTCGTGCCTCGTGATGCAGGACATCGAGGGCAATGAGTTCTGTCTCGCCTGAGTGGCCGCGAACGTGGCACCTTCGCGAGTCGACTGGTGCAGTTCGCCATCACGAGGGTCGCCGTCCCGCCGCGCTCCAACGGTCCTGATCCAGAACCACCCCTCGGTGCCCACGAGCACGAATCTAACGGCGATCGGCGCGAACATCCGCTCACTGCGCAGACTCTTCCTGTCGGCGGTCTCGTCGGGCACCGTGTCTGGTGCCGGCAATATCGGATCGTCGGCGCACCTGGCCCCCACCGGGCCACCGCCTCGTCCGCTCGACCGTGAGAGGTCCGGCATGAGTTCCGCGGGGCCCGGTGGTTCCAGGAC
>NZ_JBEYTI010000031.1:0-2398 GCF_040642975.1 Micromonospora sp. NPDC047548
GGCATTGATCGAGGCCGAACTGGTCCTTGCCGAACTCGAAGTCTTCCTCGACTGGCCAGCGTAGTCCGGCGGCGCGGATCAGCCGGGTCATGCTCCTGGGTTGCCCGTCGGGCTGGTAGCAGTAGTGAAACGCCAGTTCACCGGTGCGTAGGTGGCGGCGGACCAGCAGCACGTGGCGGGGGCTGGCGACCCCGATCTGCACCCATCCGTACCAGCGTTGCCCTTTCGAGCCGGTCCCGGCGCTGCGGACCTCCCACCGCCGCTCGTCGTCCACCATCTGGTCGACGGCCTGCCGGCAGGTCAACCGCACGCCGGCGCCGAGGTCCAGCAGGAACGTGGAGGCCACCCGCAGCACGTACGCCTGCTGCTGCTGTTCGAAGAACTCCCGCAGCTGCGTGCAGGCGCCGTACACCTCGTCCCCGCACACGATGTCGAAGCGGATGCCGTCGGTGTACACGTCGGTGCAGATGTCGATCGCCAACTGTCCCTTGGTGCGGAACAGCAGGTCGCCCGGGATCCCCATCGCTTGGGCGGCCTTGACGTCGTCGATCTGTTCGGCGGGGATCCACTGCCGGAACCCGATCAACCCGTGCCCCAGGCCCTCGCGCACATATGACAGGTGCACGGTGTTGATGCCGTTCTCCACCCGACCGGCACACCCCATGTACTGCCGTTTCACGCCGCAGGTGGCGGTGCCGCGTTTCTGCTGGCCGGTCTCGTCCAACGCCCCGACCACCAGCCCCCGACGCCGCCGGCGAGCCGCGGTGGCCAGCCCGTCGACCACGAACCGGCGGACCACGCGTATCGCTTCGTCGGTGTCCCACACCGCCCGGTTCAACAGCCGCTGCACCCGGTCCGGGCTACGGTCCCCGACATGCTCCGCGATCGTCCACCCGTTGCGTTTCGGCAGGTCACTGGCCACCACGGACACGTATTTGTCGGCCTGCTGCCACGTCTGCACCCGCGCGAAGCACGACCGCAGCCGCTCCAACAGGTCGGCCCGCAACCGCTGGGCCCGGCCAGCCGCTATCCTGGCAGCCGCAGCCGCCCGTGATTTTGTTGTCGTCACACACACATGATCACTTGGGCGGCTGCGTCCACATTGCTCACCCCACCACCCGCATCAGCCCAGCTCACACGGCTAATGGCGGCTGCCGTACTAGTCCAGATCCTTGGGTTCGAGAATCTGAACAACTGAGTCAGGTTTTCAGGCTGCGGTTTTGAGTCGTGCTCGTGCGATGTAGTCGTCGACGTAATGGTCGATGGTGGTGAGGGCCTGGCGTAGGGCGGGTGGCGCTTGGGGCCGGTCGGCGGCGAGGAGTGGGTGCAGGAGGCGGTCGTTGAGTTTGGTGTAGAAGATCGCGAGGCGTTGGCCGTCGGGGGTCAGGACGTAGGTGTGGGTGTGTTCGATGCGTCGGATCAGGCCGTTGAACCGCAGGCGTCGTAGGTCGTAGGTCATCTGGCTGGTGGTGTAGCCGGTGCCGAGCAGCCGGACGGTCACGGGAACTCCTGACAAAATGATCAGCTGAGGAGTCTGCAGTAGCGGGCGTGGAAGCGCCGCAGCTGCGGCGACTCCGGCGCAGCAGCCTGGAGGACGTCTTCCTACACCTCACCGGCCGTACCCTGGTCGACTGACAGCGGTGGGCGGGGCGGTCCCGGCCGCTGCACGGCAGTCGACGGGGAGGAGTCCATCATGGATGCGCGATGGAGACGGCAGGCGGGGCTGACCGCGCTCTACCTGGGCGTGTTCGCCACGATCTGGTTCAGCGTGCCGGCGGCGGAGCCGCCGCTGCGCACCGCGCTGGTCGTGGGCAGCGGCCTGGCGTTGCTGACTGCGCTGCTCGGCGCGGTCGTCGTGGTCAAGGCCCGGCGCGGTGCGGCCGCCATGCCCGGGAACCGGGCCGCCGATCGCCGGTACGGCGTCATCGTCGCCGTCGAGTTGGCCGTGGCCGTGCTCGGCGCCCTCGTGCTGGCCGGGCTCGGGTGGTCGGAGTTCGTCCCGGTCCTGGTCTGCGTGGTGGTGGGCGTCCACTTCGTGCCGCTGGCCCCGGTGCTGCGCGACCGGCTGCTGGTGCCGCTCGGCGTTGCGCTGTGCCTGGTCGCGCTGTCCGGGCTGGTCGTCGCGCTCGCCTCGCCGGTCCAGGCCGGGCTGGTCGTCGGCACCGGGGCCGGGCTGCTGCTCTGGAGCTACGCCGCGCTCGCGCTGCTCCGGACGGCCCGCCCTGCCTGAACGGCCCCACCTCGACGGCCGCCGGCGGCCGCAGGGCCGATGCGCCGCCCGGGGGTGCGGGGGGGGGGGGGGGGCCGGGGGGGGGGCGGGCGGGGGGCGGGGGGGGCGGGGGCGGGCCCCGGGGGGGGGGGGGCCCCCGGGGGGGCGGCGGGGGGGGGGCGGCGGGCC
>NZ_JBEYTI010000031.1:2407-66698 GCF_040642975.1 Micromonospora sp. NPDC047548
TCCTGCGCGATGCGCCGCCCGGGCGGCGCATCGCGCAGGACCCGGGGGTCGCGGACGGGCCGCGTAAACGGCGCGACACCCGGGTCGGCCGGCCGTAGGGTTGCCGCGGCCTGTCGTACCCCGGGGGTAGGAAGGCCGTGGTGGACGGCGGGTGAGAGGAGGTCCGGGTGAGCGTGGCGCAAGGGTCCCGGCCGGCGTTGCCCAGGGTGCCGGCGCTGGCGGTGCTGGCCCACTATCTGACCGGCTACCGCCGCACCTGGCGGGCCGGGGTCTTCTCGTCCTTCCTGCTGCCGACGCTGACCGTGGTCGGCTTCGGCCTCGGCGTGGGGGCGTACGTCGACCAGGGCGTCGGCGGGGTGCGCTACCTCGACTGGATCGTGCCCGGGCTGCTGGCCTCGACCGCGCTCCAGGTGACGGTCGGCGAGTCGACCTGGCCGGTGTTCAGCAACTTCCAGTGGATCAAGACCTACTCCGCGCAGACCGCGGCGCCGCTGCGGATTCCCGACATCCTCGCCGGTCACCTGGCCTTCGTGCTGTTCCGGGCGCTCACCGCCAGTGCCGCGTTCCTGCTGGTGACGGCGCTGTTCGGGGCGCTGCGTTCCGGCTGGGCGGTGGCCACCCTGCCGGTGGTGGCGCTGCTCTGCCTGGCGGTCGCCGCGCCGACCTTCGCCTACGCGGCCGTGGTGGACAGCGACAGCTGGCTGGCCATGCTGTTCCGCTTCGCGGTGATCCCGATGACGCTCTTCGCCGGGATCTTCTTCCCGGTCGAGTCGCTGCCCGGCGTGCTGCGCTGGCTGGCGTACGCGACGCCGCTCTGGCACGCCGTCGACCTGTGCCGGGCGGCGACGCTCGGTGTGGCCCCGCAGTGGTCGATCGCCGGCCACCTGCTCTATCTCGCGGCCTGGGCGCTGGGCGGCTGGCTGCTGGCCGCCCGGCTCTTCCGCCGCCGGCTCGTGGTCTAGGAGGCTCGCGTGGTCACCCTCGTCCTGCCCCGGCTGCTCGACGTCTCCGGCGCGTCGCGCCGGTCGGCCTCGGTGGTCGAGCGCAACGTGGCGGCGCTCAAGTCGGTCTACTGGCTGCTGCTGCTCTCCGGGTTCGTCGAGCCGGTGCTCTACCTTTTCTCCATCGGGGTCGGGGTGGGCCAGCTGATCGACGGCTTCACCCTGCCCGGCGGCCGGACGGTGCAGTACGCCGCGTTCGTCGCCCCGGCGATGCTCGCCGCCTCGGCGATGACCGGGGCGCTCGCCGAGACCACCTTCAACTTCTTCGGCAAGATGAAGTACCTCAAGCTCTACGACGGGATCATCGCCACCCCGGTCCGGCCCTTCGAGATCGCGCTGGGGGAGCTGGGGTGGGCGATGGTGCGTGGCTCGGCCTACTCGGCGGCCTTCCTCGCGGTGATGGTGGCGATGGACCTGACCTCCGTCGGGCGCGCCGTGCTGGCGTTTCCGGCGGCGGTGCTGGTCGGCTTCACCTTCGGCGCGGTCGGCATGGCGCTGGCCACCTTCATGCGCAGCTGGCAGGACTTCGACCTGATGGGCTCGGCGCAGTTCACCCTGTTCCTCTTCTCGGGCACCTTCGTGCCGGCCGAGGACTATCCGGCGCTGCTGCGCGGGGTGGTGGAGTTGACCCCGCTCTACCGCTCGGTGCACCTGGTCCGCGACATCTGTGTCGGCGGGTCCGGTTGGCTGTGGGTGCTGGACGTGCTCTACCTGCTGGCGCTGACCGGGCTCGGGCTGGCCGTGGCGTCCCGGCGGATGGTGGGCCTGCTGTACAAGTGACGGGTTAACGGTCGGCTTCCCCGGGGCATGTCGAGGGGGACTCCGCCGACCACGAGGAGGGGCGATGGCCTCCGACGACACGTCCGCCCGGGCCGGGCGCGACGGCGACGACCACGGCACCGCGACCGCGGCCCGGACCCGTGCGGGCGAGCCGGTGGGCCGCGACACCCGCGGCAGCCGGCCGGTCGGCCCCGACGACGGGCCGGGCAGCCCGACGGAGCTGCCCGGTTCCGGCTGGAAGGCGGCCCTGAAGCGCACCGTCACGGAGTTCCAGGAGGACAAGCTCCGCGACTTGGCCGCCGCGCTGACCTACTACGGGGTGCTCTCCATCTTCCCCGGGCTGCTGGTGCTAATCTCCCTGCTCGGCCTGATCAGCGACCGGGCCACCGCGGGGGTGAGGGACACCGTCAACCAGGCGGTGCCGGAGGAGAACATCCGGAAGATCATCGAGGGGGCCATCGAACAGGCGGGCGCCTCGGGCGGGCTGGCCAGCATCGCCGCGATCATCGGTCTGCTCGCGGCCTTCTGGTTCGCGTCCAGCTACATCGCCGCGTTCATGCGCGCCTCGAACATCATCTACGACGTGCCCGAGGGGCGGCCGATCTGGAAGACCCTGCCGATCCGGCTCGGGGTGACCGCCGCGATCGGCGTGATGCTGCTGGCCAGCGCGGTGATCGTGGTCTTCACCGGCGGCTTCGCCGAGCAGGTCGGCAGCGCGATCGGGCTGGGCTCCACCGCGGTGACGGTGTGGAACATCGCCAAGTGGCCGGTGCTGCTGCTCCTGGTCAGCCTGATGTTCGCGATCCTCTACTGGGCCTCGCCGAACGCCCGGCACGGCGGCTTCCGCTGGGTGAGCCCGGGCGGCGTGCTGGCCGTGGTGATCTGGCTGGTGATCTCCGGCCTCTTCGCCCTGTACGTCAGCAACTTCGCGTCCTACAACAAGACCTACGGCGCGCTGGCCGGCGTGATCATTTTTCTGGTCTGGCTCTGGCTGAGCAACATCGCCATCCTGGTCGGCGCCGAGTTCGACGCGGAGCTGGAGCGCGGCCGGGCCATCTCGGCCGGTCACTCTCCCGAGGAGGAGCCCTACGTCGAGCTGCGCGACGACCGCAAGCTCAAGAAGAAGCGCAATGCCGCCGGGGAGCGCTAGCCCCGACGAACGGCACGAGGTCGATCGACCCCGCAGCGTCCGGCGCGGCGGGGTCGATCTTTCCTTGATCCACTCATAGCTTTTGTCCCAACGGACAAAAGTTGGCGGCAGTTCAACCGAAGCTATGGACAGGGGCCACGGAAGGCTCCTAATGTGTCGGACACAACACATCGACCTTTCATCGATGTGAACCCGACGCGGAGGTGGATCCCGTGCGGACGCTGGAACCCCTGCACCTACGGCTGTTGCGGCTGCTTCGCGACGCGGGGCCGGCGTCCCGGGCCGAGCTGGGCGACCGCCTCCAGATGCCCCGGCCCCGGCTGCTGGCCGAGTTGGAGCGGCTGGTCGGGCTCGGCCTGGTGGCCGAGGCGGGGCTCGCCGCCTCCCGGGGCGGGCGCCGGTCCACCCTGGTCGAGCTGGATCCCCGGCTGCGCTTCGCCGCCGTCGACCTCGGCGCCAGCTCGATCGACGTGGAGGTGGTCAACGGCCGGCTGGAGCCGGTCGCGGCGTACACGGAGCCGGCCGACATCCGCTCGGGCCCGAAGGTGATCCTGCACCGGGTCAACGAGCTGCTGCACAAGGCCCGGGTCGACGGGGCGTACGAGAAGCTGGACGGTGTCGGCGTCGGGGTCCCCGGGCCGGTGAGCTTCCGCGACGGGGTGCCCGTCTCGCCGCCCATCATGCCCGGCTGGGACCGGTTCCCGGTGCGTGAGCTGCTCACCCGGGAACACGGCTGCCCGGCGGTGGTCGACAACGACGTCAACATCATGGCCATCGGGGAACGGCACGGCGGGGTCGCCCACTCGATCGACGATTTCCTGTTCGTCAAGATCGGCACCGGAATCGGCTGCGGGATCTATCTCAGCGGCGAGGTCTACCGGGGCACCGACGGCTGCGCCGGCGACATCGGCCACATCCAGGTCGACGCGCACGGCGCGATCTGCTCCTGTGGGAACGTCGGCTGCCTGGAGGCGGTCTTCAGCGGCGCGGCCCTGGCCCGCGAGGCCGTCGCCGCCGCCCGGGCCGGCACCTCCCCGGCGCTCGCCGAACGGCTCGCGGCCCGGGGCGCCGTCACCGCCCGGGACGTCGCCGAGGGGGCGGTCGAGGGGGACGTCGCCTGCATCCAGCTGATCCGCGACGGCGGCCGGCGGGTCGGCCAGGTGCTGGCCGGCCTGGTCAGCTTCACCAACCCTTCGATGATCGTGATCGGCGGAGGGCTGGCCCAGCTCGGCCACATCCTGCTCGCCGAGATCCGCAGCGTGGTCTACCGCCGGTCGCTGCCACTGGCCACCGGCAACCTGCCGGTCGTCCTGTCCGAGCTGGGTCCGCGTGCCGGGGTCGCCGGGGCTGCGGTGCTGGCCAGCGATGTCGCTTTCGGGGAGGCATCGTGAGCGCGAGGAGTGAGCCGGGCCTGCGAGCCCCGCAGTCGCGAACAGGGGAGGCATCATGACCGGGCCGGCCGGCGACGGAACCGCCCCGCTGGTCACCCCGCCCGCCGACACCGTCGCGGGCGAGGTGGTCCTGCGCCTCACCGACGTGGTGAAGACCTTCCCCGGCGTACGGGCGCTGGACGGGGTGCAGCTGGAGGTGCGGGCCGGCGAGGTGCACTGCCTGCTCGGGCAGAACGGCGCCGGCAAGTCCACCCTGATCAAGGTGCTCGCCGGGGTGCACCGACCGGACTCGGGGCACGTCGAGTGGCGCGGCCAGCCCGCCGTCTTCGCCGACCCGCAGGCCGCCATGCGCGCCGGCATCGCCACCATCTACCAGGAGCTCGACCTGGTCGAGGACCTCTCGGTGGCGGAGAACGCCTTCCTCGGCCACGAACCGCGCCGGCTCGGTTTCGTCCGGCGCGGGCAGATGGCCCGCCGGACCCGGGAGATCCTGGCCCGGCTCGGCCACGGCGAGATCCCGCCCGGTCGGATGGTCCGCGCCCTGCCGGCCGCCGGCAAGCAGGTGGTCAGCATGGCCCGGGCGCTCTCCCACGAGGCGCGACTGATCATCATGGACGAACCGAGCGCGGTGCTGGCCCACGACGAGGTGGGCAACCTGTTCCGGATCATCCGGGAACTCACCGCGCAGGGCATCGCGGTCATCTACATCTCGCACCGGCTGGAGGAGATCCGCGAGATCGGCGACCGGGTCACCGTACTCAAGGACGGCCGGACCACCGCGGCGAACCTACCGGCCCGCGACACCCCGACCCGGGACCTGGTCGCGAAGATGACCGGCCGCACCATCGAGTACGTCTTCCCGGACCGTCCGGCCGAGACCGGCGCCGGCGCGGAGTTGCTGCGGGTCGACGGGCTCGGCCGGGCCGGCGAGTTCGCTGACGTCTCCCTCACCGTGCGGGCCGGCGAGATCGTCGGCATCGCCGGCCTGGTCGGCTCCGGCCGTTCCGAACTGCTGGAGACCATCTACGGCGCCCGCCGCGCGGACACCGGCGCCGTCCGGGTGGACGGCCGGGCGCTGCGCCCGGGCAGCGTCGGCGCGGCGGTGCGGGCCGGCATGGGGATGGCGCCCGAGGAGCGCAAGAGCCAGGCGTTGCTGCTGGGCGAGCCGATCCACCGCAACGTCACCCTCGCCACCTTCAGCCGGTACGCCCGCCTCGGGTTCACCAACGCGGGCCGGGAGCGCGGCGAGGCGGAACGGATCGCCGACAGCCTCCAGCTGCGCCCCCGGGATGTGCGCCGGCCGGTGCGCACGCTCTCCGGCGGCAACCAGCAGAAGGTGGTGGTCGGGCGCTGGCTGCTCGGCGACACCCGGCTGCTGCTGCTCGACGAACCCACCCGCGGCGTGGACGTCGGTGCCCGGGCCGAGCTCTACCGGGTGATCCGCGACCTGGCCGCGCGGGGTGTCGGGGTGCTGCTGGTCTCCAGTGAGGTGCCCGAGGTGCTCGGCCTGGCCGACCGGGTGCTGGTCATGCGCGAGGGCCGGATGGTGCGCGAGGCGCCGGCCGGCGAACTGGACGAGAACACCGTGCTCGACCTCGTCATGGCGGGGTCTCTGATGGAAGGCACGCCGGCATGAACGAGCGCAGTGAGCGGAGCGAGGTGGCGGCATGAGCGAGCGGAGTGAGCGAATCGGTCGGCTCAGGGCGGCCGAGCCTCGTGCCGTCGCCGAGCGGAGCGAGGTGGCGGCATGAGCGAGGCGACCGCGACGCCGGAGAGCCGGGCGGACCTGCCGTCCCCGTCCCCGTCGGTCGACCCGGCCGAGACGGCGGCGGCGAGCGGGAAGACCGCCGGGCCGGGCCGGCTGTCCTGGTGGCACGGGGACGGCGGCGAGGGCGCGCGGCGCAACCTCGGCCTGATCGCGGTGCTGGTCGTGCTGGTCGTCATCGGCGCCGCGACCCGCTCCGACCTCTACTCCAACCCGGACTGGGTGTGGAACAACACCCTGACCATCCTCAAGCTGGCCTCGGTGGTCGGCGTGGTGACCGTCGGGATGACCTTCGTGATCATCGGCGGTGGCATCGACCTCTCCGTCGGCGCGATCGTCGCGCTGGCCGGGGTCTGGTGCACCACCGTGGCCACCCAGAGTTACGGTGCCGGCGGCATGATCTTCAGCGCGCTCACCGTGGGCGTGGCGGTCGGGCTGGTCAACGGCCTGCTCGTCTCGTACGGGCGGCTGGTGCCGTTCATCGCCACGCTGGCCATGATGGTCGCCGCCCGAGGGCTGGCCGCGGAGATCTCCGACAAGCAGACCCAGGTCTCGAACAACGTCTTCATCAACGACATCGCCAGCACCAAGCTGCTCGGCATCCCGTTGCTGGTCTACATCCTGGCGGCCGTGGTCGCTGCGGGCTGGGTGCTGCTCAACCGCACCACCTTCGGCCGGCGCACGGTCGCCGTCGGCGGCAACCCGGAGGCGGCCCGGCTGGCCGGCATCAACGTCCGCCGGCACACCGTGCTGCTCTACGCGCTCTCCGGTCTCTGCTGCGGCATCGCCGCGGTCATGCTGACCGCGCAGGCCAACTCCGCCCAGGCCGCCATGGCCAACCTGTACGAGCTGGACGCGATCGCCGCCGCCATCATCGGCGGGACGCTGCTCAGCGGTGGCCGGGGCACCATCGTCGGCTCCCTGCTCGGGGTGCTGATCTTCTCCACCATCACCAACCTCTTCGCCATCAACGGCCTCTCCACCGAGGCCCAGAACATGGTCAAGGGCGGCATCATCGTCGGCGCCGTCCTGGTCCAGCAGGTGCAGTTCCGCAGTCTCACCCAGTTCCTCGGCCGCAACCGGGCCACCACCGTCTGACCGTCCGCGGCGCGACGACGTGCCGCCCTCCGCACGACCCACCGCATCTCGGCGGCCACCTACCGACGGTGGCCGGGATCCGCACACCCTTTTCGCCCCACCCCCGTCACTCTTGGAGGTCGTCATGACCCAGCTCAGTCGTGACCTGTCCCGCCGCCGGTTGCTGTTCGGCGGGGCCGCCGTCGGCGCCGGCGTGCTCCTGGCCGGTTGCACCAGCAACGAGGACCAGCCCACCGTCGCGCAGACCAAGGCGGCCGCGTCCGGCGGCAACGCCGACCCGGGCAAGAAGGTGATCATCGGCTTCTCCGCCCCGGCCGCCGACCACGGCTGGATCGCCGCCATCACCAACAACGCCAAGGCGCAGGCACAGGCGTACTCCGACGTGGAGTTCAAGTCGGTCGAGGCCGGCGCGGACGCGGCGGCCCAGCGGGCGGCGCTGTCCACGCTGATCTCGCAGCAGCCCGACGTGATCGTGCTGCTGCCGCACGACGGCAAGGAGCTCAACGCCTTCGGCCTGGAGGCGATGAAGGCCGGCATCCCCGTGGTCAACCTGGACCGGGCCTTCCCCGACGCGCGCGCCTACCGGTTGCAGATCAAGGGCGACAACTACGGCATGGGGGTGGCCGCGGCCGCCTACATCGTCGAGCAGCTCAAGGCCAAGGGCGTGAGCAACCCCGTCATCGGAGAGATCCCCGGCATCGACTCGCTGGAGCTGACCCAGGAACGCTCCAAGGGCTTCGCCGACACCCTCGCCGCGAACGGGCTGAAGGTGGCCAACCGGCGTCCGGCGGAGTTCACCGCCGACTCCGGCCAGCAGGCCGCCACCGGCCTGTTCCAGGCGCTGCCGAAGATCGACGCGCTCTGGAACCACGACGACGACCAGGGCATCGGTGTCCTCGCGGCGGTCAACCAGGCCAACCGCAAGGAGTTCTTCATGGTCGGCGGCGCCGGCTCGAAAAAGGCGATGGAGGACATCAAGGCCGACAACACCGTGCTCAAGGCCACCGTCACCTACAGCCCGTCGATGGCCTCCTCGGCCGTCTCCCTGGCCCGCCTGATCGGCCAGGGCAAGGGCATGTCCGACCTGGTGGAACTCCAGGTGCCCAAGGAGATCGTGCTCGCTTCCGAGACGATCACCAAGGAGAACGCGGGCGACTACCTCAAGCTCGGGTTCTGACACACGGGGGGAGACCCACCTTGTCCACACAGCACAGCGAACTGCGGGTCGGCATGGTCGGCTACGAGTTCATGGGCGCCGCGCACTCGCAGGCGTGGCGCACCGTGAACCGGGTGTTCGAGCTGCCGGCGCGGGTCCGGATGGCGACGATCTGCGGCCGGGACGCCGGGAAGGTCGCCAGTGCGGCCGACCGGCTCGGCTGGGACGCGTACACCACCGACTGGCGGGACCTGGTCGCCTCGGACGGCATCGACGTGGTCGACATCTGCACGCCGGGCGACAGTCACGCCGAGATCGCGCTCGCCGCGCTGGCCGCCGGCAAGCACGTGATCTGCGAGAAGCCGCTGGCCAACACGGTGGCCGAGGCCCGGGAGATGACCGCCGCGGCGGCCACCGCCCGGGCCGCGGGGGTGCGCTCCATGTGCGGGTTCAACTACCGCCGGGTGCCCGCGGTCGCCCTGATGCGACAGTTCGTCGCCGAGGGCCGGCTCGGGGTGCTGCGGCACGTGCGGGCGGCGTACCTCCAGGACTGGATCGTCGACCCGCAGTTCCCGCTGGTGTGGCGGTTGCAGAGGGACAGGGCGGGCTCCGGCGCGCTCGGTGACATCGGCGCGCACATCATCGACCTGACCCAGTACGTCACGGGCCAGCGGATCACCGGGGTCAGCGCGGTGACCGAGACGTTCGTCAAGGAACGGCCGCTGCCGGCCGGGTCGAGCGGCCTGGCCGCGCAATCCGACGGCAACGGCCGGACGACCGGCGCGGTCACCGTCGACGACGCGGCGGTCTTCGTCGCCCGCCTGGACGACGGGGCGCTGGCCACGTACGAGGCGAGCCGGTTCGCCACCGGCCGCAAGAACGCCCTCCGGGTGGAGATCAACGGCTCTCTCGGGACCGTCGCCTTCGACCTGGAACGCCTCAACGAGCTGGAGTTCTACGACGCCACCCGGCCCACCGCCGAGCAGGGCTTCACCCGCATCCTGGTGACCGAGGGCGAGCATCCGTACCTGTCGGCCTGGTGGCCGCCGGGGCACATCATCGGATACGAGCACTCCTTCACCCACCAGATGCGCGACTTCGTCGAGGCGGTCGCGACCGGCGTCGATCCGACCCCCTCCTTCACCGACGCGTTGCAGGTCCAGCTGGTGCTGGACGCGGTGATCCGGTCGGCGGAGTTGGGCTCCCGGTGGACGGAGGTGGAGCCCGCGCTGACCGCGCTCCCCGTCTGACCAGACCACCTCCGTCGCCGACCGGCGAGGACCGGCCGCGGTTGCGCCCCGCGGTCGGGACGGGATCGGCACCGGAGGGCGTGCGGCCCGGCCACCATGGCCGGTGGCGCACGCGTACGACGGTCCTCCGGTGCGGCCGGACCGGGATTCCCCGGCCGCACCGGAGGACCGCCACCACCGTCCCGGCGACCGGGGACGCCCGGCCGCCACCGGCCCGGGTCCGGGTCGCCACCACCAGACGTCCGGTCGAGGGGCGCGCCGCCGCCCGTCGGCCGGACACGGGGAGGCAGGGCCGAGACGCCGAACGACCCTGCCTGCCAGCCCCGTCCGCACGCCGTACGGGATACCGGGTTCGTCGTCGCGCCGCTGACGTCGTCGCAGCCCGGTGCCGCCCCGGACGTCGGGCGGACGGGGCCCGGCGGAAGGTGTCTTTCCGGCGAACCATCTGATATTGATATACAAGAATGCAAGGGCGATCCTCCGGACGGAAGGAGCACCATGCCTACGGGTGTCTGGCTGGTGGGGGCGCGCGGTTCGGTCGCGACCACCGGCATCGTCGGCGGTCTCGCCCTGCGGGCCGGGCTCACCGCACCGACCGGCTGCGTCACCGAGCTGCCCGCACTGCGTGGCCCGGCCCTGCCCGGCTTCGCCGACCTGGTCTTCGGCGGCCACGACCTGGCCACCACCCCGCTGACCAAGCGGGCCGAGACGCTGGCCGCCGCCGGCGTGCTGCCCGGCCGGCTGGCCGCCACGCTCGCCGGGGACCTGGCCGCCGTCGAGGAGGACCTGCGCCCCGCCCCCACCGGCGGCAGCCAGGCGGAACGGGCCGCCGCCATCGTCGCCGACCTCACCGCGTTCCGCCGGCGGCACCGGCTGGACCGGGTGGTGGTGGTCCACGTCGCGGCCACCGAGCCGGCCGCCCGGCCGCACCCCGGGCACGCCGACGCGGCCGCCCTGCGCGCCGCGCTCGCCGGCCCCGACGAGGTGCTGCCGCCCAGCTCGCTCTACGCGTACGCGGCCGTCGAGGCGGGCTGCCCGTACGTCGACTTCACCCCGTCCACCGGGCTGCGGCTGCCGGCGCTCGCCGAGCTGGCCGTCGCGCGCGGCGTGCCGTACGCCGGGCACGACGGCAAGACCGGGGAGACCCTGGTCAAGTCGGTGCTCGCGCCGATGTTCGCGATGCGCCACCTGGCCGTGCGCTCCTGGTCCGGGGTCAACCTGCTCGGCGGCGGCGACGGCGCCACCCTCGCCGACCCGGCCGCCAACGCCGCCAAGGTGGACAGCAAGCAGCGGGTCCTCGGCGAGACCCTCGGCTACCTGCCGCAGGGCGGCACCCGGATCGAGTACGTCGAGGAACTGGGCGACTTCAAGACCGCCTGGGACCTGATCACCTTCGCCGGTTTCCTCGGCACCGGCATGCGGATGGAGTTCACCTGGCACGGCTGCGACTCCGCGCTGGCCGCGCCGCTCGTGCTCGACCTGGCCCGGCTGACCGCCGCTGCGCACGCCGCCGGCCGGGTCGGCCCCCTGACCGAGCTGGCGTTCTTCTTCAAGGACCCGCTCGGCACGCCCACCCACTCGCTCGGCGAGCAGTGGCAGCGGCTGGTCGAGTTCACCGGGCGGCTGCACGCCGGGGGTGCCGCGTGAGCGAGCGGAGCGAGCGAACCGTTCGGCTCAGTGCGTGGAAGCCTCACGCCGACGCCGACCGAAGGGAGGTGTCGGCGTGAGTGACCTCGCCGCCCTCGCCGAGCTGGTCCGGGCGCCGGCCGCGCTCTCCGTGCCGGGGGACGTGGTCGCGGGCGCCGCGGCGGCCGGGGCGCTCGGCCCGCGTACCGCCGGCCTGGCCGGCGCGTCGGTGCTGCTGTACTGGGCCGGGATGGCCGCCAACGACTGGGCCGACCGCCGCCTGGACGCCGTCGAACGCCCCGAGCGGCCGATTCCCAGCGGCCGGGTCACGCCCGGCGCCGCGCTCGGTCTCGCCGCCGGCCTCACCGCCGCCGGGCTGGGCCTGGCCGCCGTCGCGGGCGGCCGGCGGGCCGCAGCCGTCGCGGTCCCGCTCGCCGCGGCGATCTGGGGGTACGACCTGGCGGCGAAGAACACCGCCGCCGGACCGGCCGTGATGGCCGCCTGCCGGGGCCTGGACGTGCTGCTCGGCTCGACCGGCGGGCGGCCGGCCCGGGCGCTGCCGGCGGCGCTCACCGTCGCCGCGCACACCTGGACGGTCACCGCGCTGTCCCGCCGCGAGGTGACCGGCGCGGACACCGCGCTGCCGCTGCGTACCCTCGCCGGCACCGCCCTGGTCGCGGTCGCCGCTGCCCGCCGGTCCATGGCCCCCGCTGCCCGCCGGTCCACGGCCCCCGCCGCCGACCGGTCCACGGCCGCTGCCCGCCGCCGGGACGCCGCCGCGCTGCCGGTCGCGTTGGCCGGCTGGTACGTCGCCCGGTACGGCGGGGCGCAGGCCCGGGTGGTCGCCGACCCGTCCGCCGGCCGGGTCCGGGCGGCGGTCGGCGCCGGGATCACCGGGCTGCCGGCGTTGCAGGGCGCGCTCACCGCCCGGGCCGGGGCCGGCCTGCTCGGGCTGGCGGTGGCGGCCGCCGCGCCGCTGGGCCGCCGGCTGGCCCGGAAGGTCTCTCCGACATGACCACCCCGCGTCCCCACCCGCCGGCCCCGCCGCCGCGCCCGACCGTCGGCCCGGCCGACCGGGGGCACCGGGCGGACCGGGGGCCGCGGTTCGGCTACGGGACCAACGGTTTCGCCAACCATCGGCTGGACGACGCCCTCGCGGTCCTCGCCGAGCTGGGCTACGAGGGCGTCGCGCTCACCCTGGACCACGACCACCTCGACCCGTTCGCGCCCGGCCTGGCCCGCCGGGTCGACGAGGTGGCCCGCCGGCTGGACGCGCTGGGTCTCGCCGTGGTCGTCGAGACCGGCGCCCGGTACCTGCTCGACCCGTGGCACAAGCACGCGCCGACGCTGCTGCACGACGAGCCGGCCCGGCGGATCGACTTCCTGACCCGGGCGGTCCGGATCGGCGCCGACCTCGGCGCGGAGGCGGTCTCCTGCTGGGCCGGCGTACGCCCCGACACCGTACCGCCGGTGGTCGCCTGGGACCGGCTGGTCGCCGGGTGCGCGACGGTGCTCGACGCCGCCGACCGGGCCGGTGTGGCCCTCGGCTTCGAGCCGGAGCCGGGGATGTTGGTCGAGGACATCGCCGGCTGGTGGCGGCTGCGCCGAGCCCTCGGCGATCCGGAGCGCTTCGGCATCACCCTCGACATCGGACACTGCCGCTGCCTGGAGCCGCGTCCGGTGCCGGAGTGTGTCCACGAGGTGGCCGCGCACCTGGTCAACGTGCAGATCGACGACATGCGTCGGGGCGTGCACGAGCATCTGGAGTTCGGCACCGGCGAGATCGACTTTCCGCCGGTGCTGCGCGCCCTCGTCGACGTCGGCTACCGGGGACTGGTGGCGGTGGAGTTGCCCCGGCACTCGCACGCGGCGCCCGTCGTCGCCGCCCGGTCCCTCGACTTCCTGCGCGCCGCCGCGGCGGTGGCCCGGGCGACCGAGGCCGTCCCGGCCGCCGCGTCGGACCCGATGACCGAGGTGGCCTAGACATCGACCGATCAGCATCAGGGGAGGAGCGACGGATGACACCGGATCGACTGCGGGCCGCGCTGGAGGCCGTACCGGATCCCGACTGGCTGGCGGCGGCGTTGCGCCGCGTCGCGGTGGAACCCGCGACGATCGGGCGGTTCTTCCCGGCCGCCGGCCGGCGCTGCGGTCGGGGCGAACTGGCCGGCGCGTCCGGCTGGACCGCCGACGAGGCGGCCCGCGCGTTGCTGCTCACCGCGCTGCCCGCCGACCACGCCGCGCACGCCGGGGCGCTGTACCGGGACGGTGACGCCGCGGAGAAGCGGGCGGTGCTCAAGGCGCTGCCGTTGCTGCCGGTCGGGGCGGCCGGGGTCCCGCTGCTGCACGACGCGATCCGTACCAACGACACCCGGCTGGTTGCCGCCGCGCTGGGCCCGTACGCCCGGCACCTGGACCCGGCGTCGTGGCGGCAGGCGGTGCTCAAGTGCGTGTTCGCCGGCGTGCCGCTGGCCGGCGTGGCCGACCTGGACCGCCGCGCCGACGGCGAGTTGGCCGCGATGCTTGCCGCGCTCGCCGCGGAGCGGCACGCCGCCGGGCGGGAACTGCCCGCCGACGCCACCGACCTGCTCGACCGGCTCACCATCAGGGAGGCGTGAATGCGCATCTTCGACCCGCACATCCACATGACGTCGCGGACCACCGACGACTACGAGCGGATGGCCGCCGCCGGGGTCCGCGCGGTGGTGGAGCCGGCGTTCTGGCTGGGGCAGCCGCGCACCAGCGTCGCCTCCTTCGCCGACTACTTCGACTCGCTGATCGGCTGGGAGCCGTTCCGGGCCGGGCAGTTCGGCGTCCGGCATCACGCCACCGTCGCGCTCAACCCGAAGGAGGCCAACGACCCGCGCTGCCGGCCGGTGCTCGACCTGCTTCCGCGCTACCTGGACAAGGACGCCGTGGTGGCGGTCGGCGAGATCGGGTACGACTCGATGACCCCGCAGGAGGACGAGGCGTTCGCCGCCCAGCTCGCCCTGGCCGTGGCGCACGACCTGCCGGCGCTGGTGCACACCCCGCACCGGGACAAGGCCCGGGGCGTCGAGCGCAGCCTCGCGGTGGTGGCCGAGTCCGGCATCGACCCCGGCCGGGTGGTGCTCGACCACCTCAACGAGGTCACCGTGAAGCTGGTCCGGGACACCGGCTGCTGGCTGGGTTTCTCCATCTACCCGGACACCAAGATGTCCCCGCCCCGCATGGTGGAGCTGCTGCGGGCGTACGGGACCCGACGGGTGCTGGTCAACTCCGCCGCCGACTGGGGGCGCTCGGACCCGCTGCTCACCCGGGCCACCGGTGAGGCGATGCTGCTGGCCGGGTTCACCGACGACGACGTTGACCGGGTGCTGTGGCGCAACCCGGTGGAGTTCTACGGGCAGTCCGGCCGGCTCGACCTGACCGACCTGGACGCGGCGTCCGCCGGCACCTTCGCTGGGAACTCGATCCTGCGTGGCGGCGACTGATGCGGCTGCGGCACGCCGACGGCAGCACCGTCCACCTCGGCTACTGCACCAACGTGCACCCCGCCGAGGACGCCGCCGGCATCCTCGCCCAACTGGACACCCACGCCGAGCCGGTGCGTGAGGCGCTCGGCGCGGACCTGCTCGGGCTCGGCCTGTGGCTGGCCGCGCCGGTCGCCGCCGAGCTGGCCGCCGACCCGGCCGCCCGCCGCCGGCTGCGCGCCGAGCTGACCCGCCGCCGGCTGGAGGTGGTCACCCTCAACGGCTTCCCGTACGCGGCCTTCCAGGCCCCGGTCGTCAAGGGCGCGGTCTACCGTCCCGACTGGACCACCGACGCCCGGCTGCGCTACACCCTCGACCTGGCCCGGGTGCTGGCCGACCTGCTTCCCGACGACGCGGCGCGCGGCTCGATCTCCACCCTGCCGCTGGCCTGGCGGCACCCCTGGGACGCCACCCGCGCCGACGCCGCCCGCCGCCGGCTGGACGACCTCGCGGCCGGGCTGGCCGCCGTCGAACGGGACACCGGCCGACCGGTGCGGGTCGGCTTCGAACCGGAGCCGGGCTGCGTGGTGGAGCGCACCGGGCAGGCGGTCACGGCCCTGGCCGGCATGGACACCGACCGGCTCGGCGTCTGCCTGGACCTGGCGCACCTCGCCTGCGCCTGGGAGGAGCCGGCCGAGGCGCTGGCCCGGTTGTCCGCCGCCGGGCTCCCGGTGGTCAAGGTGCAGGTCTCCGCCGCCCTGGAGGCCGCCCATCCGGAGACCGCCGCCGAAGCGCTGGCGCGCTGGGTGGAGCCCCGCTTCCTGCACCAGACCCGGGCCGCGGCCGGCGCCCGCGCCGCCGACCCGGCCGATCCGGCGTACGCCGCCGACGACCTGGACGGCGCGTTGGCCGCTCGGCCGCCGGGGCCGTGGCGGGTGCACTACCACGTGCCGCTGCACGCCCCGCCCGAGGAACCGCTGACCTCGACCCTGCCGGTGCTGCGCGCCGCGCTGGCCGGGCTGCTCGCCGGCCCCGCCGCCGGCTGCGACCACCTCGACGTCGAGACGTACACGTGGGGGGTGCTGCCGGCCGCCCGGCGGCCGCGCACCGACGCCGAGCTGGCCGCCGGCATCGCCGCCGAGCTCGCCTTCGCCCGCGACGAACTGGTCGCGCTCGGCCTGACGCCGACGGGCCGTCCCGTCCCGAGCACCGGCGGGGGTACGACGATGAGCGAGCGTCAGCGAACGAAGCATCGACATAGTGCCGTGGCGCCTCATGGCGGCCCCGAGCGAAACGAGGTGCCGGCATGAGCCGCCGACTGGTGGTGCTGGACGTGGTCGGGTTGACCCCGCGGCTGCTGGCGCACATGCCCCGGCTGCGGGCGGTCGCCGACGAGGGGTTCGCCGCCGGCCTGGGCACGGTGCTGCCCGCGGTGACCTGCTCGGCGCAGGCGACCCTGCTCACCGGAGAGCCGCCCTCCGGGCACGGGATCGTGGGCAACGGCTGGTACTTCCGGGACCTCGGCGAGGTGCTGCTGTGGCGGCAGCACCACGCCCTGGTCGGCGGGGAGAAGCTCTGGCAGGCCGCCCGCCGGGTCGAGCCCGGCTGGACGGTGGCCAACGTCTGCTGGTGGTACGCGATGGGCGCGGACGTGAACTGGACGGTGACCCCGCGTCCGGTCTACCACGCCGACGGGCGCAAGGAGCCGGACTGCTGGACCGACCCGCCGGAGCTGCACGACACGCTCACCGACGCGCTGGGCACCTTCCCGCTGTTCACCTACTGGGGGCCCGGCGCCGGGCTGCCCTCCTCGGCGTGGATCTGCCGGGCCGCCGAGCGGATCCTCGCCGACCATGCCCCGGACCTGACCCTGGTCTACGTCCCGCACCTGGACTACGACCTGCAACGGTTCGGCCCGTCCTCGCCCCAGGCCGCCGCCGCGGCGGCGGAGCTGGACGCGGTGCTCGGCCCGCTGCTGGACGCCGCCCGGGCCCGGGACGCGACCGTGGTGGCGCTGTCGGAGTACGGCATCACCGACGTCTCCCGGCCGGTGGACGTCAACCGGCTGCTGCGCGCCGAGGGGCTGCTGCGGGTCTACACCCAGGCCGGGATGGAGTACCTGGACCCGTGGACGTCCCGCGCCTTCGCCGTGGCCGACCACCAGGTCGCCCACGTCTACGTCCGGGACCCGGCCGACGTGCCGGCGGTGGCGAAACTCTGCGCAGGCCTGCCCGGGGTGGCCGAGGTGCTCGACGCCGACGGGAAGGCGGCGGCCGGACTGGACCATCCGCGCGCCGGCGACCTCGTCCTGGTGGCCGAGCCGGACGCCTGGTTCACCTACTACTACTGGCTCGACGACGCCCGCGCCCCCGACTTCGCCCGGCTCGTCGAGATCCACCGCAAGCCCGGATACGACCCGGCGGAGCTCTTCTTCGACCCGGCCGCGCCGGGGGCGGCGAAACGCCGGGCGGCGGTCGCGCTGGCCCGCAAGAAGCTCGGCATGCGCTACCTGATGAGCGTGGTCGGCCTCGACGCCGGCGCGCGGGCGGTCCGGGGCTCGCACGGCCGACTCTCCGCCGACCCGGCCGACGCCCCGGTGCTGCTCTGCTCCGACCCGGCCGCCGCCCGGGACCGGCTCGCGGCCACCGAGGTGAAGGCGCTGCTGCTGGAACTGGCCGGGCTGGCCCCGCCGGGGTCCCCGGCCGGTGCGCCGCCGGCCCCGTCCCCGGCCGCTGCGGCGTCGTCCGGCACGGGCGGGCGGTCGCCGGGTGCGGCCGGGCCGTCCCCGGGGCCGGTCGGTGGGCCGGGGGAGGGGCGGTGACCGTCACCGCCGCCCCGACCGACACCAGCGGGCTGCGGGCACGTTTCGACGCCGAGCTGGTCGCCTTCCTGGACCGGCAGGGGCCCGACTGGCCGGACGGTGCGCCGCGCGGCATCTTCGCCGCCCTGCACCGGTTCGTGCTGGCCGGCGGGAAGCGGCTACGCCCGCTGTTCTGCTACTGGGGCTGGCGCGGTGCCGGGGGCGGGGACGACCGGCCGATCGTGGTCGCCGCGGCGGCGCTGGAGCTGTTCCACGCGTTCGCGCTGATCCACGACGACATCCTCGACGGCAGCGACCGCCGCCGGGGCGCGCCGTCGGTGCACCGGCTCTTCGCCGACCTGCACACCCGGTCCGCCTGGCGCGGCGACCCCGAGGCGTACGGGCGGAACACCGCGCTGCTCTGCGGCGACCTCTGCGCCGCCTGGGCGGACCAGATGTTCCACGAGTGCGGGCTGAGCACCGCCCAGGTCTGCCGAGGGTACGCGGTCTTCGCCCGGATGCGCACCGAGGTCATCGCCGGGGAGTACCTGGACCTGGTATCCGGCGTCGGCGACGGCTCGGTGGCCAGCGCGCTCACCGTGATCCGGATGAAGGCCGCCCGGTACACGGTCACCCGCCCGTTGCAGATCGGCGCGGCGCTGGCCGGCATCGGGCCGGAGCTGGTCGCCGCGCTCACCGACTTCGGCGATCCGCTGGGCGAGGCGTTCCAGCTCCGCGACGACGTGCTCGGCGTCTTCGGTGATCCGGCGGTGACCGGCAAGTCCATCCTGGACGACCTGCGCGAGGGCAAGCCGACGGTGATGATGGCGCTTGCCCGGGACGCCGCCGACCGGGCGCAGAGCGCCCGGCTGCGCGACCTGTTCGGCAACCCCGGGCTGGACGCGGACGGGGCGGCCGAGCTTCGCGCGATCATCGAGGCGACCGGGGCCCGGGAGCAGATCGAGCGGCTGATCCGGGTCCGCGCGGACGCCGCCTGGGCCGCGCTGGACCGGTTGCCGCTGGAGGAGCCGGCGCTGGCGGCGCTGGCCGGGCTGGCCGACCAGGCGGTGCGCCGCCGGAGCTGACGCCGCCGGAGCTGACGCCGCCGGACGGTTCGCCGGTGCGCGCCACGGGCGAACCGGGCGGCCTTCCTGTGCCGTCCCCGCGCACTTTCAGCCAACCGAACAAAAGTTCGCCTCCGAGGGCCAGAACGTATGGACAGACGCATTTACAAGCCTTAATGTTCGTGGCGTCACGAACCTGTTTCGTCGAGGTGAACCGGCGGCGCGGTAACCCATCGACTGGTGACCCCCCGGACGCGCGATCCCGCCCCCGGCCGGTGGTCACGGCCGGCCCGGCGGCGCCCGGACGGCCCTGCCGCACCCCGTTACCGGCATCCGGCGCGACGGCGCGCGCCCCACCCTGGCAGTCATTCGTCAGGAAGGGACAGCCCAGCATGCCCATGAAGGACGCACCCACCCACCGCCTCCCACGATGGTCCTCCGCCGCAGCCGCCCTGCTCCTGGTGGTGGCCGCCGGCACGGTCAGCCTCACGGCCGGTCCGACCGCCCTCGGCGGCCCGGCCCCGGCCGCCGCCCACGTCATCACCGCCTCCGAATTCCAGCAGGTCGAACTGGCCCGCGGCGTCGCCGAGACGGGCGAGCCGATGTCCCTGGCCGTGCTTCCGGACCGCTCGGTCCTGCACACCGCCCGCAACGGCACCCTGCGGCGCACCGACGCCAACGGCACCACCTCGGTGATCGGCACCCTGTCGGTCTACACCCACGACGAGGAGGGGTTGCAGGGCGTCGGCGCCGACCCGAACTTCGCCAGCAACCGGCAGATCTACCTCTACTACGCCCCACCGCTGTCCACCCCCGCCGGCGACGCGCCGGCCACCGGCAGCGACTTCTCCGCCTGGCAGGGCGTCAACCGGCTGTCCCGGTTCACCCTCAACGCCGACTTCACCCTCAACCAGGGCAGCCGGGTCGACGTGCTCGACGTGCCCGCCGACCGCGGGCTCTGCTGCCACGTCGGCGGCGACATCGACTTCGACGCTGCCGGCAACCTCTACCTGTCCACCGGCGACGACACCAACCCGTTCGACTCCGCCGGCTATGCACCCATCGACGAGCGGACCAACCGCAACCCGGGGTACGACGCGCAGCGCAGCGCCGGCAACACCAACGACCTGCGCGGCAAGATCCTGCGCATCAAGGTGAACGCCGACGGGTCGTACGCCATCCCGTCCGGCAACCTCTTCCCCGTCGGCACGGCCAGGACCCGGCCCGAGATCTACGCGATGGGCTTCCGCAACCCGTTCCGGATGAGCGTCGACAAGGCCACCGGGATCGTCTACGTCGGCGACTACGGCCCCGACGCCGGTTCCACCTCGGCCACCCGGGGCCCCTCCGGCCAGGTCGAGTTCGACCGGGTCACCGCGCCGGGCAACTACGGCTGGCCGTACTGCACCGGCACCAACACCAGCACCGAGACCTACAACGAGTGGGACTTCGCCACCGGCACGAGCGGCGCCAAGTACAACTGCACCGGCGGCCCCACCAACAACTCGTTCCGCAACACCGGTCTGACCACGCTGCCCGCGGCGAAGCCGGCCTGGATCCGGTACGGCGGTGACGCCGGCACCCCGCCCGAGTTCGGCGGCGGCTCCGAGTCCCCGATGGGCGGCCCGGTCTACCGCTACAACGCCGCCTCGACCTCGACGGTGAAGTTCCCGCAGTCCTTCGACGGACAGTTCTTCGCCACCGAGTTCGGCCGCGGCTGGATCAAGCCGATCCACGTCAACGCCGACGGCTCGCCGGGCACCATCGACAGCTTCCCGTGGACCGGCAAGCAGGTGATGGACTCCGCCTTCGGCCCGGACGGCGCGTACTACGTGCTCGACTACGGCACCGGCTACTTCAACGGCGACGCCAACTCGGCGCTCTACCGCTTCGACTATGTCGGCGGCGGCAACCGGGCGCCGACGGCCAAGGCGACTGCCGACAGGACCTCCGGCGCCGCCCCGTTGACCGTCACCTTCTCCTCGGCCGGATCGTCGGACCCGGAGGGCGGGGCGCTGACGTACTCGTGGAACTTCGGCGACGGCACCAGCTCCACGGCCGCCAACCCGTCGAAGACCTACACCGCCAACGGGACGTACACCGCCACGCTGACGGTGAAGGATCCGCAGAACGCCACCGGCAGCGCCAGCGTGGTGATCAGCGTCGGCAACACCGCCCCCACGGTGGTCGTCAACAGCCCCGGCAACGGCAAGCTCTTCTCCTACGGCGACACGGTGCCGTTCAGCATCACCGTCACCGACCCGGAGGACGGCACGATCGACTGCGCCAAGGTCAAGATGACCTACGTGCTCGGCCACGACCAGCACGGCCACCAGATCACCTCGACGACCGGCTGCTCCGGCGCGATCGCCATCCCGGTCGACGGCGAGCACGACGACGCGGCGAACATCTTCGCCATCTTCGACGCCGAGTACACCGACGCCGGTGGGCTGACCACGCACACCCAGCACACCCTCCAGCCCCGGCACCGGCAGGCCGAGCACTTCAAGACCTCGTCCGGCATCAACACCTTCGACAAGGCGACCGCCGAGGGCGGCAAGACCGTCGGCGACATCAACAACGGAGACTGGATCGCCTTCCAGCCGTACCAGCTCGGCGACGTGACCTCGTTCAGCGCCCGGGTCTCCTCGGCGGGCGCGGGCGGCACCCTCCAGGTCCGGGCCGGGTCGGCCACCGGCACGGTGCTCGGCTCCGCCACGGTGCCGGTCACCGGGGCGTGGGACTCCTTCACCACGGTCACCGGCGCGATCGCCGGGGCGCCGTCGGGCACCACGACGCTTTACCTGACCTTCGCCGGGTCGGGCACCGGGGCGCTCTACGACGTCGACTCGTTCACCTTCACCACGGGCGCGACGGTGCGCACCGGACCGGTCAAGGGCCTGGCCGGCAAGTGCCTGGACGTGCGGAACGGGGCCACCGCGGACGGTACGCAGATCCAGCTCTACACCTGCAACGGCAGTGCGGCGCAGACCTGGACGGTGACGCCGAACTCGACGGTGAAGGCGTTGGGCAAGTGCCTGGACGTCTCCGGTGGTGGTTCGGCGGATGGTACGAAGATCCAGCTGTGGACGTGCAACGGCACGGGCGCGCAGAACTGGTCCGCGCAGGCCGACGGGACGCTGCGGAACCCGCAGTCCGGCAAGTGCCTGGACGTCTCCGGCAACAACTCCGCCGACGGCACCCCGGTGCACCTGTGGACCTGCACCGGCGCCGCCAACCAGAAGTGGACCCTGCCGTAATCGAGTGAACGCGCGGGGGTCCCACCGGCCCGCCAGCCCGCCCGGGGCCCCCGCCCACCGATAGGAGAGCGACATGCGCAGACTCCTGCGTCCCGTCCTCGGCGCGGCCACCGCCGTCCTCGCCGCCATCGCCTGCACCGCCCCCGCCACCCCCGCCTCCGCCGCCGACGCCCCGTACGACGTGCTGGTCTTCTCCAAGACCGCCGGGTTCCGGCACGACTCCATCGCCGTCGGTACCCAGGCCATCCGGGACCTCGGCGCGGCCAACAACTTCACCGTCACCGCCACCGAGGACGCCGCCGCGTTCACCACCGCCAACCTGGCCAGATACGAGGCGGTCGTCTTCCTCAACACCACCGGCGACGTGCTCGACGCCGGCCAGCAGACCGCCTTCGAGTCGTACATCGGCTCCGGCGGCGGGTTCGTCGGCGTGCACGCCGCCGCCGACACCGAGTACGGCTGGTCGTTCTACGGCAACCTGGTCGGGGCGTACTTCGCCTCGCACCCGGCCATCCAGCAGGCCAACGTCAAGGTGGAGAACCGGGCGCACCCGGCCAGCGCGCACCTGCCGCAGACCTGGACCCGCACCGACGAGTGGTACAACTACCAGACGAACGCCCGCTCCACCGCCCGGGTGCTGGCCACCCTGGACGAGTCGTCGTACTCGGGGGGCGGGATGGGCGCCGACCACCCGCACTCCTGGTGCAAGACCTACAGCGGCGGGCGGGCCTTCTACACCGGCGGCGGGCACACCCAGGCGTCGTACGCCGAACCGGCCTTCCGGGCCCACCTGCTCGGCGGCATCCGCTACGCGGCCGGCCGCGCCAAGGCCGACTGCCGGCCGGAGACCGGCTACACCACCCTCTACAACGGCTCCACCACCGGCTGGTCGCAGGCCGGCCCGGGCAGCTTCACCAACTCCGACGCCACGCTGACCTCTGTCGGCGGGATGGGCCTGTACTGGTACAGCGCCAAGCAGTTCACCAACTACTCGCTCAAGCTGGACTGGAAGCTGCCCGGGGACGACAACTCCGGGGTGTTCATCGGCTTCCCGCCGTCGAGCGACCCCTGGTCGGCGGTGAACAACGGCTACGAGGTGCAGATCGACGCCACCGACGCGGTCGACCGCACCACCGGGGCGGTCTACACCTTCAAGTCCGCCGACATCGCCGCCCGCGACGCGGCGCTCAATCCGCCGGGGGAGTGGAACACCTACGAGCTGCTGGTCGAGGGCGAGCGGCTCCAGGTCTTCCTCAACGGCGTGAAGATCAACGACTTCACCAACACCGACCCGGTCCGCTCGCTCGCCGGCCACATCGGCATCCAGAACCACGGCACCGGCGACGACGCCCTGTTCCGCAACATCCGGATCAAGGAGCTGGGCTCCACCCCCGGCGGGAACACCACCGTCCAGGCCGAGGCGTTCAGCTCGGCCAGCGGGGTCACCCCGTTCACCAAGGCCGGGGCGAACGGCGGGCAGACCCTCGGCTACATCGACCCGGGCGACTGGTCGGCGTACAACGGGGTGGACCTGACCGGGGTGACGTCGTTCAAGGCGCGGGTCGTCTCCGGCGGGCCCGGCGGCACGATCCAGGTCCGCACCGGCTCGACCACCGGCACCGTCCTCGGCTCGGTCGCGGTGCCCAACACCGGCAGCTGGACGACGTACGCTGACGTCAGCACCGCCCTGACCGGGGTGCCGTCCGGCACCCAGAACCTGTACCTGACCTACACCGGCACCGGCACCGGGCTCTTCGACGTCGACGACTTCACCCTGGTCCGGGGCGGTGGCGGCGGCACCGGACCGGTCAAGGGCCTGGCCGGCAAGTGCCTGGACGTGCGGAACGGGGCCACCGCGGACGGTACGCAGATCCAGCTCTACAGCTGCAACGGCGGTGCGGCGCAGACCTGGACGGTGACGCCGAACTCGACGGTGAAGGCGTTGGGCAAGTGCCTGGACGTCTCCGGTGGTGGTTCGGCGGATGGTACGAAGATCCAGCTGTGGACGTGCAACGGCACGGGCGCGCAGAACTGGTCCGCGCAGGCCGACGGGACGGTGCGGAACCCGCAGTCCGGCAAGTGCCTGGACGTCTCCGGCAACAACTCCGCCGACGGCACCCCGGTGCACCTGTGGACCTGCACCGGCGCCGCCAACCAGAAGTGGACCCTGCCCTGACCGGCTGAACGGCATGGCCGCTGAGCGCGACACCTCCGGGGTTTCCGACACCCCGGAGGTGTCACGCTGCCTCGGGTGCCGGCCCGACCGCCCACGGGACGCGGGCTCCCGCCGGTGCCGGCGACACCCGGCGCCGCCCGGACGCTCCGGGTGAGGGGCCGGGCGGCTGCCGTACCTTGACCGCATGGGACGCCTCGCGGAGTGGCGCCGGGTCGCGCGGGCGCACCCGGGGGCCGCCGACACGCTGCTGGCCGCCGCGCTCTTCGTGGCCAGCCTGCTGCCGGGGGACCCCGCAGGCGGGCCAGTCCGGCCGCCGCTCACCGTCGGCGCGGTGCTGCTCGCCGCGCTCGGCTGCGGGGCGCTGACGATGCGTCGCCGCCATCCGCTGCCGGTGCTCGTCCTGACCACCGCCACCGTGGTGCTCGGGCAGCTCACCGGCCTCGCCCGGGGGCCCCTCGTGATCGGTGTGGCGATCGCCGCGTACACCGTCGCCACCCGCACCGTCCGGCCGCCCGGCCGGACGGTTCCCGACGAGCTGCCCACCTGGCTCGGGGTGCCGCGGTCGGCGCAGACCGACGCACCGATCGAGCCGGCTCCCAGCCTGAACCGGTTGGACTGCCTGGTCGAGGGCTTCAGCACCGGCCAGCCGGTGCGCTGGACCGTCGCCGGCCAGCCCCGCCCGTTGCCCACCGCGGTGGACGCTGCGGCGTACCGGATCATCCAGGAGGCGCTCACCAACGCCCACCGGCACGCGTCGGGCGCGGCGGTCGCGGTCCGCCTGCGCTACGACCCCCACGGCGTCACCGTCGAGGTACGCGACGAGGGCGGACACCGGGCGCCGTCGCCGACCCCGAGCGCGGGGCTCGGGCTGGCCGGGATGCGGGCGCGGGTCGAGGCGGTCGACGGGACCTTGACCGCCGGCCCGCGCGCCGGCGGTGGCTGGTCGGTCCGCGCCGAGCTGCCCGCCGCCGAGGAGGAGGCCGAGTGACCCGCCCGGTCGACCCGGTGGGCCCTTCCCAGCCGGTCCCGGCAGTCCTAGAGTGGGGGCGGCGACCGCGAGGTGGCCGGTGACCCGGCGGGAGGCGCAACCCGTCGGGCCCAGGTGCGTGCCGCACCCACCGGCTTCCCGTGACCGCTTCCGCACCGGTGGCCCCTCGCCCCGCCCACGCTGAGGAATCCCCATCACGACAGGGGAGACACGACGATGGCGCGACCAATCACGCTCTTCACCGGCCAGTGGGCCGATCTTCCGTTCGACGAGGTCTGCCGGCTCGCCTCCGAGTGGGGCTACGACGGGCTGGAGATCGCCTGCTGGGGCGACCACTTCGAGGTCGACAAGGCCCTCGCCGACGACTCGTACCTCGAGCGCAAGCGGGAGACGCTCGCCAAGCACCACCTCAGCGTCCACGCGATCTCCAACCACCTCGTCGGTCAGGCGGTCTGCGACCACCCCATCGACGAGCGGCACCAGGGCATCCTGCCGGCCCGGATCTGGGGCGACGGCGAGCCCGAGGGGGTGCGCGTGCGCGCCGCCGAGGAGATGAAGGACACCGCCCGCGCGGCGGCGAAGCTCGGGGTGAAGACGGTGGTCGGGTTCACCGGCTCGTCCATCTGGCACACCCTGGCCATGTTCCCGCCGGTGCCGCCGGAGATGATCGAGCGCGGCTACCGGGACTTCGCCGACCGGTGGAACCCGATCCTCGACGTCTTCGACTCCGTCGGGGTGCGCTTCGCCCACGAGGTGCACCCCAGCGAGATCGCCTACGACTACTGGACGACGCGGCGGACCCTGGAGGCGATCGGCCACCGGCCGGCGTTCGGGCTCAACTGGGACCCGTCGCACTTCGTCTGGCAGGAGTTGGACCCGGTGAACTTCATCCTCGAGTTCGCCGACCGGATCTACCACGTGGACTGCAAGGACGCGAAGGTGCGCACCGGCGACGGGCGGCGCGGGCGGCTCTCGTCCCACCTGCCCTGGGCGGACCTGCGCCGGGGCTGGGACTTCGTCTCCACCGGGCACGGCGACGTGCCGTGGGAGGACTGCTTCCGGGCGCTCAACGCGATCGGGTACGACGGGCCGATCTCCATCGAGTGGGAGGACGCCGGGATGGACCGGCTGGTCGGCGCGCCGGAGGCCCTGCAGTTCGTCCGCCGGCTCGCCTTCGACGCCCCAGCGGCGGCGTTCGACGCCGCGTTCAGCAGCAAGGACTGATCCCGCGTACGGCCCGGCCGGCCGGTCGTCGGGGCACGCCTTTGCCCCGGCTGCCGGCCGGTCGCCGGTCAGGCGGGCGCGAACGCCTGCTCGCTGATCAGCCGGGCCGCGCCCACCATCGCGGCCCGCTCGCCAAGGTCGGACAGGACGATCGGCATCGTGCCGGTGGTCAGCGGCGCCGACCGGCGGTAGACCAGGGCCCGGATCTCGGCCAGCAGCGTGTGCCCGAGGCCGTCCGGGGCGCCGCCGATGATCACGATGCCCGGGTTGACGAAGCTCACCAGCCCGACCAGCACCCGGCCCAGCCGGCGGGCGGCGTCCCGCACGACGGCCTGGACCGCCGGGTCGCCGGCGGCCGCCGCCCCGGCGACGTCCGCCATGGTGAGGGTGCCGGTCCCGGCCAGCCGGTCGGCGAGGGCGGGGGAGCGGCCCGACCGTGCCGCGTCGAGCGCCGCGCCGACCAACCCGGTCTCGCCGCAGTACGCCTCCAGGCACCCGGTCTCGCCGCAGGCACAGCCCGGGCCGTCGTCGGCGAGCCGCAGGTGGGCGATGTCGCCGGCGCCGCTCGTCGCGCCCCGGTGCGGAGCGCCCCGGAGCACCAGGCCACAGCCGATCGCCGTGCCGAGCTTGACGTACAGGAAGTCGTCGAAGGTACGGCCGATCCCGGCGTGCTGTTCGCCGAGCGCCATGACGTTGGCGTCGTTGTCGACCAGCGTCGGGCAGTCCAGCTCGGCGCCGACCATGTCCCGCACCGGAAACCCGTGCCATCCGGGCAGGGCCCCGGGGGCGACCGGGGTTCCCTCCCGGAAGGCGACCGGGCCCGGCAGGCCGACACCGACCCCGGTGAGGTGGGTCAGGCCCAGTTCGGCCTGGAGCTTGCCGACGAGTTCCACGGCCCGGGCGACCACCGGCTCCGGACCGAGCCGGACGTCGCTCGGCTCGTGCAGTTCGGCCAGCACGTTCAGCTCGCCGTCGGTGACGGCGACGGTGAGCCGGTCCGTGCCGACGACGACGCCGGCGAAGCGCACGGTGCCGGCGACGCGGAGCAGCGACGGACGTCGGCCGCCGCGCGAGGCCGCGGGGCCGGCGCTCTCGACCAGGCCCAGCTCGACGAGGCGGTCCACCTCCGCGGTCAGCTTCGACCGGGACAGGCCCACCGCGTCGCCCAGCTCCACCCGCGAGCGCGGGCCGTCGTCGCGCAGCACCCGGAGCAGTTGTGCCTGGTACGCGTTCTCCGGTCGGACGGGAACCATGGCCATCACCTCCGGCCGGAGTCTTCCACGGCGGTGTTTCGTCTCGTGGCGCGAGTGGCCGCACCCGGTGCACCGGGTGCGGCCACTCGATCGTCGGGTCCGTCAGCCCCGCAGACCCGACATGTGCTGGTAGCTCACCTCGGCGTAGCGCAGCGACCGGCCCGGGTCGGCGCTGCCGCCCGGGGCGTTGTCCTGCTCCCACATCGGGTTGTGGTAGCCCTTGGCGCCCATGTTGGCGAAGAAGGTGCCGTAGTCGATGTCGCCCTGGCCGAGCGGCACCATGTCGTACCCCGCGCTGCTGGCCGGGTTGAACGCGCCGTCCTTGGCGTGGAACAGCGGGAACCGCTTGGTCCGCGCCGCCACCGTGGCCAGCGGGTCGAAGATGTTCGTCTGCGTCACCCCGTCCGGGTCGGTGTAGGACTTGAACCGGTGCTGGGCCACGTGCGCCCAGTAGATGTCCATCTCGAACCAGACGTACTCCGGGTTGGTCAACCCGAAGAAGTACTCCAGCTTCCGGACGCCGGAGGAGCGGGTCGGTCGGCCCAGTGCGTCCAGCGGCCCGCTGTCGAGCAGGAAGTTGTACGCCGCGTCGTGGTTGTGGGTGTAGAGCTTGAGCCCACGGGCGGCGGCCATCTCGCCGAAGGTGTTCCACCGGTCGGCGGCGGCGTCCCAGTCGGCCTTGTAGTTGCTGCCGGTCGGGTCGCTGCCGGTGCCGATGTGCGTCATGCCGAGGATCTCGGCGGTGCCCAGCGTC
Source organism: Micromonospora sp. NPDC047548 (assembly GCF_040642975.1). Lineage (NCBI taxonomy): Bacteria > Bacillati > Actinomycetota > Actinomycetes > Micromonosporales > Micromonosporaceae > Micromonospora > Micromonospora sp. NPDC047548. The sequence goes on from NZ_JBEYTI010000031.1 coordinate 30,596, forward strand.
CGCTCGAAGGCGGCGATGGTGTCCGGGGTGACCGTGCTCGGGATCGAGGCGTGTGACCCGTTCGCCCGTAGCCCGTTGTCGTCCAGGATCTTGCGGATCTCCTCGGGGGTGATCTGCCGGCCGAGGATCCCGGTGCTCTGGGTGTACCCGGCGAACTCGACCTCCTTGTAGCCGATCTCGGCGAGCCGGGCGAGCACCCGCTCGAAGCCGTACGGGACACCGCTGGTGTCCGGGGCGGCGCTGATCCGGTCCCGGACGCTGTAGAGGATGATGCCGCGCTTGCCGGTCGGGACCAGCAGGCCCTTGCCCTCGGCGGAGGCGGCGGAGCCGAATCCGGCGGCGCCCACCGCCGCCGCGCCGGCCGCGCCGGCGATGGCACCGAGCATCCGGCGACGGCTCATCCCGTGCTGCGTGTCGCTCATGTCCTGTCTACCTCTCCGTGCTGGGTTGATGGTGGTGCGGAGGTGGTTGGGGCCACCGGGTGGTGGTCCCAACCGGGTCTCAAGGTGTGACGCCGATGCCCTGACCGTTGAACTCGGCCCAGTTGAGGTTGCCGAAGCCGCTGGCCGGGCCACCGGGGACGGTGGTGAAGACCAGGTAGAGCTTGTGCGACCCACCCGGGTCGGTCAACGGCACGGTGGTGCTGGTGAAGGCGTTGTTGCCGCTGGTGGCGTTGACGGTGGCCGTGCTCAGCAGCGGGCCGGTGGGGGAGTCCAGCCGGAACTGGACGCCGAACCGGGGCTGCCCGGCGGTGGCCGCGCTGCCACCGGAGGTCCGCAGCGTCACCGACTGCATGTTCTTCAGGTTCACGGTGTTGTTGATCGCGATCCAGTCGCCCGGGTCGAGGCTGCCGCGCTGCAGCCCGCCGCCGGTGTCAGCGCTGGTGCCGACGGTGGTGCCGGACTCGGCTGTGGCGAACTCGACCTCTTGCCGCTTGGCCTGGATGATCTGCTGGTCCACCGTGGTCAGCGCCGGCTGCCCGTTGGCGCCCTTGTCGGTGTACGAAGCGCTGACGACGCCGTAGATGTAGCCGCCGTGCGAGGCGTCGTCGGCATCCGTGGGCAGCACCCCGGAGCAGCCGTACCGGTTGGCCCCGCCGTGACCGTGCTGGTCGTGGCCGAGGACGAAGGTCACCTCGACTTTGCTGCAGTCGATCGGGCCGTCCTCCGGGTCGGTGACGGTGACCGAGAACGGGATGTCGTCGCCCCAGCTGAAGAAGCCGCCCTCGAGCGGGGTGACCACGGTGACGGTCGGCGCGGTGTTGCCGACAGTGATGGTGGTGTTCGCCGACGCGGTCTTGCCGCTGGAGTCGGTCACCGTCAGGCGGGCGGTGTAGACGCCGTTGGTGGTGTAGGTGTACGTCGGGTTCGGGTCGATCGAGTCGGTCGTGCCGTTGCCGTCGAAGTCCCAGGCGAACGAGATCGAGTCGGCCGGGTCCGGGTCCTTCGAGCCCTCGCTGGAGAAGGCCACGGTCAGCGGTGTGGTGCCGTTGGTCGGGGTCGCGTTCAGCACGGCGGTGGGCGCCCGCAGACCCTTGACGTAGCTGAACTTGAGCATGGCCGCGTCCGGGTTGATATTGAAGAACCCGTCGCCGTAGGTCAGCAGGTAGAAGTTGCCGTCAGCGCCCCAGCGCATGTCCATCGGGTTGTCGCAGAGGAACGGCTTGGTCGCCGTGGTGGGCGCCTGGCCGCAGTTCAGCACATTGTTGATCTTCAGGATGTCACCCTTGTCGTCCAGCCGGATCTCCTTGAGGGTGTCCCGGGTGAACTCACCGAAGAAGATCGCCCCGTCGTAGTACTCGGGGAACTTCGTCTCCGACTTCAAGTTCGGGTCGTAGTCGTACTTCGCCGCGCCGTGCGGGCCGACGCCACCGGTGCCGAGCTCGGGGAAGAGCACCGGACAGGTCTGCGTCGGCGTCGACAGGTACGACTCCGGGCACGGGGTGGGCGCGTTGAACGAGTACCACAGCTCGGACTTCTCCACCGCGGGCAGGTCGGTCAGGCCGGTATTGTGGCGGGAGGTGTTCTTCGGCGCGGCGCAGTCGAACGGCGCCACCGGCGAAATGGGGCTGGTGGTCCAGTCCATCTCGATGTACGGCAGGTTCGGCTGTACGCACATCGGCCAGCCGTAGTTCGCCGGCTTGTCGACCACCATCATTCGGCCGGTCCCGGCCGGGCCCCGTCCCACCCCGGGGTCCCGGGAGTCGGGGGAGTAGTCGGTGATGTAGGCGACGTCGTTCTTGTCGAGCGTGATCCGGAACGGGTTCCGGAAGCCCATCGCGTAGATCTCCGGCCGGGTCTTGTCGCCCGGGTCCTGCGCCTCGGGGAACATGTTGCCCGCCGGCGCGGTGTACGACCCGTCCGCCCCCACCGTGATCCGCAGGATCTTGCCGCGCAGGTCGTTGGTGTTGGCCGAGCTGCGCCGGGCGTCGACGAACGGCGCCTGGTAGACGCCGGTGGCGCTCACCGAGTCGTTGTGCGGCGAGAAGCCGCCGGAGCCGCCGCCGCCGGCCGGGGTGTCGTCGCCGGTGACCAGCCACAGGTTGTTCTTCGAGTCGAACGCGATGTCACCGGCCACGTGGCAGCAGGCACCCCGGTCCACCGGCACCTGGAGGATCTTCTGCTCCGAGGCGAGGTCGAGCGAGGGTGTCTCACCGTCGACGAACTTGTACCGGGACAGCTGGAAGTAGCCCTTCCACCTGTCCCAGGCAGCCGGGTCGGTGCTGGTGGTCGGCGCGCCGCCGGTCGGGGTGTCCAGCGGTGGCGCGTAGTAGAGGTAGACCCACTTGTTGGTGGCGAAGTCGTTGTCGATCGCCGGGCCGTACATCCCATCCTCGCTGTGGGTGTAGACCGGGATCTGGGCCAGCACGGTGGTCTCGTTGCCCGCCGGGTCGTGCAGGCGTACGCCGCCGCGGCGGTCGGTCTGGATCACCCGGCCGTCGGGGAGCACGTCGAAGCCGATCGGCTCGTTCACGTTCGGTTGTGCCCCGACCACCGTCATCTGGTAGTTGGCCAGCACCGTCGCGCCGCAGTCGCCGTCGGTCACGCCGGCCGCCCACTGGATCGCCCCGCCCAGGTGGGCACGCAGATCCGTGCTGCCGAAGCTTTCCGGGGTCGCACCGAGTCCGGTGTAGAAGGACCGGCCGCCCTGGTAGTCCTTGCACCAGGTCACCGGGTGGTCGAAGCCCATCGACCCGCCGGCGTACGTCTTTTCGTCCACCGTGGCCAGCACGTGCGATACGCCCCGGACGTTGCCGGCGAAGTTGTACCAGCGGTCGGCGTGCGTCCACCGTTCCGGAAGTTGCTCCGAGGCGGGGTGCACCCGGTCGGCGACGGTGACGGTGGCCGGGCTCGCCGCCGTGGCGGCGCCCGTCGCCCGGGTGCCGAGGAGGTTGTCCAGGAAGGACCACCCCGGCTCGGCCTCGATGGCGGAGTGGACGCCGACGAAGGCGCCGCCGTCGCGGTAGTACCGCTCGAACGCGGCCTGCTGGCCGTCGGTGAGGACGTCGCCGGAGGTGTTCAGGAACACCACCGCGCGGAACTGCTTGAGGTGCGGCTCGTCGAACTTGCGGGCGTCGTTGGTCACCTCGACGGTGAACCGCCGTTCGTTGCCGAGTTGCCGGATCGCGTCGACCCCGGCGGCGGTGGCGGCGTGGCTGCCGCTGGCGGACCGGGTGAAGACGAGGACCTTGTACTGGATGCCGTTGCTGGCTGGTGCCGGGGCGGCGAGCGCCGGCGTCGGCTGCTGCGGTGCCGTCGCGACCAGTGTCGCGCCGACGAGGGTGAGCAGGCTTAGGTAGGTGGTGGCCATTCGGCCGATCGGTCTGCGCATCGAACCTCGCTCTGGTCGGGGCGGGTCCGCCTCAGCGCGTCGCTGAGGGGGTCGCTACGAGTACCAAGAGCCTGGCCAGGTTCTACGCAGGACGATATTTGCGAGCGCGACCAAAGAAAAGGGGTTGACGGCAGAAGTTTTCGATGTTCGGTGCGAACTTCTGCTTCAAATCGGCGAAAGTGGTATCGGCGCGGGGCGAGGAGGCTGTGGCCTGCCCGCGCCCGTGCCCGTGTCCCGCCCCCTCACGCGCCGGCGGGCCGGTCGTCACTCGACGACCGGCCCGCCGGACAGTGCGTTCAGAGGGTGCTGCCGTTGGTGCCCGAGCCGGGCTACTTGCGGGGCGTGGTGGTGGCCGACCCGGAGGTCGAGCCGGTCGAACCCGTCCTCGACGAGCCGGAGCCCGCCTTCGCCGCGACCGTGGCCGGCGTTCCGGCGAACGCGTCGTCGGCGGCCGTTAACTCCTGCTTCTTGCTGCCGTTGCCGGTGCCCAGCTTCTCGCCGAGCTTCGATTGGCCGAGCTTGTCCTTGCCCTCGCTGTACAGTCGGTTCGCCTGGGCCTGCGCGACACCCGCCGCCTCCTGGACGGTCGGGTGGTCGAGCACCTTGCGGCCCCGCACGACCAGCTCTTCGTACTTCTCGCGGCCGGCGCGGGCGCCCAGGACGAAGCCCGCAGCCAGCCCGCCAAGAAACATGATCTTTCCGCGCATGGCGGCTCCTTCCGTACCTGACGCTTCGCCGGTCCCGTCCGGGCAGACCCGTTCGGGACCGACCATCTCGCGCCTAGTCCTCTGTCGGCAGCTAACTACCCATCCTGCTCCGCGCTCATGCCTGATTGTGCCGGGATGACGATTTGTCTGAATTATTCTGCCCCGGGTCGCGCCGCTCCGCCACCAGGCGCCGTGGAAGTAACCCCCTGGACCAGACCCCCCGGGAATCCTGTACTCTTGTGCCGTCGCCGAGCGCCGGAGAGATCCGGAGCGGGGTGACAAAGCGGTCCCCCGTAGCTCAATTGGCAGAGCAGCCGGCTGTTAACCGGCAGGTTTTTGGTTCGAGTCCAAACGGGGGAGCTCGGCTTCACCCACGCCCGTCGGCCCCGCCGACGGGCGTTTCTCGTCACCGCCCCCGGGCCGCCCGGCCCCTCCATCGTCCCCGCGCGGGGTGGGAGCGCCCGAGGTGGGTCCGGTTTCGGCCCGCCAGGGCGTGCTCGGGCGGCAGGATGGTCGATGTCGACCCGGACTCCTGCTGCGTCGATTGATGCATCGATTCAAGGGAACGGGTGGAGATGGCCGGAAGACGGGGCTGGGCCACGCTGATCGCCGTGCTGGTGGTGCTCGGCTGGCTGGTGGTCGGCGGGATCGCCGGGCCGTACTCCGGGAAGTTGGGCGAGGTCGCGACCAACGACAACGCCGCGTTCCTGCCCACCGACGCCGAGGCGACCCGGGCGCGGGACCTGGCCGCCGGCTTCGTGGGGCAGGAGACCACCCCCGCGCTGGTGGTCTACGAGCGCAGCTCCGGCATCACCGACGCGGACCAGCAGCGGGCGGCCGCCGACGCCGCCCGGTTCGCCCAGGTCCGGGGCGTGGTCGGGTCGCTGCCGCCGCCGATCCCCAGCCAGGACGGCGAGGCGCTCCAGGTGGTCGTACCGATCACGGACTCGGCCGGCGAGGAGATCGGCCAGGTGGTCGAGGAGCTGCGCCGGATCGCCGGCGCCGACCGGGACGGGCTCACCGTCGACGTGGCCGGACCGGCCGGGCTGCTCGCCGACCTGATCGAGGTGTTCAGCGCGATCGACGGGCCGCTGCTGCTGGTCACCCTGGTCGTCGTGCTGGTCATCCTGCTGATCGTCTACCGCAGCCCGGTGCTCTGGCTCTTTCCGCTGCTCGCAGCGGGGATGTCGTACTCGGTGGCGGCGGTGTTCGTCTACTACCTGGCGAAGAACGACGTGATCAAGCTGAACGGGCAGGCGCAGGGCATCCTCACCGTGCTGGTCTTCGGCGCCGGCACCGACTACGCGCTGCTGCTGATCGCCCGCTACCGGGAGGAGTTGCACCGGCACGAGCGCCCCTGGGACGCGATGAAGAACGCCTGGCGGGGCGCCGCCCCGGCGATCGTCGCCTCCGGCGTCACCGTGATCGCCAGCCTGCTCTGCCTGCTGTTGTCCAGCCTGAACTCCAACCGGGCGCTCGGCCCGGTCGCCGCCGTGGGCATCGCCGCCACGCTGTTCGTGATGCTCACCTTCCTGCCCGCGCTGCTGCTGCTCGGCGGCCGGTGGGTGTTCTGGCCCCGCCGGCCGGAGGCCGACCAGGCCGACCCGCAGACCGAGCACGGCATCTGGAGCCGGGTCGCCGGCTTCGTCGCCCGGCGCGCCCGGCCGATCTGGCTGGTCACCGCCGTGGTGCTGGCCCTGCTCACCCTCGGCCTGACCCAGCTCGGCCCCACCACCCTCGGCCCGTCCGACCTGTTCACCAACCGCACCGACTCGGTCGCCGGCCAGGAGGTCATCGCCCGGCACTACCCGGCCGGCACCGGCAGCCCGGCGACCGTCTTCACCAACCCGCAGACCGCCCAGGAGGTCGCCCGGGTCGCGCAGGGCGTTCCCGGCGTCGCCGCCGTACGCCCGGTCACCGCCGACCAGGCCGGCCCGCCCGACCCGAACGCGCCGCCCAAGGTGGTCGACGGGAAGGTGCAGCTGGAGGCGACGCTCGCCGACCCGCCGGACAGCGACGGCGCGGAACGGACCATCCGCGACCTGCGCATGGCCGTGCACCAGGTGCCCGGCTCCGACTCCGTGGTCGGCGGGTTCACCGCGATCAACGTGGACACCTCCGACGCCTCCACCCGGGACCGCAACGTGATCATCCCGGTGGTGCTGGTGGTCATCGCGGTGATCCTGGCCCTGCTGCTGCGGGCCCTGCTCGCCCCGGTGCTGCTCATCGCGACCGTGGTGCTGTCGTTCCTGGCCACCCTCGGCCTCTGCGCGTTGATCTTCACATACGTCTTCGACTTCCCCGGGGTCGACGCGTCCTTCCCGCTCTTCGCGTTCGTCTTCCTGGTCGCCCTCGGCATCGACTACAACATCTTCCTGATGAGTCGGGTCCGCGAGGAGTCGGTCAAGCGGGGCACCCGGGGTGGCGTGCTGGCCGGCCTCGCCGTCACCGGCGGGGTGATCACCTCCGCCGGCATCGTGCTCGCCGCGACCTTCTCCGCGTTGGCCGTCCTGCCCCTGGTGGTGCTGGTCGAACTCGGCGTGGCGGTGGCGGTGGGCGTACTGCTGGACACCATCGTGGTCCGCTCGCTGCTGGTGCCCGCGCTGTCGTACGACATCGGGCCGAAGATCTGGTGGCCCAGCCGGTTGTCCCGGACGGTCCGGACTCCGACGGAGGCCGGGCATGCTGGCTGAGACGGACGTCGTGATCGTCGGCGGTGGCCTCGCCGGGCTGGCCGCCCCGCCCGAGCCGGCCGTCCGGCGCGAACTGGAACGGCTCTACGGCCGGTCCACGGCGGCGTGGACCCATCTGACCACCGTCGCGGTCCCCGAGCCGCTGCCCGCCGCGCCGCCGCGGCAGGGGCGACTACGCAAGCCGGTCGCGCTCGGCGAGGGACTGTTCGTGGCCGGCGACCACCGGGACGGCCCGTCGATCCAGGGGGCGCTGGCCAGCGGCTGGCGTACGGCGGGGCGGTGCTGGCGGAGCTGCAGGCGGTGGGGTGATCCTCGGGCCGGTGTGGGGCCCTGCGAGGCGGCTTCTGACTGTTATCCTCGCGTAGCCCGTCGTGCCGGTCGGGTGCCTGTGTCCGCCGGTTTGGTGGTGGCCGGTGATCCGCCGAGCGGGTTACGATCCGGCGCGGTATCGGGGCGGTAGCTCAGCCGGTTAGAGCAGGGGACTCATAATCCCTCGGTCGCGGGTTCGAGTCCCGCCCGCCCCACCATGGCTTTGACCTGCCCTTATGTCGACGCAGCGCGAGCAGCGCGAACACCGCTCCTCGCCTTCGCCGAAGCCAGAGCTTGATATAGCATCGTTGCTATGGCCTGGGGTGCGGTCGAACTGGAGCCGGAGGTCGAGAAGTGGCTGGGGAACCTGCCGACGGCACTGTTCGCCCGAGCAGCGTTCTACGTCGACCTGCTGGCTGAACACGGGCCGTTGCTGGGTGAGCCGTACACGAAACAGCTTGATGGGAAGCTGCGCGAGTTGCGGTTCTACCTGGAGCGGCAGGCGGTTCGGATCACCTACTGGATCGCGTCGGACAAGCGGATCATCCTGCTGACGGTGTTCTACAAGACGCGCATGCGCGACGAGCGAGAGGTCGACCGGGCGCGGCGAGCCTTGGCGAGGTGCGTTGATGAGGCGCACCAAGTTGTGGAAGAGGAGGGGTAGGACATGGGTGAGCGTAGCGACTGGACCGCGATGCGGGAGCGGCGCATGGCCGAGCCTGGAGCCACCGAGGCGTACGACGCGGCCAGGTTGGCGTTCGAGCTTGGTCGTGCGGTGCGCGATCTTCGTGAACGCCGAGGCTGGAGCCAGGCGCAACTTGCTAACGAATCGGGGATGACGCAGTCGGCGGTCGCCCGGTTCGAGGCCGGCGGCACCGTTCCGACCCTTCCAGTGTTGGAGCGGTTGGCAGCGGCCTTGGATGTCAGTCTCAGCGTGAGCTTCGAGCCCCGCGACGCGGCGGCCTGAGTCGCTGACCAAGACGGACCTGGCGTGTCAGACCGGTGAGGCCGACCGACTCCGCAGCCCGATCGAAGACCCGGCGGCGGAAGTTGGTGTTGCGCAGCACTTCGCCGCCCGGTGACGTGAACACCAGCTCGTCGCCGGCGCGGCCGGCGATCTGCGCGGCCACCGGCTCGACCAGGAACCGGGGGAGCGGCACCGACCGGGCGAGGCCATCGCGTTGTGGGAGACCGAGCCCCCGGAGGCCCGATCGTTGGACGACGAAGCCCTGGCGCACGTCTACCAGGGCACCGGGTACCTCCAGGTCGGTGACCTCGACACCGCCGCGGCAGCCATTCGCCCCGTCCTCGACCTACCAGCGGATTGCCAGATCTCCTGGATCAAGAAGCGCCTCGCCAGGTTCACCGCGATGCTGCGCACCGAGCCGTACCGAGGATCCGCGAAGCTGCGCCTCGCACCGTCCGAAGACGACAATCGCCGCGTGCTCGCCGTACTCGCCTACCTCAACGGATAGCGCCGGGTGCCGGGTCACCACCGCCATCAACCGTGGCCGTCAATCCCGAACGAGGTTGAAGACGACTCAACGTAGGGTTTGAGCAGCGCCAGCACGTGCTCCTCGACTTCGAGTAGCGGCGCGGTGGACCGATAGGCGCGGCACAGGGCCAGGGCTCCTTCGAGGCTGATCAGCAGGAACCGGGCCAGGCCGGGCGCCGCCGGTGCGGGTACGCCGTATGCGGCCAGGCCGCCGGCCAGCGTCGAAAGCCACAGATCGTACGCGTCGCGGCAGGCGTCGGTCAGCGGCGGCGAACCGGGGACGGAATCGAGGGTGACCGTGGTGATGGGGCAGCCTTCGGTATATCCGGTGGCCGACAGCGATGCCGCGAAGTGCTCGGCCATGAGGTGGATCCAGTCCGGCAGGCTGCGGGCCGACTGCTGCGCCGTCTTGATCATCTCGTTGAACTCGGTTGCCGACGCCGCGACCGCTTCGATGGCGATCTGCTGTTTGCCGCCGGGGAACAGGAAGTACACCGATCCCTTCGGGGCGCCGCTGGCATCGATGATCTGCGCGAGCCCGGTGCCCTGGTAGCCCTGCCGGCGCAGCAGCACCTGGGCGGCCTCGACGATCTGGCGGCGCGACTGGGAACGCGGTCGTGGCATCTGCGCACCGGCCGCTATCGGCCGCGCATCTCGGCCAGCCCGGCGGCGCGGGTACGCACCGGGGTGTAGCCAAGCTGCGTGCGGGCCTTCGTGATGTCGATCGTGCATTCCTGACTCGACAGCCAAAGGCTCATGTGGTCCAGCGGCGGCGCACCTTTCAGGCGCAGGCCGCGCCACACCGCTTCGCCAGCAGTGGCGGCCGCTGCGGCGACACCGGCAGGCAGCGACCGGGTGGGGGCGGGCACGCCCCGAGTGGCGAGCAGTTCGGTGATGAAATCGCGGAAGATGACCGATTCGCCGTCGGTGACGAAGTACGCCTCCCCCGGGCGGCCCCGGTGCGCCGCCAATACCAGACCCTCGACCGTGTTGTCGACGTGGGTGGTGTCGGTCAGGTGCCGCCCGCCGCCGACCCACGCGAACCGTCCGGCCTGCACCGCTTGGACCAGTTCGGGCAGCACCGTTGTGTCGCCCGCACCCCACACGAACCGGGGACGCACCACCATGGTCTGCAGGCCGCCGCCGTTGCCAGCGAGGACAACCTGCTCTGCGGCGGCCTTGGACGCCGAGTAGTGGGCCCGCGAGTCGGGCCGTAGCGGGACCGTCTCATCGACATTGACCAGTGGCTGGCCGGCCATCAGTGCTGCCTCGGTGCCCACATGCACCAGCCGGGCCACTCCAGCCTGCCGCACGGCGGCGACCACGTTCGCGGTCCCGTCGCGATTGTCGGCGAAGAACTGCGCCCGGTCCCCACCACGCGTGGTCCGGGCGGCGGCATGAAACGCCAGGTCGCTGCCTTCCGCCGCTGCCCGCAGGCTCGCCACGTCGGTCAGGTCACCGCGCACCGGTTGCGCGCCGAGCGCGGCGACGCGTTGCGCGGCGGCGTCACTGCGTGCCAACGCCCGGACGCTATGCCTATCGACCACGAGACGGCTGATCAGCTGACCCCCCACGAACCCCGACCCTCCGGTCACGAAGACAACGCTCATACCGGAACCTCATTTCTAAGTATGTTGACCGACATAGTATCGCGCACATGGTCCGGTCGAGAGAACCGTTTCGTAGGCGGTGCCCGAACCGCCTCGCCGGGCGTGCCGTGACCTGCGAAAATACGAGCGCCCGGGTGCTTGCAGCTATGTCCTTGGTCGACGGCCCAACGCTCGGAGGAGGCGGCGATCCACGGCTGGCACGTTTAGCAAGAACCCCACTGCTGGCAGCCTCTGTAGGGCTCTGCCACTGCGTTGCTCCAGCCATGCCCGCCCTACGCTGATGAGCGTGCACCAAATCTTGGGTTAGTCGCGGCAGCGCCGTCGGCCCGCTCTTCCCGCACGGACATGCGGCGCGGTGGCGTTGCGGTAGGCCTGCGGGAGCGTCACAAGCCGAGTGTTGGCTTGCACTCCTTGACGCCGGACAGCTCGATGTTGGTGCGTCGTCGCCGTGCCCATTCGTCCCGGGTCATCCGCCTGCGCAGCAGTTCGGCGGCCGGGTGGCCCAGCAGGTGCCGTTACGGGTGTATCCCAGGGCTTCGGACACCCGGTTCGACGCGTGATTGTCGGTGAACGCGTCGCTGGCCCGCCGATCAGCCTGCAGAGACGCGCGCGGGCGGGCATTTGAGTGCGCCTGCCAAGGAGTCGACGCGGGTACCGTCGAGCCCGGTAAACGGGATTGGAGAGGTTCGGCTCGCGCGCGTGGTTGCGCGTTGACCATGGGGATTCAGGCGGTCAGCTGCCGCTGTTTGGTGAGGTAGACGCTGCCGTCGGAGGTGCCGGCGGCGGTGAGGGTATAGCCGGCGCGTTCGTACAGTTTGATGTTGCGCGTGCTGCGGTGGCCGGTGAACAGTTCGCAGTGGGTGGTCTCCTCGGGGGCCTGTTGTTCGACGTATGAGAGCAGCCAGGAACCGATGCCGTTCCCGGTCTGGTCGGGAGCCACCATGAGGCGACCGATCAGCCACGCCCGCTCATGTACCCGGGCTCGGACCGCCGCGACGAGGCGTCCGTGCCGACGTACGCACCACAGGTGCCAGGTCGACATCGATGCGCGCAGGTCATCGAGCGTCTCCCGTAGCGGCTGCAGGTCGAGGGTGTCGTTCGCGAGGGCCTCCTGCACCCAGCAGCACCGCTGGAGCACGAGCAGTTCGGCCAGGTCGTCAGGTTGGGCAGTGGTCAGCCTCAGTCCCTCGACCGGCCCGGGAATGCTGGTGTCGTCACTGTCGGTTTCGGTGCGCAGGCACCGCATCGCCCGGGCCACCCGGGTCAGTTCAAGCAGCACTCCGCGAGCGGCTTCGTCGAGTCCTGCGGACTCGATGACCTGCCCGTTGTGGGTGCTGTCGGCGATGCGTAGGGTGACGGTGGCGCCGATGGGCATCATCTTCAAGGTTGTGACGACCTGCTTGGACATCTGTACGGACCGGGTGCCGGCCGAGGTGTTGCCGTAGCTGACGAACCCTACCGGCTTCCACGCCCACTCCTGGTAGAGGAAATCGAAGGCGTTTTTCAATGCCGCTGGCATGCCGTAGTTGTATTCGGGCGTGACCACCACGAATGCGTCAGCTGCGGCGACCCGCCGGCTCCATGCGCGGGTGTGCTCGTGAACGTAGATGCCGCTGGAGGGATGCTCGGGCTCGTCGAGCAGCGGCAGTCCGATGTCGGCCAGGTCCGCGACGTCGAGGGTGATCCCGCCATCTGCGGCTGCCGCAAGGGTTGCCTGGACAAACCAGTCGGCGATCGCGGGTCCGAGCCGTCCGGGGCGGGTACTCGCGACGATGACAAGGACGCGCAGGGGCGCGCTCGATGCTTTCGATGACATGTCAACGACCGTACACGGAACTTCTGTGACGTGTCAACGAGGTGTACGGTGACCGGGTGAACATTGCCTGGCTGAGCGAGGAAGAGGAACACGCGTGGCGCGCTTTCCGGCGCCTGCTGATAGCGCTGCCGGCACGGCTCGGCCGGGACCTGGCCCACGACTCGGGGCTGTCACCGGCGGACTACGAGGTGCTGAGCACACTGTCGGAGAAGCCGAACCACCGCTGGGCGCTCAAGGACCTCGCCGCCAAGATGGAGTGGTCGCGCAGCCGACTGTCCCACCACGCGGCCCGCATGCAGGGTCGGGGACTCATCGATAAGGAGCCCGATCCGCTGGACGCGCGGGGCTGCATCCTGCACCTGACCGACGACGGCTTCAGGGTGCTGGAGGAAGCCGCCCCGCACCATGTCGTCTCCGTACGCTCGCGCTTCCTCGATCATTTGAGCCCCGACGAACTCGCGGTGCTGCGCAAGCTGTCGACCCGGATTGCCGACCTGCCCAACTGACATTGCGTCAAGACCCCCGACTGCCTCGCGCGAGCGCTCACGGCGGCTGACCGGCCGACGCCGGAACCACGGCCGGCGGCTCGGTCGTTGCCGGCGACTCCTACTCCAGCGCTAGACCGAGGCTCGGCGTGTACGCCGTCGGCAGCGTGGTGCAAGCGGTCGGCATGGCCACGGGCATCGCAGGCACCGCCGGCCAGATCGACATGGCCGGAGTCGGTTACGTGCTCTTCTTCCTGTTGCTCGCAGCTGGTGACGGCGTCCTGGCGATCTCCTGCTCGCGGCGCTTCGGGCTTCGGAAAGGCGTCGTCGTCCTCGGCGTGCTCGGCGCCCCCGTGATGCTGGGCGTGATCCTGCTGGCTGTCCCCATGCTGCTGGCCGCCTTGGAATACCGGGAACCTGCCGACGTCGACAACCCGGCTCGGTGAGGCGCTCCACCGTGTCCCTGTCAGGGGAGGCTGGACGGTCTACGACTGGCCGGCACGGGGGACCGGCAACGAGCTCGGCCAAGGGATCGTGGAGTAGGACTTGTACCGCGAGAGGCAGCCGAGCCGGCAGACCAATTTCTGGGCTCTTCTGACGTTCTCGTGGGTGGGTTGCGACCCTGATCAACAGGGCACGCCGTGTCCCGTCTAGGTTTCTGGCTTGTCGAAGGTCAGGAACCAAAGATCGGAACACGGCGTGCGTTTGACCAGGGTATTTCATCGGCAGGCGGGGTTCGATCGGGCGGTCGTCGAGGACGTGCGCCTCGATGAGGACGCCGACGGCGAGGTCCTCGTCGTCGCGGCCCGGCCATGTAAGGGCGCCACGCGCCGGTGCGGGCGCTGCCAGGCCCGGGCACCGTGGTACGACCGCGGGTGGGGACGGCGGCGGTGGCGGCATCTGGACTTCGGCACTCTGCGGGTGGTCATCGAGGCGGCTGTGCCCAGGGTCGACTGCCCGGTGCACGGGCCGACGGTCATCAGCGTGCCGTGGGCGCGTCACGGCACCCGGTTCACCGGGCGACGGGCCACAGCTGCGCCCGCTGTGCGACCCCGACCAGCCGGAGAACTGATGCGCGCCAGGACATCGAGCCCGGCCGCGAGTACGGGCGCAACGCCTCTGCGAAAGCAGACAGCCGCTGTTGCAGGTGGCCGTGGAAGGCCTTCCCGTCCGGGCAGACGGCAGCAGCGGTCGGGGAGAGCTGGCCCTGGGTGCGCCGCTGCCCGTACGAGGGTGAAATCGAGATCCGGTGGGTGCTGCTCAAGCCCAGCCGAGTACGCCGTGCCGAGTCCGGAACGCGAGGACTACCTGCGGACGCAGATCGCGCACCGATTAGGTTTCCGCGCCGCGCCCGTCTGTACGTATAAGATCGACTTACGAGAGGCTGGCATGATGCGGAAACGGACCTTTGGCATGAATGTGACCCTGGACGGCTACATCGCCGCGCCCGGCGACGACCTCGGCTGGAGTGGCGGTGAGGGACCGGACTCGTCGCCGAGCGACGAGCTGTTCCAGTGGTGGTCCGACCGGGTGGGGGCGACGGGCCTGGCGCTGTATGGGCGCAAGCTGTGGGAGGCGATGAGTTCCCACTGGCCGACCGCCGACCAGCAGCCCGGCGCCACACAGGCGGAAATCGAGTACGCCCGCCGCTGGCGGGACATGCCGAAGGTGGTGTTCTCCTCGACGACCAGCACGGTCGACTGGAACACCCGCCTGGTCACCGGCGACGCGGTCACCGAGATCACCCGGCTCAAGACAGGGGACGCCGGCCCGATGGACATCGGCGGCGCGACGCTCGCCGGGGCGGCCATGCGGGCCGGGCTGATCGACGAGTACATGCTGGTCACCGTGCCGGTCCTGGTGGGCGGCGGCACGCCGTTCTTCACCGCGCTGGACAGCTGGGTGAACCTGAACCTCGTGGAGACGCGGACATTTCCCGGCGGCGTCGTGCTGACCCGATACGAGACGAGGCGATGAGCACGGACCATTTGCTCGGTTCGTGAGGCCGGGTCGAAATCCTTCCTGACGTTCTTCGGGCATCAAGATGCCCCGCCGGCAACGCCGGCGGGGCGGTGGTGTTCGCGTTGTCGCGTTGGTGTTCAGCTGGTCGGGGTGCTCATTCCGCGGTGACTTCGGTGACGCCGGCCCGTGGCGCTGGACTCGTCGACGACGGGGACTTGTCTGATCACAGTGTCGGGGGCAGGTCCAGCCATGGTTTGTCGGTGGCGTCGAATCCGGTGAGCTCGGCGATCTTCCCGTCGACGATGTGCAGGACCGCGATGTTGAACAACCGGTACTCCGGGCCGTCAGGGGTGCGGAGGTACAGCGCGGCGGCGGGCATGCGGTTGACCGTCGTGGCGATACAGCGCCAGTCGTCGTAGCCGGGCTGGAAGAGCCCACCGGAGACCCAGCCGTCCACCGCGTCCTTGGCCGTGATGACCGAGGTGCCCGCCTCGGGCAGCATCACGAAGCGCAGGTCGTCGCGCAGTAGGGACATCAGCCCGTCAAGGTCGTTGCGCTCATGGGCGTCGATGTACGACTTCACCACGCCGCGCTCGTCACTCGACAGCTCGTGGGCGGCGGGGCTCCGCCAGTCGAGGCGGCGGTCGGGCAGCTGCTCGCGCATCGTCACGCGCGCCCGCTGCAGCGCGCTGGTCACCGATGCGATGGTCAGATCGAGGGCGTCGGCGGCCTTCGACGCCGGCCAGCCGACGACGTCGCGCAGGATGAACACCGCCCGCTGCCGCGGCGGCAGGTGCTGGACGGCGACGATGAACGCCAGCTCGATCGTCTCCCGCGCCACCACCGATTCCTGCGGGTCCTCGGGGAGCATCCGGTCGGGGTACGGCTGCAGGTACAGCACCTCGGAGCCGGAGTCCGACAGCCCGGACGGTACGGGTGTGCGGTCATTGCGCTTCTCCAGGAAGTCAAGGCAGACGTTCGTCGCGATCCGGTACAGCCAGGTCCGCAGCGCAGCGTGGCCCTTGAACGACTCCCGCTTGCTCCACGCTCGCAGGAACGTCTCCTGCGTCATGTCCTGGGCGTCCTCGTAGTTCGCAAGCATCCGGTAGCAGTGCACCTGCAGCTCACGCCGGTGGCGCTCCGTGATGAGCGCAAACCGCGCCGTATCGCCTGAGCGAACCACCGCGATGAACGAGGCCTCGTCAGCGCCCAGCGGTCTAGCGTCGGTCATGGTCACCAATCCTTCCACCGGTGCGAGGGGGCTACCAGAACCGACGACGTGGCGGAAGAATTCTGATCGGCGAAGCCGCTGACACCGGGTCTACTGATGTTCTCGTGGGTCGGTTTTCATGATCGTCCGGGGAGTGGCGGGCACAGGCCGCCGCGGCGGAGGTTGGCCATGGTGATCAGGGCTTTCGCGCTGTGGTAGCCGTATGCCTGGCGGGTCAGTACCCGTAGGTGGACGTTGTTGGCCTCGACGCGGGCGTTGGACAGTCCGCTGTCGAGCATGTTGTGGATCGTAGGGAGGTGACGGCGGATCGAGCGGGCGAGCTTGACGAACGGGGCGGGTTACCTTCTGCTTGTCGGTCAGGTTCGGCGGGTTCTTCCACAGCGCCCACCGGGCGTCTTTGAGCTGGCGGGACTGCTCGGTGGCGCGGCCTTTGCCGCCGCGGGCGGTGTTCCACACCGCCCGGCGCACCTCGTCGAGGGCGTCGGTGACCCATGCGACCAGGTGATAGGGATCCAGGCAGCGCACCGCCCGCGGCGCGCGTTCTGCCACGACGTCGCCGATCCAACCGGCGGCGTCGGCTGACACGTGCGTCAGCATCGCGGCCCGCTCAGGGCCCAGCTCGTCGAAGAACGTGTGCACGGTCGCCTTGTCCCGCCCGTCGGCGGCCCAGACGAGGCGGCCGGTGTCGTGATCTACGACCAGGTCAGGTAGCGCTGGCCCTTGCGATAGGCGACCTCGTCGATACCGATACGGGTCAGCCCGGCCAGCCGGCCGGTGCCGGCCAGGGCCTCGTCGACGACCCGGTTGACGATGCCGATCACGCTGCGCCAGGCGATACGCAGCAGCCCGGTAACCGCCGAGGCGCTGGTGCGTGCGGCCAGCCACGCCGCGGCGCAGGTCCTCGACGGCGAACTCGGCCATCGGCTTGCGCCGCAGCTCAGTGGAATGTGCGAACTTGTGCTGCGGTTGCGCCGCCTCTGACCTGCGGCGATGCGAGTTCGTAGCCACATTCGGTCTCGGTGGATGCCAGGCCTGGGTTTCAGGGCGGGCAGGAGGCAGGTCACGAGCGCATCCGTCCCGCTGTGGACGTCGTTGCGGATTGTGCGTGTGGCTTCGATGTCCGGCCCGGCAGGATGGTTGCGTTGTCGGTCCTCGTGCCGCTGCCCCGGGACCGCAGGGGCAGGAGCCGTACGGCCCCCCACCTGTTGAAACAGGGCGGGGGGTGGGGGGCCGATCTTGTGTTGTCCGGCTCTGTCCGGCCAGGCTGTGGACGGGCAGCTGCGCCGAGGGGTGTGCCGAAGTTCGGCACGGGCGGGGCCTAGACCAGCTGCACGCCGGGGCGTCCGGCCTCGATGTAGAACTTCTGCGCGTCCCAGGCCGGGGCGTCCGGCCGGGTGACGAACTGGACGTTCCGCTGGGTCGCCGTCGCGCCGGTCGGGGTGAACGTGGTGCGGATGAAGCCGCGGTAGCCGTCGACGTACCGGATCCACGGACGCTTGAGCCAATTGTCCTTCGTGGCCTGATCGCCGGGGCCGTCGCCGGTCGAGGTGATCGACGTGACGATGAACTCCGTGCCCACGATCGCGCTGGTGGGATCCGGAACCGCGAGCAGCGCATCCTGGACGAGCGTCCAGTGCAGGTCTCCGGAGAAGATGACCGGGTACACGCGGCGGTCGTTGTACGCGCGGTAGATCCGATTCCGGGTGGGGCTGTTCTGGTTGACGCCGCCGAGTTGCTGGCCCTGCGCGAACACGTGCCACGTCGCGCCGGTCGAGTTGATGCCGTCGATCAGCCACGCCTCCTGCTCGTCGCCGAGCTTCGAGACGAGCGGGTCGTTGTCGCCGATGCGGTACTGACGGCTGTCCAGGAGGTCAAGCTGCGCAAGGCTGCCGATGGTGAACCGGCGGTAGATCCGCTGGTCGGCACCGACGGGCGGAGCGCAACGCGTGGGAGTGTTCTCCCACCACGCCTGGTAGCCGGCAGCGCGTCGGGCGAGCTGCTTCTGCCCGTGGTCGATACCGCCGGCATAGTCGTTGGTGACCTCGTGGTCGTCCCGGGTGATCGCCCACGGGAACGCGGCGTGCGCCGCCTGCAGGTCAGGGTCCAACTTGTACAGCGAGTAGCGCAGCCGGTACTGATCTACGGTGTTCGTGGCAGCGCGCACCTCATCGGACACGAAGGTTCCGCCGCGGGGCGTGGCCGCGGTGATCGCGCCCTCGTAGATGTAGTCGCCGAGGTGCAGGACGAGGTCAATGTCGTCCTGTGCCATGTAGCGGTACGCCGTGAAGTAGCCGGTCTGCCAGGTCTGGCAGGACGCGTGACTGATAGTGAAGGAGTTGACCTGCGCACCGGCGGCCGGCAGGGTCCGCGTGCGGCCGACCGGGCTCAGTTCTGGGCCGCAGCGGAATCGGTAGAAGTACCAGCGGTCGGGCGCGAGTCCGCGAACGTCGACACGGACGCTGTGGTTGTGCTCAGGTAGAGCGAACACCTCGCCCTCGCGGACGACCCGGGTGAACGCCTCGTCGTGGGCGACCTGCCACTGGACCGGGACCTTCTTCGGCGGCATGCCGGACCCGACGGCCAGCGGCTCCGGGGCGAGACGGGTCCACAGGATGACCGAGTCGGCCAATGGGTCACCGGAGGCCACGCCGAGGGTGAAGGGGTAGCCGGGCAGGTTGCCGATACCGCCGCCGGGCGCGGCGGCGGCGGGGATGGCAGTGCCGATCGAGGACGCCGCGGCGACCGCTCCCGACAGGATCAGGAACTGGCGACGGCTCGGCCCGGGGATGGAGGAGTGAGCGTTCTCTTGGTGGGGCAAGGGGGGCATCCTTGGCAGAGGGAGGCATCAGGAATGCGCAGGGTACGCAGCTGCAGATGCTCTTGGATCTTGATGACGTCTCGGTGGGCTGCCAGGGAAGCGGCGGACCAATGGCAGCGGAACATCGGCCACCGGGCGCTGCTCAGCGGAGGGTGCGTCCAGTAGGTGGCGGTGCGCGGACCGCAGGGGCCGGTCGGTGTTGCGGTATGACGCTGCTCGGTGGCTTCCGAACCGGCCGAGGCCCCCGGCGTTGTCTGCGGCAGATGCGTGCGCCTCCCGCGAGTCCCCTCGTGGAGCCCCGGTAGGGCCGCCACAAAGTGGCATCTACCGCTCCGATGCGACACGGTTCGGAGGGCCCTGGACGAGAAGTGAACCTGCACGGCGCGGGCCGCGACTGAACAGGCGAAGGAGGGCAGATGGCCGATGAGTTGTTGGTGGTTCGCTGCCAGTTGGGCGAGCGTGAAGCCTTCGCCGAGTTGGTACGGGCATGGCATCCGGCGGTCGAGCGGTACGTCGGGCGGATGCTGACCGGCCCGACGACGATGTGGTGCAAGAGGTATGGCTGGCGGTCTTCAAGGGGCTGCCGCGGCTGCGGCAGCCGGGCCGGTTCGCCCCCTGGCTTTTCGCCATCGCTCGCCGGGCGGTGATGAACCGACTGCGTGACGTCTATGCACGCCCGGAGCCCGAGTTGGTCGACGACGTGCCGGGAGCCGACGACGCGGAAGCGGTGGTCGATCGGGAGACGCTCGGCGGCGCGTTGGCGGCGCTTCCGGCCAGGGAACGGGAGGTGCTGCTGCTGTTCTATCTCGAGGATCTGCCGCTGGACGCGTGCGCACAGATTTGCGCTGTTCCGGTCGGCACCATCAAGTCGCGGCTCAACCGGGCAAGGACGTTGTTGCGCCGCGAGTTGGCGCGGAAGGGGTACGAAGCATGACGCCCGAAGACCTGCTCAAGCGGCTCAACGCGCCGTTGTCGCTGCGGAAGAGGGTCGGATCCGTGACGCTCGCGCTCGCCGGGCTCGCCGGGCTCGCCGGCAGCGGCCTGATCGGGCTGTTGTGGGCAACCGAGCCCGGGCTGCCGCCACGGACGGTGGTGGCGTTCGCGGTACTGGTGGCGATCGGACTGTGCTGGGCGGCTTTCGGTGTCTGGGCCGTGACCCGCAGGGCGCCGATGTTCGCTCAGGATCGCGTCGTCGCCGGCTGGCTCGGACTGGGCGCCTGGCTGCTGTTCACCGTCGGTGCGCTGGTCATCACCACCCTGCGGCACAAGCTCGAGCCGTCGTTGATCGTCGTGGTACTAGCGTTGGGCGTCCTGGCCATCGCCAATCTGCATACCGCCCGCCGTACGAGGGCGGCTCTGCTGCGACGCAAGGAACAGCTGAGCCAGCTTCCATGAACCGCGAGCTACGGCTTTCGATCGACGAGCGGGTCATCCGGCTGGTCCGGCTGGCCCGGCGCGCAGGCTGTCACGGAGTGGTCGCGCGCACCTGATCTTGGATCCGGCTGCGGTCGACGTATCGATGTCAGCGGTTGCGTGGGGCTACCAGGCCGGATTCGTAGGCGAGGACCACGAGTTGGGCACGGTCACGGGCATGGAGCTTGGCCATGGCCCGGTTGATGTGGGTTTTGGCGGTCAGTGGGCTGATCACCATGCGTTCGGCGATCTGGTCGTTGGACAGGCCCTGCGCGACGAGGGCGACGGTCTCGCGTTCGCGGTTGGTCAGCCCTTTCAACCCCGTGTTGGCGCCTGTGTGGAACGGCTCGGTGACGTACCGGTTGATCAGCTTGCGGGTGATCGACGGTGCGAGCAGGGCGTCGCCGCGCGCGGCGACGCGAACGGCGTGTAGGAAGTCTTCTGGCACGATGTCTTTGACGAGGAACCCGGCGGCGCCGGCGCGCAGCGCGTTGAAGACGTATTCATCTAAGCCGTAGTTGGTCAGGATGACGACGTGCACCCGGGCCAGGGTCGGGTCTGCGGCGATGCGCCGGGTCGCCTCGATGCCGTCCATGACCGGCATCTGGATGTCGATGAGCGCGATGTCCGGCAGGTGTTCCTTGGCGAGCGCCAGACCCTCCTTCCCGTCGGCGGCCTCGCCCACCACCTCGATGTCGTCTTCGACATCGAGGAGCGCGCGGAATCCGCTGCGAAGGAGCGGCTGGTCGTCGACCAGCAGGACACGGATCATGACGTTCGGTCCACCGGGAGTTCAGCTCGGACGGTGAAGCCGCCCTCGCCGCGCGGTTCCGCGCGCAGGCGACCGCCGAGGGCGGTGACTCGTTCGCGCATCCCGAGCAGCCCGACGCCGGGCATCGGGGCAGTGACTGGCGTGGCCTTGCCGTCGTCGTCGACTCGGATCGCGAGGGCGTCCGGACGGTAGTCGATCCGGACCGACGCCGTAGCGGCGGCGGCGTGACGGGCGATGTTGGTGAGCGACTCCTGAACGATCCGGTAGGCGGTCCGGTCCACCGCCGCCGGCACGTCGTGTCGTTGTCCTTCGACCGTCAACGTCGCGTCCAGGCCGGTCGCACGGGCCCGTGCCACCAGTTCCGGGACATGGGCGAGCCCATGCGGCGGGGTCTTACCGTCGTCACGCAGCGCCTCCAGGGTCGCTCGCAGTTCCCGGGCCGCCTCACGACCGGCCTCCCGGATCGCCAGCAGGGCCTCCGGCACCTGTTCACCACGCTTGCGGGCCAGGTGGACGGCGACTTCGGCCTGCACCTTGATGACGGAGATCTGGTGGGTGAGCGAATCGTGCAGCTCCCGCGCGATGTGCAGCCGCTCCTCGTTGGCGCGGCGCCGCGCGGTCTCCTCCCGGGTGCGTTCGGCTTCGTCCGCCCGCCGCTCGGCCTGCCGCAGCGCTTCACCCGCGGCACCGGCAGCGATCAGCCAAGCCAGCTCGAGGGCGCCCCGGGCCTGTGCGAGCGCCTCGCCCACGGGCATGTCTTGTGGCAGGGCGAGGGCCGCGAGCGGGAGAGCGGCCAGCATCATCACAGCCGCCACGACCGTGATGATGCGGTGGCCCGCCCGCACGGCTGCGTACACCGCAAACAGGAACGCGACGGCGGGCACGTCAAAACCGACCACCTGGTAACCCACCGCGCACAGCCCGGTGACGGCCAGGACGGGAACCGGAGCCCGGCGGCGCGCGGCCAGCGACAGGCCGCCGGCCACCAACAGTGCGTAGCCGAGTAGGTCAATATCCGTGGCGGAGTGATGCCCGGACAGCCCGGCGACCAGCAGCGTCGCTGCCACGCAAACGGCGATCGCCCAATCTCTGACACCGGCCCGAACACCGAACCGTCCTGTACTCATGCGCGCACCTTAGCCGGGTCTTGCCGCGAACGACTCCTGCCCACGGACGAGCGGCCGCCTACCGCACACGCAGTACCTTCCCGGCGCCTACGGCGTCTGCAGCAGCCGGGGTGCGCCGTCGGCGGCAGCGCGAATTGCATCCGTCTGCAGGACGACCGGCGGTGCGCCTGGCGACATGATCAGGCGGCCCAACCATCGAGGAGAAGATGATGCCAACCGAGACTCCCCCTACGGATGGAGCTCTGGCGGGACTAGCCCGGTTCTGTTACCGGCGCCGCCGCCTGGTCCTCCTGACCTGGATCGTCGGCGTGATCGCCGTGGCGTTCGTCGGCTTCGGCTTCGGCGCCGCCCCCGACAACGACTTCTCCGGCGGAAACTCCGATTCCGCCAAGGCGCAGGCGCTGATCGAGAAGCACTTCCCCGAGCAGCAAGGGGACACGCTGACTCTCGCGATCAAGGCAGAGAAGGGGATCGACGACCCCGCCACCCGGCAAAAGATCGAGAAGCTCATCGCCGATCTAGACGCCTCACCCATTACCGGACCGGTGACCTCGCCGTATCAGGACAAAGATCTGGTGACGCAGGATCGTCGTATCGCCCGTACGACCATCCCGCTGACCGACAAGGATGTGGAGAAGACCGAGGTCAAGCCTCTGGTGGACACGGTCAAGGAAGCCTCCGGTGACGGCGTGACGCTGGGGCTGGGCGGGGAGAAGGCAGAAGGGGCCGAGACCCCCCCGCAGGGTCCGGGCGAGAGCGTGGGCGTCGTGGCGGCAGCGGTGATCTTGTTCATCGCCTTCGGGTCGCTGGTGGCGATGGGCCTGCCGATCGTGACCGCACTGCTGGCGCTCCTCGGCGGCATCGCCCTGATGAGGCTGGTGGGGCACGTGGTCCCCTCGCCGGACTTTACTGTGATCCTCGCCGCGATGATCGGGCTCGGTGTCGGCATCGACTACGCACTGTTCATCCTGACCCGCTACAAGGACAGCCTGCAGGACGGCGACGAGCCCGAGAGCGCCACTGTCAAGGCCATCACCACCGCAGGTAAGGCGGTGCTGTTCGCCGGCACGACCGTCGTGATCGCGTTGCTGGGCCTGGTCGTCATGGGACAGAGGCTGATGACCGGAGTGGCCGTCGCCACGTCGGTGATCGTGCTGGTGACGATGATCGCCGCGGTGACCCTGCTGCCGGCGTTCCTGGGCTTCACCGGCCATAAGATCAACTCGCTGCGCCTGCCGCGCCGTGCGTCCCGCCGGCAGGGGGCAGACGGTGCCGCGTCCCGAGGGCGGAGTACCCCCGCCGAGCGCTGGGCGGGCGTGGTGCAGCGCAAACCGCTGGTCGCCGCGGTTCTGGCCGGCGCGGCCCTGCTGGTGCTGGCTGCCCCTGTGCTATCGATGCGGCTGAGCCTGCCCGACGCCAGTGTCCAGCCCCACGACCGGAGCAGCTACACCTCGTACGAGATTCTCTCCGAGGGCTTCGGCCCCGGCTACGGCGCACCCCTGATCTTCGCCACCGAGGTCGGCTCCAAGGACGCCGATCTGCGTCCCGTCGTCGACGCGGTCAGCAAGACCGAGGGCATCGCCTACGCCACGCAGCCTCGGGTCAGTCAGGACGAGCAGGCCGCCACCTTCATGGCCTTCCCCAAGACCGGATACCAGGATGAGGCGACCGCGGACCTGGTCCACCAGCTTCGCGACGACGTGCTGCCCCAGGCATCCGGCGGCGAAGAGGTCTACGTCGGCGGCCCGAACGCCGGCACGATCGACTTGGCCGACGACACCAGCTCGCGCCTGCCCCTGATGATCGCGGTCGTCATCGCGCTGTCCCTGGTGCTGCTGATCGTGCTGGTCCGGTCGGTCACGATCGCGCTGCAGGCCGCCGTGATGAACCTGCTGTCGATCGGCGCCGCCTACGGCGTGATTGTCGCGGTCGTGCAGTGGGGATGGTTCGGCTCGGCCCTCGGTTTTCCCACCGAGATGCCGATCACGACCTGGGTGCCGGTGATGATGTTCCCGGTCCTGTTCGGCCTGTCGATGGACTACGAGGTCTTCCTGATCTCGCGGGTCCGTGAGGAGTACGAGCGCACCGGCGACACCCGGGTGGCCGTGACTCGCGGGCTGGTGGGGACCGCCAAGGTCATCACGGCCGCGGCCGCCATCATGATCGCCGTCTTCACGACCTCCCTGCTCGGCCCCGACGTCGCGGTCAAGCAGGGAGGTCTGGGCATGGCCGTCGCCGTGCTCGTCGACGCCACCATCATCCGGATGGTCCTCGTCCCCGCGGTCATGGAACTGTGCGGCAAAGCCAACTGGTGGATGCCCGGACGCCGGGCACCGAAGGCGACCTCGGCTTCACAGGCCGAGGTCGGGGAGGAGGCCAGAGTCTGACCCTTCCCGTGATGGCCAGGCCTACCGCTGACGTTGCACAACCAGGAAGGCCTGCGATGAGCATCAACGGCGCCGCCACCCGGCCGGCGATCGCTGCCGGAACGTACGCGGTCGACCCGTTCCGCACCACCGTCCGCTTCGCCGTGAAGGAGCTGTGGGGCATCGTGACGGTCCGCGGCACGTTCGACGTCATCGACGTCGACCGGACTGCGTTCGGGGTGAGCCGGACGGTCGGCTTCATCGCGCGCGAACTCGCCGTGACGATCGAGATCGTCGCCACGACGTCGATCTAGCGCCGGCTACCTGCCCCGGCCCCGAATGCGGGGCCGGGGCCCTGGAACCGACCAGACGACCCCGTGGTCAGGTTCCGGTCCCGATCAATTCGACACACAGGAGTGATCCACATGCGTAAGGTCTTTGTCATCACCAGCGCGCTCGTCCTCGTCGCAGTGCTGGCGCAGTTCTATCTGGCCGGGGTCGGCGCGTTCACCCGGCCGGCCACCGCGGACGCGTGGACGGCGCACCGTGCCGGGGCGATGGCCATCATGGCGCTCGCCCTGCTCAACACCGTCGTCGCGGCGCTTGCGCGGGCCGGCGGGCGGACCATCGCTTTCGCCGCGCTGCCGATTGGCCTGGTCATCCTGCAGCTCGTCCTGAGCGCCATGAGCAGCGCGCTGGGCGGGAGCTCGACCGGCCGCACCGGCTTGCCGCTGTACCTCGTCGCGCTGCACGCGGTGAACGGCCTGGCCGTGCTGGGCACCGCCATCACCGGCCTGGTGAACGCCCGCCGGCTCGCCGCCAGGGCAGCCGACGAGCTGGCCACCGGGCCCCAGCGGGCGCACGCGGCATGAGCGTGTTGCTGGTCCTCGACCTGCTCCTGGTGGTGGTCGTGGGTGGCCTGTGGGCGGCGGCCTGGCCGTTGCGGAGTGCAAAGGCCGGCGCCGCGGTGCTGATCGCGGCCGTGCTGGCCACGGCCGCGCGGGCCACCGTGGTCGCACTGCTCGGTGGTGCCGGCTGGTGGTTCGTGCCGGACCGGCTGGTGACCGCCGTCCCGCTGACGCTGCTGTCCGGGGTGGTTGGCGTCGCCCTGGTCCGCCGACGGACGCCTCCGGCACCAGTGCTGATCGCGGCGGCGTACGTCGCGGTCGCGGGCATTGCGATGCAGTTCCTGGTCGGCTATCCGGTGACGGTCGGTGCGGTCGCGGCGGTCTTCGGTCCGGGTGTCGCGGCGCTGCTGGTATGGCGACTCCCGGCCCGGGCGGCACGGGTCGCGGTGGTGGCGACCGCGGCGGTGGCGCTGCTGGCCGCGGGTGTCACGGCCGCCGTCGGCAGCCGGTTGCCCGACCGACTCGACCACAACACGCACGGCGCCGACAGCGGCCATGCCGCCCACGTCGGACCCGGATCGGCACCCGGCGTGTCCGTCGCCGACCTGCGCGGACCGAGCCGCCCGCCGACCAGGAAGTTCACGCTCACCGCCCGCGCCGCAACGGTCACCCTGCCGTCCGGCGCGACGGTTGACGCGTGGACCTTCGACAGCCAGCTGCCGGGGCCGGAGCTGCGGGTGACCCGGGGCGACGTGGTCGAGGTGACACTGCGCAACGAACTGCCGGGCATCGGGGTCACGCTGCACTGGCACGGGTACGACGTGCCGGCCGGCGAGGACGGTGTCGCGGGTGTCACCCAGGACGCGGTGCCGCCGGGCGGCACGTTCACCTATCGTTTCGAGGCCAAGGACGTCGGCAGCTACTGGTACCACTCGCACGAGATGTCCAGTGAAGCCGTCCGCAAAGGCCTCTACGGCACTCTCGTGGTGACCCCCGACGGGACCGAATCGGCGGAGACGGACATCACGCTGCCCGTGCACCGCTTTGACACCGGCGCGACGATGCTCGGCGGATCCGACCGGCGGGAGACCCGGGACGTGCCTGCGGGTCGACGGGTCCGCCTGCGGCTGGTCAACACCGACAACGACGCGCATCGCGTGGCGGTCGGCGGCACGCCGTACACCGTCAGTGCGATCGACGGCCGGGACCTCAACGGCCCGACCGTACTGACGGCCGAGACCACGCTGCGGCTGCCCGCCGGCGGCCGCTACGACGTCGTGTTCACGATGCCTGCCGGGGCCGTGCACGTGATGGTGGACGGCCAGGACTCCGACGGGCTGCTCCTGGGTGCCGGTGCGATGCCGGCGCACCCGGCCGGCACCGACCTGGACATTACCCGGTACGGCACGCCCGCGCCCGGACCATTCGGCCGCTACAACAAGGACTACACGCTGGTACTGGACCGGCTGGTTCGGTTCCTGGACGGGGTGCCGAGCTACGCGTACACGGTCAACGGAGGCGTCTACCCGGACATCCCGCCGCTGATGGTCGACCGGGGTGACGCCGTGCGCACCACGGTGGTCAACCGCGGCACCGAAAGCCATCCGATGCACCTGCACGGCCACCACGTGCTGGTGCTGTCCCGCAACGGTCGCCCGGTGACCGGCAGTCCGCTCTGGCTGGACACGTTCGATGTGCTGCCCGGCGAGGTGTGGCAGGTCGCGTTCCGGGCCGACAACCCGGGGATCTGGCTCGACCACTGCCACAACCTGCCGCACGCCAAGCAGGGCATGGTGCTGCATGTGGCGTACCGGGGGGTGACATCGCCGTTCGCCGTCGGCCGGCATACGCCGAATCATCCCGAGTGATCTCGGGTGATCGGGTTTCCGCAGCTCGGCGCACTGATCAATGGCTGGGAATCGGCTGGAATGCGCCGCATGGACCATACCGGGCTCAGTAGGGCGGCGGCCCGGTTCACCGTGCCGGCCGGCGCCAGCCGAGCCGGCGACCGTTCTCCATTCGCGTGATCTTCCGAGGGAGTGCGGCCGTTTCGCGGACCGGAGTCGGATGGGCAGAAATGAGTACCGCCATGGGTCGCTGAGGAGTCGGCGACCGCCTTGGGCCCGTTCGATACCGAAGCCGCAGCGGACGCGGTCCGGGGCGGGTGGTCACCGGAGCAGGGGTACCAGGGAACCGGTGAGTTCGCCGCCTGGGCGGTACACCACGCACATGATGTCGCGGTCGCCGTCGGCCCAGGTCTCCGCGGTGGGCAGGATCGGATAATAGTCCAGCCCGGAGGCGGCCCGGGAGGTCCAGCGCCGGACGAAGTCGCCGCCGCATCCGGCCCAGCCGAACGCCGCCAGCGCCGGCCGGTCCCACGGCCCATCCGGCGCGTGCAGGAACGCGTACGACTGGTTGTCCGCGCGTTCCTCGCACGGCCGGTAGAGCACGACCACCTCAGCGGCCTGTCGTGAGTAGACCGGGTCGGTGAAGCACTCACCACCCTCGATGTTGAGGATTCCCGTGGTCTGCGCGGTGACGAACGTGTCGTCCTTGCGGGGGGCCGGCGTGCGTGGTTCGGCGGCCGGGAACACCGCCAGTGCCAGGACGGCGGAGACCAGCGCCGAGCCCCGGTACCGGGGCCGGCGGTGCGGCGTCCTGCCCACCGCTGTCCGGGTCATCGTGGGTCCGTTTCGTTTCTGGTGACGCGGATGGTTCCGCGCCGCCGCATGGTAGGCCCGACCCGTTGAATCCAAGATCGACGGCTGATGTCCGGCATGAGACGTCCCGGTTGTCCGGTGGCAAAGGCAACTGGTCTGGATCATGAGTTCATCTGGCGGCCAGTCCGATGTCGATCCGGCTTCCACTCACCGGCCGGTAATGCGAGGGCCTGCCACGTCACCGCTGGCGGGCGAACCCATCTCGCTGAAGGGCTCCCTACC
Source organism: Micromonospora sp. NPDC047548 (assembly GCF_040642975.1). Classification (NCBI taxonomy): domain Bacteria; kingdom Bacillati; phylum Actinomycetota; class Actinomycetes; order Micromonosporales; family Micromonosporaceae; genus Micromonospora; species Micromonospora sp. NPDC047548. Next base: position 59,021 of record NZ_JBEYTI010000031.1, read on the forward strand.
GTGAACAACAGCAGTAGACCCTGGATCACCATGTCGCGACGGACCAGGATCGTGGCGGTCGGCGGGGCGGCGCTGCTCGTCGGCGGCTTCGCACTCACCCCGGCGGCGTTCGGCGACGCCGCCCCGGCCAAGTACCCGGCGGCCTCGATCCACCGGCCGTCCCCGATGCCCGACCGCGTGATCCTCACGCCGACCACCGCTCCGGCGACCTCGCAGAAGGTGACCTGGCGGGCCGAGGCGACCGCGGAGTGGGCTCAGGCGCAGATCCTCGAGGCGCCGAAGGCGCTCGGCAGCGTGATGCCGGCCGCCGGTTCGGTGCGTACGGTGCCGGCCACCTCCACCACGTCGGTCAACACCTCGCTGGGCTACGCCTCGACGTACCACACCGTCGAGTTCACCGGGCTGCAGGCGGACACCCGCTACACCTACCGGGTCGGTGACGGCACCAACTGGAGCGAGTGGACCGACTTCACCACCGCCGAGAGCACCCTCGAGCCGTTCTCGTTCATCTACTACGGCGACGCCCAGAACTACCTCGACTCGGCCGTACCCCGGGTGTTCCGTCAGGCCTTCGCCGACCGGCCCGAGGCCAAGGTGATCGTCAACGCCGGCGACCTGATCGACTCCGCGAACAGCGAGGAGCAGTGGGGTCAGTGGTTCAAGGCCGGCGGCTTCATCGACAGTCAGGTCAACAACATCTCCGTGCCGGGCAACCACGAGTACAGCGGTGGGCTCTCCTCCTTCTGGCGCCCGCAGTTTCCGTACCCGGACAACGGCCCGGGTAACCCGGAGCTCAAGCAGACCGCCTACCACGTCGACTACCAGGGTGTCCGGTTCATCGGCTTGGACACCAACTACCAGAGCAACAGCACGCTGATGGCGGCGCAGACCGCGTGGCTGGAAGGCCTGCTGCGGGACAACCCGAACAAGTGGACGGTGGTCACCTTCCACCACCCGGTCTACTCGACCACCGGCACCCGGAACAACCCGAACGTCCGTGACCAGTGGGGACCGTTGTTCGAGAAGTACGGCGTGGACCTGGTCCTTCAGGGCCACGACCACTCGTACGGCCGGGGCAGCGTCGCCACCAAGCGTCAGTCGACCACCGTGCACAACGGTGTGGCCTACGTGGTCTCCGTCTCCGGCGGCAAGATGTACGCGCTGAACAACGGGGAAAACTGGACCGGTAACGGCGCCGAGGTGACCAGCAAGAGCCAGAACACCCAGCTCTACCAGCTTATCGACGTCCAGGCGGACCAGATCCGGTTCGAAGCCCGGTACGCCAACGGCGAGCACCACGACGGCTTCCTGATCCGTAAGAACGCGGCCGGCGAGCGCACTGTCAACGAGCTGCGCACGCCGGAGAACACCGTCGGCGAGCAGGTCACCGTCAACAAGACCACGGTCGAGACCCAGGGCCGGATCAAAATCTCCGCATACGGCTACGAGCCGGGCGAGAAGGTGACGGTCTACCTGCGCGACACCACGGCGGAGGAAGGCAAGAACGGCGTCTTCATCGGCTACCAGACCGCCGACGAGTTGGGCCGGCTCAGCTACAGCTTCGAGCTGCCGCCCACCACGAAGAAGAACTCCACCCACGTGGTCTACCTGACCAGCGACAACCAGAAGATCACCAGCCCGACCATCACCGTCACGAAGTAACCCGCGCCCGGGGCGGGCCGGTCGTCGCCGGTCGGCCCGCCCCGAGCCGGTACGAGCAAGGAGAGCCACGTGAGGATCCGTACCCAGGTCAAGGCCGGCGGGCACCGGGCCGGCGGCCGGTTGGCCGGTACGCTGCTGGCCGGCGCCACTGCGCTCAGCGCGGCCGTCGGTCCGGCCGCGCCGGCCGCCGCCCACCCGTTCGGTCCGCCGTCCACGGCCGGCATCAGCGTCGACGGCGCCCGGGTGACCCTGGCCTGGCAGGCCGCCGAGGACGACTGGGTGGCAATGGGCCAGTCGGTGGGCGCGTTCGAGGACCCCAACGCGGGCACTGTCGACACAGCGCTGACCGGCGAGCAGAAGCTGCAACGCTCGGCGGCGGTACGGGATTACCTGCTGCGGCACGTCGAGGTCAGCCAGGCTGGCCGATCCTGCGCGGAGGTGCTGCTGCCGCTGGAGCGACTGCTTGCCGACGGCGCCCGGTTCCGCTTCGACTGCCCGGAGCCGGTCACCGAGGTTCGGCTCACGCTCACCGCACTGACCGACCTGAATCCGGCGTACCGGACGATGGTCACCGCGAAGACGCCGATGACGCCGACCCAGGCGCTGTTCACTGCCACCGGTACCGGCCACGACCTGCGGGTCACCGCCACCGGTGGTGGCCGGCCCGCGGCGGTCACCGCGGTGGCTACCGGGACCGGGCTTGCGGCGGCCGGCGGCCTGGCCGTCCTGCTGGTACGCCGGCGGCGGGCGGGCGGACAGCGATGAACGGTCTGAGCGGACTCGACGCCCGGCTGGTCGCGTTCTTCGACGATGGCGTGGCCTTCTGGCTCGCCCTGGTGGTGGCGCTCGGCGTCGGAGCGGCGCACGCCGTGGCCCCCGGGCATGGCAAGGGCATCACCGCCGCGTACCTGGTCGGCACGCACGGCCGGTACCGGGACGCGGCGCGGCTCGGGGTGATCGTGGCGGTGATGCACACCTTCTCCGTGCTGCTCCTCGCGCTCGCCTGGGTCGGCCTCAGCGAGGTCGCCGGTCTCGGCACGGAGTCCATCACCGGTTGGCTCCAGGCGCTCGCCGGGCTGGTCGTGATCGGGGTGGGAGTCCGGCTGACCTACCGCCACCTGACCGGTCGCGGCCACAGTCACGGGCACAGCCACGGGCACAGTCACGGGCACAGTCACGGGCACGATCACGACCACGGACCGCGATCCGGGTCCGACGACACGCCGACCGATCCGTGGTCCCGACGTGGACTTGTCGCGCTCGGCCTCTCCGGTGGGCTGCTGCCGTCGCCGTCGGCCTTCCTGGTGCTGGTCAGCGGCCTGCTCACCGGCCGGGCGCTGGACGCGGTCCTGCTCGTCACGGCGTTCGGCGTGGGGATGGCGGCGACGTTGACCGTGGTCGGTGTGATCACCGTACGCGGATACGCGATGCTCGCCAGTCACGCCCCGCGCTGGTCACTGGCTGCCACGGCGGTGGCCTGGGCGCCGCTCGTCGCCGGCATCGCGGTGTCAGCCGGCGGCTGTCTATACCTGGTCGTCGCCCTGACCACGCTCACCACCTGACCACGCCCTGCCCGCTCGAACCTGCGGTAGCCGGAGGGGCCTGACCGGGCAGCACCGGCGCCAAACGGCCGCCGCGGGTCTCGACCGGTTCCAGCGGGAGCTTCGCCAGGAACTACTCCACCAGCTCGTATCTCGCCGGGTCCGGCGACCAAGGCGCCGAGGTGCTGCACCGTCACCGGCCGCGCCATGGCCCGGACGGACCGCAATCCCTCGGTCGCGGGTTCGAGTCCTGCCCGCCCCACTCCATGACTTGATCTCGCTGCTGACCGGTGCTTTTGTGGTTCGGGTAACCGGAGGCCCGCCCAATAGGTGGCGGTACGAGAACCGCGCTGCGGCCTGGGCCGGCTCGTTCATGCGTTAGTACTCTAACGTCACTTCGCTGGTCGGCTGGCGCGTGCCCGACTCCACCAGCAGACCGTCCGGCGATCGGGAAACATCAAGGCCTTCCCGTGGCAGTCTGAGCGCCCAGATTCGCTGGGCGGGACGGCTCATGCCGCAACGGCACGGCCTGGTCACTTTTGTGTGGACCGCCACCGACGCGGCCGGCCTGCCCCGCCCAGCCTGACAACCAATCCGATGACTGCCACTGTGGCCCCCGCGTAAAGAACTGGGACCCCGGGGCCAGGAAGCGGAATGAGTGCCAAGCCAAGGGTCCCGACTGCCAGACCAGCAACGAGCAGGACGTTACCTACCTTCGTCATTCGGCCTCCTTAGCGCTTGGCTTCGGCGTTGGGCGTGGCGTTGGCATGAGGACGGCCATAGCGTTGATCATCGATGGTTTGTGAGGACAACCGAAGGTCGTGCGGTGGCCGCGTGCCACAGCGTAGACCCCGCCGGGTGGCGGGTCATCCTGGACGAGGCGGCGGCGCGTGTCGCTGACCGGTTCGTTCGGCCGGAGCCACGTGCGACGGCGGCGCAGTTCGTGGAAGGGCTGCTGTCGGGCGTGGAACGCAAGACCTGCTGGTCCCCTCGCGGAACGGGCTGGCCACGCCGATCCTCAGGCGATGCAGCGGCTGCTACGCACGGCGGTGTGGGACGCCGACGCCGTCCGCGATGACCTACGTTCCTGGCTGGTCGAACGGCTCGGCCACCCCGACGCCGTGCTCGGCTGGTGGCCAGTGCGGCAGAGAGCGAGCTCCGGCGGCGGGTCGGGCGGCGCCTGGTCGCGGACTGGCAGGCCGAGCATGGTGCGTTCACCCTGGAAGAGATCGCCGCGGCGCGGGCGGAGATGGCCGCTGCCGACGCCCAGGCACTCAGCGGGCCCGGTCAGGCGGCAGCGTGAGTATTCCGTACGTCTACGACGCCGGGGTGCTGCTTGCGATCGATGGCAATGATCGGCGAATGTGGGCGATCCACCACCTGGGCGTCGAAGAGGGGCGACGCCTGCTCATCCCCTCCGTCGTCGTGGGACAGGCGTGGCGCGACGCTCGCCGTCAGGTCCAGCTCGGCCGGTTCCTGCACAGTTGTGAGGTTGTCCCGGTCGGCCTTGAGCTGGCGAAGGCGGCTGGCGTGTTGTGCGGCAAGGTCGGCACGCGCGACATCGTCGACGCCAGCGTGGTCACCGTCGCTCTGGCCTGTGGCGCGATCGTCTTCACCAGCGATCCGGAAGACATCGCGCAACTGTCGGCCGCCTCGGACGCCAAGCCGGGGCTGGTCATTCGCCGCCTCTGATCACGGCGGATGTCCTCCCGACGATCATGTCGACCGGTTGTCAGGCCATCCGCCTGCGTACGGGCGGAACCGACACGATCGGCCTCTGAGCTGCGGGAATGCGGTTTGGGTTCTGCCACATTGAGTCCACCAACCGCTGCTGAGCCGGGCAGACTCACAAGCGGATGTGGCGGTACCCGAACCGCTGTGGGTCAGGGCCGCTGGGAGCTTGAAGGCAGCGCGCACAGCGCGCCACGGCGGGCCGGTCCGGAGACGCGGCCGACGTGCCCTGGTGCCGGCAGCGATGAGTAGTGCCGCCTGCGGTGTAGGTCCTTCGCGAACAGTCGGACCGCATTCCTATATCGGCCGGGTGTAGCAAGCCACCACTCGGCGGTACGTTCCAAACGCCTCGAACAGGTGCGGATCGTGCCAACGACAAGCCAACTCTCCCAGCCATCGAGGGAAGCTCGCTTGAGGGCGGCGAGTCGCGCGGCGTCTGGTTCTGCTGCCGAGCGTCTATGCTGGCCGACGAGGACGATAACGCTCAGTAGTTGACCTCTGAGTCGAGCGGCATCTTGTTCTGTCGATGCGAGTGCACGGAGGCTCGCCGACTCAGCTCACCCTACGGACGCGATTGCCGCGATGGCAGCGTGTGGCCGATGAGTGCCTTCGCTGGGCCGCTGCAGGCGCTCAACTTCCGTGAAGCCGGCTCGCGCCAGTCGCTCGGAGAACTCGTCGACGGGCCAGCGATAGGCGGTCACGACCTTGTGGTCGAAGGCGGCGACCTCGTCACCTACGAAGAGACCAAGCACCAACGTTCCGGCCGGGGCCATTACTCGCCGGAACTCAGCGAGCACGTCGTCGAGTTCTTGCGGCGGCAGATGGATCAACGAGCCCCAGGCCAGGATGCCGGCGATGGAGCGGTTGGCAACGGCGAGATTCTCCATCGACCCCAGTTGGTAGCTACCGATCGGGTGGGCTGCCTGCGCATGGGCGATGAACTCGGGGACCATGTCGATTCCCGTTGCGTTGACGCCCAGCGAGCGAAGGTAATCAGTGATATGGCCGGGCCCGCAGCCCAGATCGAGCACCGTGCCAGGTCGGCCCGCCAGATGTCGCCCGATGAAGGCGAGGTCGTCGGCGTGTACCTGCTGGCTTGTACCGAACAGCTCGATGTAGAGCTCTGCGACGGACGCATAGGCCTGCCGGACCTTCTCTATGTTCACCTCGCGACTATATGAGCTTTCGGATTGGGCAGAGCAGGTCCGGGGCCAGTGCGGGGAAGCACGTCGATTCTTGCGGTGCCCGCATCCGGGAATTCGAGGGCAAGGTCAGATGCGCACTTCTTCCGCGAGTCGCGCGCTACGCAACGTCACGGCGCTCGGTCGGGTCAGCGTCCGGTCGTGCCGATGAGCGGATGCCAGTGATGCGTCTGGCACCATGCCCCCGTGGGGCAATACCCGACCGGGCCAGCAACCTCCGTGCTGGCGGGTGCCGACGTGGTGCTCGTAGGCCTGTTCTCGGCCAAGGATAAGGAGTTCGTAGCGAAGCTCGATTTGCTGGCGGTTTCGGTGGAGGCACTTGGTGGGCGGGTGGTTGGCCGGCATGTCCAGCGGCGGGGTGTCTCACGTGGCGGTGCGGCCAAGATGACCGCACCGTTCTCGCGGCGGACACTGCTTAGCCCCGGCAAAGCCCGCGATATCGCGCGGGTGTCCCGGGCTGCGGAGGTCGACGTTGCGGTATTCGTCAACCCGCTCACGGAGCACCAACGAACTGTTCTCGGCGACATGTTCGGGTGTCTCGTGATCGGCGGCGAGGACCTCATCACCCCGGGTCGGTGAGCGCCCGCAGATGCTGCTGATGGACTATGTCCTGGTGCCACGCGGATCTCGGCCGAGCATGAGGGAGGCAGACCCGAGGTCCAGAGGATTGATGCCGGCGTCAAGGTGGATGTGGGCGCCCGAAGGTGCCCGCGCGTCGGACAGCGCCAGGCACATTCGCGCGAAACCTCGAAGGCCGGCCGGATCGCCGATGATCTCCACCGCGCCGTCAACGATCTCGACGATTATCGTGCCGCCCTCGGCAGGGGCTACGACCCCGACGGCCGGGTCGTACACCGGAACAGAAACCGGCTTTGCGCAACCGCAACGTGCTCTACGGCAACGGGCCGGAACGGCTGGATCATTGGCAGTTACTGCGCGATCGCCGCCGGCACCCGGTTTCTGATGGCCGGCGCCGACCACCCGACGATGGGCGCGTCCACCTTCCCGTTCACCATCTTCGGCGGCGAGTGGGCCGAGCGGACCCTCGACCTCGTCACCGCCATGCCCAGTCGTGGCGGCGCCGTCGTCGGCAACGACGTCTGGTTCGGCTACCAGGCCACCATCATGCCCGGCGTACGGATCGGCGACGGGAGCCATCATCGCGGCCGGTGCGGTGGTGACCGCCGACGTGCCGCCGTACGCGATCGTTGGCGGCAATCCGGCCAAACCGATCCGACGCCGTTTCGACGATGCGGACATCGACCGGCTACGTCGCGCTGCCTGGTGGGACTGGCCGATGCGTTGGCCCTGGCCCTGAACCTCATCGCTCTCGCCGCGACGGCTGTCACCGCTCTGGCCGCAGCAACCGGCCGAACGCCAGAAGAGGTGCTGCGGCCGATGGATGGGCCCGACCTCCGTCGGTGAGCCGCAGCCGACGCGCCAGTCCCGGCATGAGTAGCCCTGTGTCAAGCGGCGGACGCGAGGACGGCCTGCAAGGCTCGGTGGCGGGTGGGGTCGTAGGCGACGCGGTCTTGCCAGCAG
>NZ_JBEYTI010000032.1:0-65767 GCF_040642975.1 Micromonospora sp. NPDC047548
GAACAAGCGCAACCCCACCGGGTCACGCCAGAGACTCCCTCAAGATCAATGACGGGCAAGAGCCAACTCGTCGTCACCTTCGGTGACGGCTAACACTCCTGGTCCGGATACTGAGGCTCAAGTTGAATCGTGACCTGGTTACCGGTCCCGTCGGCCGCCTGCCACACCTTGCTATCGGCCGCGAAAGCGACGTGGTGGCGACCGTCAGGAGACGTCATCACTGGGTCGCCCCACGTCTTCGTGTGGTGGTACATGTACCGGCCCGTACGGTTGTCGTACTTCGCATCGACGAGCCTGCTCGCCAACGCGCGCAGCTGGTTCCCAGCATCACGGGCGCCAGAGCCGTACGCCACCGGCACGAGCACCGCCCCCGGATCCGCCCCGGGCGGGCTGGCGATCTGCGAGGTGTCCGGGCTGGACGGGCCGAAGTTTTGGGTGATTGCTGCGGCGCCGACCGCTGCGGCCAGCGTCCCGGCCGTCAGAACCAGCCTGCGGGTCGGGCGTGCCTGGCGGCGATGGGCGACCGGCTCGGCGATAGCCTCCGCGCGGACGATCAGATCGTGTGCCGAAAGCCGGGGCGGTGCGATGGTGCTGTGCCGGGCCGGGTCAGCCGGACCGAGGAGGGTACGCGTTCGCTCTTCTCCGAACATCACATGACCTTTCGAGGACTCGCCAACACCGGCTGCTGCGCCGGCGGTACAGCTCGGTATGACATCGCTTCGTTGAGGCGCCTACGGGCGCGGTGCAAACGCACCGCGGCGGTGGTACGGGTACAGCCGAGGACTTGAGCGGCCTCGGAAACTGTCAGTTCCTCCCAACCGACCAGCCGGAGGATTTCCTGGTCGAGGTCGGCGAGGGTGACTAGAGCGGCCTGGAGATCGGCGACGCCCACAGTCGCGTCGGCGCCGGACGAGCCCGGCTTCTGCAGAAGGTCAGCGTCGGTCATCGGTAGTACATCCGGCGCAGCTCTCCGAGCTCGCCATTCGTTCGCAAGCAGGCGACGAGCCACCCCGTACAGCCAGGGCAGGCTGCGGTCCGGAACCTCGCGGCGACGCCGCCAGGCGATGACGAACACCTCCTGAGCGAGTTCAGCCGCCGCATCCGGATCGGCAAGCCGACGCTGGCCGTACTTCACCACCTGTCCGTAATCGGCCGCGTAGACCCTGGTGAACCAATCCTCATCGCGTTTTCCCGGTGGACCCATCCAAGACTCCCGCCTGGTTGACGAACTCTCACCCTGGCTTGTGTCACCACCGGTCCGATGATTACCGCCGACCTCCCACCACCCCTCACGCACCGTACGACGCCCCCTGGAGCAACAGCTCCGCCGGAACGGGCCTTCGACGGGCTCCCACAAGCCTCAGCATCTGCTTCCGTTCAGGACCGATCCTGCGGAACTCAAGCGGATCTCCTCGTCGGCATCTCTGAGGAGGGTCGGGGTTCGGGGCGGAGCCCCGAGGTCTTCCAAGGTCAGTCGTCCCTCAATGGCCGGCGCCGGCGTGGGTGGGTTCACCCGCAGCAGCCTGCCACCGATCGCCGCATCCAGGGCGTCGCCGTCGACGCGGGCCAGCATCCGCCGCACCGTCGCGTCACCCGGTGGCTGCAGCGACATCCACGGGTCAGCTCGCAGTCCCAACGCGGCGAGGACCTCTACCGGAGCGTCAGCAACCCACTCATCGATCGCGACCAGCAACTGGGCACCGGCCAGCACGGCACACCCGCCACCGCCACAACCCGCACAGCGCATACCGCCGGCCACGGCGACCCCGCGGATCCGGCACCTGCGCCGACTCCTACCCAACCAGGGCATTCCGCGATCTTGACGGAGCCGCACCCACCTCCCCCGCAGCGGCCGCAGCGGTGAGCAGGGGATGCCGGCGCATGTCTCCTGAACGTCCTTCTCTCGCAGCACTTCGCCAAGTTAGGGAGGAACGCTCCTCGGCCTAGCCCACTCAGAGAGCAGGAGCGATGATGTACGGCATGGCCACGCACCTGGAATTGTTTGCGGACTACCATCAACTTCACCTCTTTGACGAGGGTTCAACCACCGAATTTAGTAGCGCCTGGACCCCTCAAGCGACCACTGACAAGATTGCAGTAGCACGTGACGCGCTTGGTGTGGGCACAACCGTCAACGTCCTTGTGTCGGTCACAATCGATACATTGACGCAGGCCCCGCCAAACAATTCCGAGATATATGATCATGTGACGGAGGCAAGCATCCTCGTCGAGTCGGGCCGCTTGATTGTGATGGGGTGCACGGACTTCGCACCGGAAGCAGAGAGAATCACCGTCCCGCCAGGCTGGCTGCGGGTTCGAGTTTCGAGATCTAATCTGGGAATTGCCGAGGAGCTTGCGGAATCCTCCGACGAGGATCCGTCAACGATGGAAAAGGTGCTGATTGAGGTCTGGCCCGCTCCCCAGACCGCAACAGCGGTTGTAAAGCGGTGGCAGCCGAATTGATCAACCCCTGAGAGGGTTTACCAGAACCGGCCCGGGACAGAATGGTGCCCGCAACACGTAATGAAGCGCCCTCGCCGCACGCAGGGCGACGAGGGCGTTCATTACAGGAGATCCAAGTTGGGCTAGTTGTCATCCATTCGGATTTTCACCTGCGCACCATCTGGCAGATCTTTGATCTGATTGTAAACATCCGCCCTGAATGCCGCCAGCTCCCAGTCCGCTTTCTGCCGCAGCACCTCAGCCCGGTATTCGCCTCCTAGGACAAAGGGCAGCGCGGGAGCGAGTCGATGCCCTCGCTTCAACGGACCATTCAACTGCTGCCAATCATGACCCACGGCATGGCCCGTCATGACTTCGTAGTCATCAAGAATCGCCGCCGCCCACGCTTCTGCGGTATCGCCGACAAATTCGAGCTCGGCAGTCTCTGGGTCGAACGAGTAGAACCCCTCACCGCACGTCACGAACTGGAATCCGAATACATCTTCGGCAAAGAAGACGGAATCCCGACTCAGCTGCGGATACGCTTCGCGCCAATTCAGTTCATTATTCCACCATTCAAGACTACCCATCCCTCCACCTGCCGGCCTTACCAGCAGGGCGGATTCGAATGCATAAAAGCCGTTCGTGCGCATCAGAATTGGCGCCAACACGTCTGGCAGGGAGTCAGGATCAGCCGAGTCTCCAAGATCAGGCGTACCCAACTGCACCAAACGCTTAAGAGCGTTGCTCATTAGTCGACCACCGATATCTTCACAAGAGTGCCGTCCGGATATGCCCGCAGCAGGTTACCGATCCGCGCGCCGGAGCCGCCGTTGTCCGACCCATCGATGGCGCGAACGCTCGCCCCCGTACCGCCTTCCTCAAACATAGCAGGAGGATACTCGTCGAGCTGCTTGCCCGGCACCTTCTTGTGCCCTCTGAGCGAATCCTTCCGATTCTGATAGGCTCCAGCCCTGTTAATCGTGACGATGTCCGGGTGCCCCGCAGCCTGAGCATCCTCGATATGCTGGGCGGATTCCGGGTGAGTAGCTCTGCTGATTTTAACTTCGCAGGCATAGGCCGAGGAGTTGTGAACGAGGATGGGAGAGCCGCCCACAACAACGTGATAGGTATGGGTCGACTCGACAGTCAGGTCGTGCATTTTCTGATTGCCGGTGTAGGAGACCACTTCCCGCACCGTTGCCTGACGACCGTCAGCAGCGAGGAGGCGCTCCCCCACTTTAAGCTGTGAAGCCTCGATCCAATCACCCCGGCTGACACTCCAGAAGGGGTGGTTCTGAGTCGTTTCCACCAACTCACGCCGGCCATCGACAGAGAGAATCAGGTTGGCCAGTAGGACGTCCTGATTCACATGAGTCGCTACGACGGTATGTGCTTCGAACTTCGCCTTACTGACGTTCGCAGTCAGCACCCGGTCGCCCGGCTTCAGCTTTTCAATCGGGCGCACGGAACCGTCGGCAAGCAGAACGAGGGTGCCTGGGGTAAAGCTGTGACACCCCTTCTTCAGGAGGTTCTTCGCTCCGTCGATGAGGTCACCCAGAAGCCCCTTTACCCTGCTGGTCAGGTTGGCGAGCTTCTTCCACTTCCATGGGGCGCCGTACCTGGCGGCGAGTTTGCCGAGGACACCACCAAGCATCGAACTGGCGATGTTGCCTGCGGTGGCCAGACAACCTCCCATGTCACCCTTGGTGAAGCAGTCGAGCGCGTCGGTGATGCCCAACTCGTCCATGAGAATCTTTGCCAAGGCCTTGGCCGCATCGAGGAGCTTCTGCTTGGCCCGCGCGATCCGCGCCTGCCGCTCCCGCTCAGCAGCGGCAGCAGCTGCACGGGCCCGGTCCGCCTCGGTAGCGCGAGGATTGTTGTGGACGTTGATCGTCGGCTCGTCCGGGTCGTACGCCCCAGAGCAGCCACCACAGCCGTCGTTGTGCCCCTTGACCTTGTGGTAGTTGCCGTACATGTCCTCGTAGTCGGCGCCCGGGCCGCAGGCGTCGTCCGAGCAGGCCTTGAGGCCGTCTGGGTCGGAGAACGAGATCGGGTTGTTGTTAGCGTAGGCGTACCCGTGCATCTGCTGCGGGTCGTTGATGTCGATGATCGGGTCGAGGGAGACGAACCGGCCCGTGACGATGTCGTACTCGCGGGCGCCGATGTTCACCAGGCCCGTGGTCGAGTCCTGGTTGCCGTTAACGAAGCCCTTCTCCGTCGGCCACTGCCCTGGTGTCGGCTGGTTGCCACGGGCCTCACCGAACGGCGTGCTCCGCCGGTGTAGGACCGCGCCGGTCTCGTCGACCGTCGCCTGGCCAGTGCCGTGGTGGTCGGAGGCGACGTAGAACAGACCGTTGAGCTTGCGGACGACCGTGCCGCCACCCGGCAACGAGTAGTAGCGGGTGGCGTCCGTCGCCCTGGTGGTGTGGTTGAGCCGGATCTCCATACCCGGCAGGTAGAGGGTGGTGGCGTTCGGCTCCTTGCGGAGCATCCGGGAGCCGTTGACGTCGTAGAAGAAGCTGGTCTTCTTGCCGGCGGCGTCGGTGACCGACTCGAGGTTGCCCTCGGCGTCCCAGAGCAGGGTCTGGTCCTCACCGACTTTGGTCCGCCGCTTCGTGTTGCCGGCGGCGTCGTAGTCGTAGGTGTAGAGCCTGTCGCCCTGCGGAGTGCTCTCGGTCATCTCGCGCAGGGTGTGCGGCTGCGCCGTGCCCGCGGTGGGGTACTTGTACGTGCGCTGGATCAGCGCGCTGCCGTCTGGGGCGTACTGCGACTCGGTCTTCCGGTTGCCCACCACGTCGAAGGTGTAGGCGTGGTGGTATGGGGCTATCCCGCCCACGCCGGTCACCGACGGTCCGCCTGCGCACGGGTCCGTCGCGGTGCTCGCCGACGTCCAGGCCCGCTCCATCCGGCGCAGGTAGTCGTAGGTGAAGCACTGCACGTCCCGGGTGCCCGACGGCGTGTCGGCAATCTGGAGGATGTTGCCGGACGCGTCGTAGGTGTAGCGGGCGTCGATGTCGATGATCGGCGCGCCGCTGCGGTCCAGCCGCTGGTTGACCAGCCGCTTGGAGCCCGGCTCGTACTGGTACGTCGACCAGACCTTGTTGGCGCCCAGCGCCGACTCGGTCTGGATGACCTCGCCGGTGTACGAGTAGTCCACGTCGGTCAGGTACGGCGCGTCACCGTTGCTGGCGGTCAGGCGCTCCAGGCTGTCGTAGGTGTTGGCGATCGCCTCGAAGGGCAGGCCACCGCCCTCCGACATGCCGACGGAGGCGACGGTGCCGTCGCTGTTGTACTCCGCCGAGAAGGTGTACAGCCCGGCCAGCTCGGCACCGGCGTGCTCGGGCACCTGGTAGTAGGTGGCGTGCGGCCGGTAGAACTCGTCGTAGGCGGTGTAGTACGTGACGTACTCAGCCTCTTCGATCCAGCGGCTTCTCGATGAGAGCTTGCCCAGCATCTCCAGGTCGTAGGTCCAGCTACTGAGGAGCACGCCCGTGTCGGCCGCCCCCTTGTAGTTGGCGGTCGTCCGGCCGATCTCGTCGTACTTGGTGCTGATCGTCTGGTTCACGCCGTTGGTGGTGCTCGTGACCCGGTCCAGGTTGTCGTAGGTGACCGTCGTCGTGCCGGCGTCCGGATCGATCGACTTGACCTTGCGGCCGAGCTGGTCGTACTCGTGCTTCCAGACGTTTCCGGCCGGGTCCTTCACTGTGGCCAGGTTGCCGGAGGGGGTGTAGGCGTACTCGGTCTTGTCGTACGCGCCGGACGGACCGGTGCCCTTGTACTGCAGCAGCTGGGTCGTCTGCCCCAGGGCGTTGGTGATCGTTGTGGTGGGCGTGCCACCCTGCGGCGGGTCGACCGAGACCCGGTCACCGCCGTAGGTGGTGGTGGTCCGCCACTTCTCGTTGCCGGCCACGGAGAAGATCTCTGCGACGACCCGGTCCGCGCCGTCGTAGACGTAGAACGTCTGACCGTCGACCTCCCCAATGGTGACCGGGAAGATGGAGTCGGTCGGCGCACCTCCAGCGTTGTAGGTCGCGTACGTCCGGTCGAGTTGGCCGGTCGGGGTGTAGATGGTGTCGGCGATCATCCGGGTGCCGTTCGGCCCCTCGGTCTGCACCTGGCGCGGGCGCAGCAGGCCGTCGTGCAGCTTGTACTCGACGCTGTACGAGCCGTCGTTCTGCCGCTTCTCCGTCTTGACGGCGACTGGCTTGTCGGTGCGGATCAGGTAGGTGTACTTGATGCTCGGGTCCAGCCCGACCGCGCCGGTCCGGTCCGGCATCCACACCTTGGTCAGCCGGCCGAGCGGGTCGTACTCCAACTGGCTGACCAGGCTGTTCGGGTCGGTCTGCTTGACCGGGCTGCCCCACGCCGGGGCGTACTCGGTCGTGGTGACGTGGGTGAGGGGATTGGTCTCGACCACCTTGGTGGTCAGGCCGTTCGTCTCGGTGTACGCGGTGGTCGTGGTGTTGCCCATCGCGTCGGTCGCGGTCAGCGGCCGGCCGTACGAGTCGAAGGTGCCCGACGCGGCCGTGATGTAGGTGGCCGTGGTGCCGTCGTGACTCTTCAACCGCTCGGACTTGGTCGGGTTGCCCAGGGTCGGGGCCACGCCGAAGGCCTTGCCGTCGTAGAGCGTCCGGGTGTCGGAGATGACCTGCGTCTTGCGGTCGGGGGTGACAGAGCACGCCACCGACACCGACTCGGTCCGCGCCACCAGGCTGTAGAGGTAGCCAGTGGCGTTGTCGGCGTAGGTGGTGCGGTTGCACGCCTCGTCACCGGTGACGTCGACGTCGCCCAGGTTCTCGGTCTGGGTGACCCGGCCAAACGTCGTCTCGAAGCTCGAGATGTTCTTGGTCTCCCGCCAGCCGCCGGCCGCGAGCGCGACGAAGCTACGGGTCACCGAAGTGTTGGTGAACCAGGACTTCTTGTCGCCCCAGCTGTGCGACTCGGTGGCGGTGTTGTGCCGCCACGGCGTGGCGATGTTCCGGCTGACCGCCGCCGCCCCGTCGTAGACCGTGCTCTCCAGCTGGTGCCCGGAGAACTGGTCGTAGTCGATGTGCTCGACGCCGTCGGAGTCGGTCACCCGGACGTCCCGGGTGTCGGTGCTGTTCGGCAGCTTGTCGCCGTGCATGCCGCGCAGGTAGCGGTACTCGGTCTTGGTGGTCTGGGTCTGGCCGTTGCCGACGGTGACGACGACCTTTCCGTAGCCCCGCCACTCGCTCCAGGTGAGGTCCTTCGGGTCGGAGATCCCGTCCGGGTCGGCCTTACGCCAGGCGGCGCCGTCCAGGTAGTCGTACTTCGTGACCATGTCCGGCGCGCCGCCGGTCCGGTCGGTCTCGATCACCTTGTCCACGACGTACTTGAAGAACCAGTCGGTGATCGGGTCGCCAGTGCCAAGCGGGTTCCACTTCACCGGGTAGCAGCGCTTGGTGCTGTTGCCCTCGGTCGGCAACGTGCTCGCGGTGCAGTCCGGGGTGGCGTAGTTGACGTCGATCTGCCCGCCCGTGTCCGTCCAGACCGTGGCGAGACGGAACCGGACCAGCGGGCTGATGTTGTCGTCGGACTTGTCGACCCGGTTCGGCAGCTGCAGACCACCGAGCTCCACCGACGGCATGGCTACGTCGGCGCCCGAGCCGTGCATGCCGGTGTGGGTGATCTTGCTGAGCCAGAGCGTGCGGGAGGCGTCACCGTTGTCGGTGAGCAGGTGGTCGAGCTTCCAGTTGTCCACCGGCGTCCAGCCGGTGCCCTCCCGGATCTCGGTGGTGATGCCGGTCAGCCGCGCCCGGGTCCAGAACGTCGGGCTGATCTGGTCCAGCTTGCACTTGATGTTCGCGTTGCAGTTGCGGTCGAACGGCACGTCCGGCCAGTACGGCGCGGTGGTGGTGTTCAGGTCCTGCGGGTCGCAGTCGATGTTGCCGGTGGGCAGACACCGCTCCTTCACCGCGAACTGCACCCGTGCCGGGGCGTTGGTGGTGTAGACGGCGTTGTGCCGCTGCCCGTAGTCGATCCGCTTCAGGTAGCCGCCGCGGTGGTAGGGCACGCCGTTGACGTCGGTGTTCTTCGCCCGGGCGTAGTGGTTCGTCTCCCGTGCGTAGTAGTACGAGCTGACGTTGCCGTAGCGGTCCTTGACGTAGTCGAGGCTCCACCGCCACGCCTGGTCGCAGTACGACTCCAGGAAGGTGGACTTGTTGCAGGGCTCCAGCGCGTCGTCACCGAAGACCGGAACAGTCCATACGGAGTTGGTCTCCTCCTTGCCGCTGACCCAGCCCTGCAGCCGGTTCTTGCCGAAGTAGTACTCGGTGCCGTCGGTGGTGGTCACCACCCAGTACTCGCCGTCGTTGTCGCCGTTCACCGCGCCGGTGAACCGCTCGACCTTCGAGCCGTCGTCAGTGGCGAACTTCCAGGTGCTGCCGCTCTTCACCAGCTCGGTGGACTTGCCGTTGAGCAGGATGGTGGCGTTGTCATACGCCCAGCACTGGTCGACGTACTGGTCGTGGCCGTCCTCCGAGCACGACTTGTAGCGGCGCTCGATGTGGCCGGGCTCGTAGTTGAAGCCCTCACCGACCCAGGACCCCTGGTTGTTGGTCGCCGCGGTGCGCCCGTCGACCGACTGCGAGGAGTAGGCCAGGGTGATGCCCGGCGCGCCGCCGCCCGGGACCGGGGGCGTGCGCACCGGGTAGCTCCAGGAGAAGCCACCGGTGGACGGGGCCACCGACCACTTGGACGACGGGGCGAGCTTGGTCGCGCCGTAGTCACCCTGGGACGAGGACTCGCTCGCGGTCAGCGCGAAGGTCGTGCTCGTCGCTGCGGCGCTGACCGTCGCCGAGACGGTCTTGTGCTCACCGTCGTTGACGGTCGGCAGCGGCTCGGGCGCGCACCCGGCCTTCTCCGGCGTGGTGAGGGCGCACTCCGGCAGCTTGACCAGCTTGAGGCGGGCTCCGAAGTCGCCGCCGTACAGGCCGGCCAGGCCGTCGTAGCTGACGCCGAGCTGGATGTCGCCGGCGGTCTGCTGGCCGTCGGCACGGTTGACCCGCACCAGCGGGCCGTCGACCCTGGCCCGCTCGGAGGCCTTGCGGTCGAGCACCTCGATGCGGACCTTACCCGGCGCGGAGGCCGGAGTGGACGACGGCGCTGCCGCCTTGGCGCCCGCCTTCGGGGCGGAAGCGACCACGGCCGACACCGACACGGCGAGGCCGCCGGCCTTGCCGGTAGCAGCCGGCCCGGTGGCCGGGGTTCCGGCTCGCGCGCCGGCCTGCGCCGGCACAGCTGCGGGCGCAGCGGGTACGGCGATCTCGGTGGCGCCCGCCGCCGGCCAGGTGACCTTGGCAGGTGTGGTCGTGGCGGCATCAGCCGCCGGGTTGCCCTTGCGCGGCTTCACGCCGAGCGGGGCACGGTTGGGCACGGTCTTGCCGACGTCGGTGGCCGTCGGGCGCTTACGCTCCGCCGCGGCCGAGGCGGGAGCGGTGGCCACCTGGATGAGACTCACGCTCATCACACCGGCCATCGCCCAGGACACCGGTCGCACCACCCGGCGCCGCAAAGCGCCGGACGCGACCAGGACTCGGGAGAACATCCACCCTCCCCAGGGGTCGATTCGGACAGAAAGGAGAAAATCGATCGGGACCGAGAGCAGGAGGCGTCGGGGCCGTCCCGGAAGGACGGCCCCGACGCCGGGGATCTCAGATGTTGCGGTTCTCGCCGATGACGCGGATCTTGTCGATCTTGATCTTGTCCGCAACACCGTCGTAGACGCGGATCTCGTCGAGGAGGCCCGACAGGTGCTCGGTCGGAGCACCGTCAAGGACGGCCCGGCCGAACTGCAGGCTGGTCATTGACGTCGGCGTGAACGGCGTGCCCAGCGCGGGCAGTTCCGTCGACTGGCCGTCGACCCAGAGTGCGAGCTCTCGGGTGTAGCCGTTGTAGACCAGGGCCAGGTGGTTACCCGCCCCCGTCCGCGACGCGGGGACATCGGTCTGCACCGTGGCGAAGTGGGCGCCCGTCTTGTCGTCCGCGGTTGCGGCCAGCTCCCACTCGCCGTCGTTGTTGGCACGGACGACGACGGCCGTGTTGTTGGTGCCCTTGATCGAGAAGGCAGTCATCGCGTGGCCGACCGAGCTACTGGTGAGCCGCACCCGGGCGGTGATGGTGAAGCTGCCCGTGGGGTCGATGAGCGCGCTGGACGTCTCGGCGTACTGGTCCGCCTTGCCCGTCAGCCGCAGGTGGCCCGTGCCGACGAACCGGCCGATCGGAGTCGGGGTCCTCGCCAGGATGCTCTCCTGGCTCAGGAGCAGCGGCGTCCCGCCGCCCACCTCCGGGCTCTGCTTGCTGACCTGGTCGTTGACCTGCCAGTACCCCTTGCGGGCCAGCAACTGCTTCTGCAGCCCGGTGGTGTCCTCGGTGACGATCGGGCGGTCGAAGATGGAGACGTCCGCCATGCCCCCCTTCCAGAAGTCGGAGTACCCGCCCCCCTTGTAGGTGTGGCGGCCGAGCTGGAGGGCACCACGCGCCCGGACAAGCGAGCGCCGGTCCTTGACCACCGGGGCGCCAGCACCGACCTGGAGGGAAATCTTCTTGTTCGGGCCGTCGAAGATCGCCGTGACGAAGGTCCAGTCGGTGGTGGCCGTGCCCGCCGTCACCTTCCACTCACCCAGGTTGATGACGTCGTTGGTCGGCATCCGGAAGAACCAGGTGCCCTGGTCGACGCCGAGGCTGAACCCGGGCTCGCCGGTGGCGTCCTGGCTGACCGCCACCTGGCGCCGGTTGACGTCGTCGGCCCGGAACCACCCGGTGATGGCGAAGCTCTGCGAGGTGTCGGCCACCACCGCCTTGTCGGTCACCATGTAGGCGTTGGAGGTGCCGTCGAAGATGGCGGCCCGGTCCCACTGGCCGAGGTTGTTGTCCGTGGCGAAAGTGACGCCGCCGCCGACCGTCGCGTCGTTCGAGCCGCGGACGTTGTCCCCACGCGGTGAACCCGCCGCGTCGGCCATCGGCCACTGTGCAACCGGCGGCCGCTTACCCACCCGGAAGGTGCAGGTGGCAGGTGAGCTGCCCCGCTTGGCCAGGTCGATGGCCTTGACGAAGAGCTGGTTCGGGCCCTCCTTCTTCGGCGCCCACCTGATCGTGACCGCGCCACCGGCGGCGGCAGGCTTCACGATCACCTTCGGCTCGTCGTTGAAGTAGTACTCGTACTCGGCGACGTCACTGTCCGCCGGAGTGAAGGTGAAACTGCCCTCGACGCCGATGGAACCCCGCCACTCGTCGTCGTCCTTGCACTCCGCCGTGGTGTCCAGGCTGTCGCCCGGGAGGTACTCCGGCGAGTCGACATCGGGAATCTTCGGGCTGCTGGCGTCGTACGTGAACTGGCACGGGTTGCGGGATCCGTCGGAGCTCCACGGGCCCGAGCTCACGCCGTCACTGCCTCGGACCTCCCAGGAGATCGCGACGTTCTGCGGGATGGTCGTGGGCACGTAGTAGCTGAACTTCGACCCGCTGGCCTTGAACGGGGTCTTGTAGGTGAGGGTGGTGGGGGTGCCGTTTGCCGTGTAGGTCACCTTGAACTCGGCCTGGACCTGCTCGGTGTTGGAGGACGAGTGGTCCGGGTCACGCAGGATCGCGTCGAGCCGCGGCACCTCAGGAACCAGGGGCATACCGGAGCCGTAGACGCAAGGGCCGCCGGGCGACATGGTCAGGTCGGACAGGTTGGGGATCAGTGGAGCCCGGTTGTACCGGACCGAGAGCACGCCGTTGTCGCAGAACCGCTTGGTGTGGCTGGAGTCGCTCTCGTTGACCGACTTCATGCCGAGGGTGACGTTGCTCCAGCCCTTCGCCACGGCCTGCTGCACCGCGACCTTGGCGTCCCACTCGGTGTTCTGGTTGGTCGAGGTGCAGGTCGACTGGACGCTGGTCGGGGAGTTCGTGTCGAGGTGGGTGGCAGTCGACCAGCTGGAGCCACCGGGCTGGTTGCTCCAGTTGGTGGAGGTGCTGATCCCGGCCGGCATGAGGTAGAGCGCCGCCGCCCGGGCGGTGGAGTTGTAGACGTGCTGCAACGTCACCCGGAAGGTCGCCGACAGGATCGTCTTGCCGGCGTACGGCGTGGCAAGTTGGTAGAAGAGGCGCTTGACCTTGGAGCTGTTGCAGTAGTTCGGACAGAGGGCGATGCGCTCGTGCCGCTTGGTGTCGAACTTCCAGTACTCCTCGTTGGGATAGCCGCTGTCGACCATTGCCCAGGCGCTGTTGGTGCTGCTCTGCCACACCGGGTCCACGTACACGGGGTAGGTGGTGTCCGGGTCGGCGAGCATCGCCGGGTCCGGGGTGAGGCGGAGGGTGCCCTGGGCGTAGTCGAGGCCCACCTGGGCGACCCGGGAAGTGTCCCCCGGCCCTTGCGCGGAGGCCGCGTTCGGGTCGTCACCGACGGTGGTCTCCGCGTCGGTCGTGGCGGAGGAACGCAGCTCGCCGCCGTCCGGCGGGGTGCCCTCCTGGGTACCGCTGTCCCACATGGTCGGAGCGTCGGCCTCCATCACCGGGTTGCCGGTGGCGGGGTCGAGGGCGACGACGCCACCGTCCGCGGTCTCCTGGATGTCCAGGCCCTCACCCGTCACCCCGAGCTTGAGGGTCTGCAGCTCCGGCAGGTTCGCCGCCTCGGGGGTCTTGAGCACCAGGACGTGCGAGAAGCCCTCGACGGTCACGTTGGCGACCAGGTCGACGTCCTGGAACACCTCGGGGTAGATGAGCTGGGCCCCATTGAGTGTGGGCGTCGGCAGCGGGTTGGGCCAGGTCAGCGTCATGACCCGGGCGTCACGCTCGGCGACCATCAGCGGCGTGGCGCCGCCGCCGGAGAGCCGCATGTTGAGCAGCGTCGCGGTGGGCGTGAAGGTGCCGTCCGGCTGGGCGACGAGCGTCGCGTCGGTTGGCACCCAGCTGTCGCCCTGGAGCACCCGGACCGCCTGGTTGTACTCGTTGGCGATGCTCGTGCCGTCGGGCTGGGCGAAGACGTCGCGGTACTCGCTCCGCTCCGCGAGCACCTCGACCGGCT
This sequence comes from Micromonospora sp. NPDC047548, assembly GCF_040642975.1. NCBI lineage: Bacteria > Bacillati > Actinomycetota > Actinomycetes > Micromonosporales > Micromonosporaceae > Micromonospora > Micromonospora sp. NPDC047548. Next base: position 13,472 of record NZ_JBEYTI010000032.1, read on the forward strand.
GGTTGAGCGACGCGGCCGCGAGGAGCGCCTCGGCCTCGGTGTCCCGGACCGGGTTCTCCTCGACCGCGGCGACCGGCGTCGGCGCCGGCTCGGAAGCCCGCTGCTCGACGTAGGCCGTGCTGGACAGCAGGCCGGCGAGGCCGACCATAAGGCCGAGCGTAAAGAGCCGGCCCCGCTTTCTCGTACGACGGGCCACCGTCGGCTCCTCCCCCGTTGAGCTGTGCAAATTTATGTGTTTCATCAGTTGACCGCCGCCCCGAACGTGCTCACGCTGGCCGGGAAGCCGTTCACGCCGGGCTGCCAGGTCTCCGTGGGCGCCGTCGACCCGCCGGCCAGGCTCGACCAGGTGAAGCCGTAGACGGCGTCAGTGCCGTACGGGGTCGCCACCAGCAGCCGCTGCGAGGTGGCCCCGAGCGAGGTGCCGACGATCTCGTTCGCCCGGATGCTGCCCGGCAGGCTCGACCCGTTGCGCTCGATCGTGACCGGCGTCCCGATCGGATTGGCCAGCGCGGGGAAGACCCGCACCCGGCCGGAGTCGACCGTCGAGGTGCCCGCGTCCTCGCCCGGGACACCGATCGCGATGAACATCGTCGAGTTGGTGCCCTCGTTCGCCGGGGCCGTGTTGACCACCACGACCTTCTCGCCCAGGTAGTCGCCGTCCTCCGAGGAGTAGGTGATCTCCGGAAGCTCGGTGTAGGTGTTGGTGGCGGTGACGTGGAAGCGGTGCACCAGGCCCGCGTCCGTCAGGTTCGTCCCCGAGACGGTGATGTCCTCACCCGGCACGCCGACGACCACCAGCGAGTCCGCGGTCCCGGCCGGCTTGCCGACCGGCCGGTACGGGGCGATCGAGATCGACTTGCCGAAGTTGTCGTTGGCCTCGGCGACGTTGGAGACGTTCGTCGAATCCTGGTTCAGCTCTGCGGCGAGCGTGGGCAGCCCGCTGGTCAGCGTGTGGCTGAAGACGTTCACTGCCCCGGCGAACTCGGCGGTGCCGATCGCCTCACCCGGAGAGCTGACCGCCCAGTGGTACTTGGAGGCGGCGACCGCATAGCCGGTGCGGTCGTCGGTCTCCGCCGCGCCGGGGATGCCGCCGCCGCCCTGGCTGAGCGCCAGGTTCACGTTGCCGCGGATGTAGTGGACTATGCCCGTCACCGCGCCGGCGGCAAGGTACTCACCGGGTGCGCCGATGACCAGGTACGGCTCGCCGCTGGCGGTCCGACTCCCGGCCACCGCGTGGCCGAACCAGTCGAACGACTCGGCCGCATCGGGGACGTTGGTGACGTCCTGGTGGTAGACCAACGAGGACGGTCCCTGCGCCAGACCCGCTGGTGAACCGAGCAGCACGTAGACGGCGCCCGCCTGTGTCTGGCCGCTGATGCTCTGGTTCGGCACGCCGACCGCGAGGTCGCTGCAGCCGTCGTTATTGGCGTCATAGCTGGAGATCGAGGTGCCGAAGCGGTCGCCCGCCTCGGAGGCGCCAGGCACCTTGGCGACGCCCTCGTGCAGCGTGTGCACGGTGGTCCCGCCGCCGTAGGCGACGTGGATCTGGCCGGCCCGGACCAGGCCGTTGACGGTCATCTCGGGGTCGGCGATGGCGATGTCGGAGACGCCGTCACCGTTGAAGTCGCTCTCCGTGCCGCTGGTGCAGCCGGTGACCGGCGCGACGGTGGTGTAGACCTGCATCTCGCAGAACGACGACCAGACGTCGCTGCCGGAGACGCCGTCGGCGGCCTTGACCCGCCAGCGGTAGATGCCGCCGTCGACGAAGGCACCGGCCGGTACGGTCGTGGCAGCGGTGGCACCGGAGGCGACGCTGCTGTAGCTGGCCGACCCGATCGGGGTGTCGGCGTTCATCGCCCACCACTCGAAGGTGACCGTCATGGCGGTGCCGTCACCGTCGGAGACGGTCGCCTTGAGCTGCGGCGTGAGGGTGTTGACCGACGGACGGCTGGAGCCGGTCACACAGCTGGTGGTCGGGACGGTGGCCCGGGAGGTGACGGTCGGCCAGGAGTTGTAGGTCACCGACGCCTTCGGGTCCTCGGCGGCGGCGGCGCCCTCGCGGGACCGGAACTGCTTGAAGCCGGCGGTCGCCGTCTCGTCGGTGGCCCGCACTCCCATGCCGGCGCGGGTCTTGTTCGCGGTGGCGGCCCGCTGGAAGAAGCTCTTGCCGTCGATGTTGGCCCAGCCGTCGGCGCAGGTCGACCCGCCGAGGGTGGCCGTGGACTTCGCGTCGAAGGCCTCCCAGGTGGGCTGGTTGGTGAAGGTCGTCGTGTAGGTCGACGTGCCCGTGGTCCAGATCTCCCAGGCAGTCGCCGTGCAGGTGTGCGACCAGAAGTTCCAGAACGAGACGGTCGCCGAGTTGATCTGCTTGCCGGCCAGAACCGTGGTGTCCCAGGTGAGGAACGACCGGGTGAGGGTGGCCGGCGTGGTCGCCAGCAGGCCGATCTGGAGATCCGCCTCCTGGTTCTTGTCGGTGGTCACCGTCTCCCGCACGTACGTGTCGAACGTGGTGCCCGGGTTGACCGTGGGGTCGATGGTCACCGGGTACGCGGTGGCCGGATCGCGCAGCCAGGCCCGGTCGGGGGCCAGGGTCAGCTCGACGGCGTCGCCGCGCTTCGCCAGCTCGGTGCGGACCGGCTTCTCGGCGGCGGGGCCACCCGTGATCGCGTTCTTCTTCGCGTCCCACATCAGTGGCGCGGGGATGCGGGCCGTCTGCTTGCCGGCCCGGTCGGTGATCGCGATCGAGCCGTCCTTCCCGCGGTTCGATCCGGCAACGCCGGGTCCGGTGAACGGGAAGGTGACCGTCTCCACCTGAACGGCGGCCTCCCTGGTCTTCACGACCAGGAACTGCTCGAAGCCCGTCCGGGTCGCCTCGACGACGAGGTCCACGCCGGGCCGGGCGTCCACGTAGGTGGCCCGGTTGCCGGCGAGGACCGGCGCGGGCAGCGCGCCCGACCAGCCCATCGCCACTCGTTCCGCGCCGGCGCCGACGGCGGCCAACTCGTGCTGGCCGGGGCCGGCCTGACCGGAGATCCGCAGGTCGTTGGGGTGTGCCACCGGTGCGACGGACCCGTCGGCCGCCGCCTTGAGGGTGAGGTCCACCGGGACCCAGTCACCGCCCTGGCGGAACCGCTGCATGCCCGTGGCGATGTCCGCCCGGAACTGTCCGTCCGGTAGCGCGAAGACCTCCGTCGTCTCCGACGTCAGGCTCTTGATCTGCACCGGCTTGCCGGTCTCGCGGGCGGCCCGCAGGGACACCGCCTCGTCAGACCTGTTCTCTGCGCCACCCGTCACGCCATCGGGCCCCGCGGCGAGATATTCCGCCGGTTCGCCCGATATGCCAGCCAATGCGACCGCCGTCAGCACGGCAACTCCTGCCGCAAGGCATGAACGAACGGTGGCAGTCTTGCGACGTGCCACGAAACCCTCCCCCGTGTGTCTCCAGGTTGTCGGTCGGGACTGTAGGGAGCAGCCCGCTCTCCGCACAAGGAGCGTCACAACCAGTGAGGACGTAAGCGGCAATGCGGACTTTCCGGGAACGGCGATTACGCGTTGGAGTTTCGCCTGTTCAGAAGGCGGGTACGGCAGGTCGCCGGTCGGCCCATCCACTATCCGCCGATCGATCGGAATGCGCCGCCGGCCAGCTACCGCAAACACCCGTCCGGCCAACGGAAATGCGCCGGCCCAGCCGGGTGCGGATCACCGGCGGACCGAGGTCTCGGGAACACCGGGAAGCCAACGGGAAACGCCAGGAATTGCGTAGCCGACATCGACGGAGCGGCAGACAGTCGCCGGTGAGAATGCGTCCGGGCCGGCGCCGCTCCCGGCACCGCGAAAGCGCGTCGGATTTCGGGACGGCCCAGCCGGCCCGGCGGCGCGCGGGCCACGTCGCGCCTGCTCAGCGCGTCGAGAGTCAGTGCCCAGCGCCGATCGACACATCCGTCGCGACCCGCAGGAAATCGGTGGACCCCACCCCGCGGAACTATCCGCCGGGAAGCCGGGCGTGATCCACGACGAAGCGGTGGAGGAGCGGCCGAGACGTTCGGTGGGACGCGGCGTCGACCCCGAAGGGGCAGCGACGACGCAGCTCGCGGGCGAGAGCGAAAGGCGATTAGCGGTGTGGTCGTGGGCGCTCCGGCCAGCGCGCCCCGGTGGCCGGCTGAGATCTATTCACCATTCATGAACGATGGTTCAGCCCCCCGACCGGATGCCGGACGGGCCGTCCCATCATTTGGTACGGCCGGAAGGCCCCGCCGGTCAGCTGCCGAGCGCGTCGATGTCGCGCATCTCCTCGGCGGTCAGCGAGAAATCGAAGATGTCGGCGTTGGCCCGGATCCGGTCCGGGGTGACCGACTTCGGGATCACCACGATCTCGTGGTCGATGTGCCAGCGGAGCACCACCTGCGCCGGCGACACGTTGTGCGCGGCGGCGATCCGGGTCAGCACCGGTTCGGAGAGGTCGCTGGTCTTGAACGGGCTGTAACCCTCCAGCACGATGCCCCGGTTGCGGTGCTCGAGGTGGCGCTGCCGGTCGTACAGGGACGGGCTCCAGCGGATCTGGTTGACGGCCGGGTTCTCCTCGGTGGCCTGGATCAGCTCGTCGATATGCGCGGTGCCGTAGTTGCTCACCCCGACCGCCCGGGTCAGGTTCTCGGCCCGGGCGGCGAGCAGCTCCCGCCACACCGGGATGCTGTCGGCCGGCGACGACGGCGGCCAGTGGATCAGCCAGAGGTCGAGGTACGGGGTGTCGAGCGCGCGCAGGCTCGCCTCGATGGTCTCCCGCTCCCGGCCCACCCGGTCCGGCGGCAGCTTGGTGGTGATGAATAGGTCCTCCCGGCGCAACCCGCTCTCCTTGACCGCCCGGCCGACCTCCTCCTCGTTGCCGTACATGGTGGCGGTGTCGATGTGCCGGTAGCCGGCGTCGAGGGCGGCCAGCACGGCGTCGTACCCGGCCTGGCCGGTGGCCTGCCAGGTGCCGAAGCCGAGCAGCGGCATCCGGACGTCGCCGGGCAGCAGCGCGGTGGGCTGGTCGAGGTGGTCCATACCGACCGTTCTACCCGTCATCGCCGGTGACATGCCGGGAATCGGGCAACCGGCGGAGCAGGGCGGTTTGCCGGAGAATGCCGGTGTGGCGGACCGGCTGGAGGAGTATCGGCGCAAGCGGGACGCGGCCCGCACCCCGGAGCCGGTGCCGCCGGAGCGGCCGCGCCGGCGCAGGAGGGCCGGCGAGGCCCGGTTCGTGATCCAGCAGCACCACGCCCGCTCGCTGCACTGGGACCTGCGGCTGGAGCGCGAGGGCGTGCTCGCCTCCTGGGCGGTGCCCCGCGGCCTGCCCCGGGACACCGGGCGCAACCACTTGGCCGTGCGCACCGAGGACCACCCGATGGAGTACCTCGACTTCCACGGCGAGATCCCGGCCGGCGAGTACGGCGGCGGGACGATGACCGTGCACGACCGGGGCACCTACCGCTGTGAGAAGTGGCGCGACGACGAGGTGATCGTGGTGCTGCGCGGCGAACGCACCAGCGGCCGGTACGTCCTCTTCGCCACCGGCGGCCGGGACGGCCGGGACTGGATGGTGCGCCGTACCGATCCGCCCCCGCCCGGCTGGACGAGCATGCCAGAGCTGGTCCGCCCGATGCGTCCCACCCCGTCCGGCCGGCTGCCCACCGACGGCGCGGACTGGGGTTACGAGCTGCGCTGGGACGGGGTGCGGGCGATGGCGTACGTCTCGGGCGGCCGGCTGCGGCTGCTGTCGGAGACCGGCGAGGACGTCACCGGGGCGTACCCCTGGTTGCGGGACATGGCCGAGGCGCTGGCCCCGACGGAGGCCGTGCTGGACGGCGTGCTGGTCCGGATCGACCCCGCCGGCCGGGTCCGCCCGGCCCGCGCGGGTCGGGCCGGCCCCGACGCGCAGTTCCTGCTCTTCGACCTGCTCTGGCTGGAGGGGGTGGCCAGCACGGACGTGCCGTACGCGCAGCGGCGGGAGCTGCTGGACGGTCTGGCGCTGGCCGGACCACGCTGGCAGACTCCGCCGTGGTTCCCCGGCACCGGCGCCGAGGCGCTGGAGACGGCCCGGGGGCAGGGGCTGCCCGGGGTGGTGGCCAAGCGGCTGGACTCGGTCTACGAGCCGGGGGGACGCAGCCGGCGCTGGCTGAGTATCGAGGCGAGCTGACGGCGCGCGAGCGGCTGGATCCGGGCCGGCGAGCGGGTGGTCAGGGGGAGATCGGATCGCTGAACCGCCAGGCCGCGTTGATCAGGCCGATGTGTGACAGCGCCTGCGGCATGTTGCCCAACTGCGCCCCGGTGCGCAGGTCCACCTGCTCGGCGAAGAGGCCGACGTCGTTGGCGTGCCCGAGCATCTGCTCGAACAGCCGCCGGGCCCGGTCCTCCTCGCCCGCCATCATCAGGCACTCCACCAGCCAGAACGAGCAGAGCACGAAGCCGGCCGGGTCGGTGCCCCAGCGTCGCAGCAGGCCCTGGTCGGTGCCCAGCTCCCGCTCGACCGCCTCGATGGTGGAGCGCATCCGGGGATCGGTGGCGGGCAGGAACTGCGTCATCGGCAGCAGCAGCGCCGAGGCGTCCAGCTCCGTCGACCCGAAGGCCCCGGTGTACGCCCCGATCCGGTCGTTCCAGCCGTCCCGCAGCACGGTCTCGCGGATCTCGTCGCGGATCGCCGCCCAGCGGGGCGCGTCGGCCCGCTCGCCCAGCCGGGGCGCCAGCTCGATCGCCCGGTTCAGGGCCACCCAGCACAGCACCTTGGACGACAGGTAGTGCCGGTCGACGTCCCGGGTCTCCCACATCCCGCGATCCGGCAGCCGCCAGGTCGCGGCGACCTGCTCGGCCAGCCCGATCACCATCTCCCGCAGTTCCTCGTCGAAGGTCTCGCCGAGATGCTCGTGCATTCGCCAGACCGCCGAGATCACCTCGCCGGGCACGTCCAGCTGCCGCTGCCGCCAGGCGTCGTTGCCGATCCGCACCGGGCGGCTGCCCGCATAGCCGCGCAGGTGGCCCAGCTCGTGCTCGGAGATGTCCCGCTCCCCCTCCAGACCGAAGAGCACCGGGACGGGCTGGTCCCCGACGCGGCCGATCGAGCGGGCCGCCCAGGCGAAGAGCCGGTTGGCCTCGGACGGGCAGGCGGCCACCCAGAGCGCCCGGATGGTGATGGCGAAGTCGCGCAGCCATGAGTAGCGGTAGTCGTAGTTGCGGTCGCCGCCGCACCGCTCCGGCAGCGACGTGGTCAGCGCGGCGGCGACCGCGCCGCTGCGGGCGTACGTCAGGCCGGTGAGCACGGTGGCGCCGTGGCGCACCTGCTCGACGTACGGGCCGTCGTAGCCGTGGCTCTCCCGGTACGCCTCCCACGCCTGCACCGTCTCGGCGAGCGCGGTCAGCGGGTCGAGCCGGGCGGGCGAATCGCCGTACAGCGGCGCGTACGCCAGGTCGAAGCCGACGCACTGCCCGGCGGCCACCTCGAACTCCTGCCGGACCCGGTCACGGCCGGCGCGCAGGGCCGGCCCGCCGCTTCGCAGGGTGAGCGCGACCGGGCCGGCGACGGCCACCACCGCACCGTCCGGCTTCTCGTGCACGTACGGGGTGAGCAGGCCGTACTCCGGTCGGGGCGCGAAGTCCAGGCCCATCCGGACCCGGCCGCTGAGCCCCTCGACCACCCGCAGCAGCACGGCCGGAGAGTTCATGCCCAGCTGGTGACCGCGGGCACCCACCTCGGCCGCCAGCGCGTCGGTGACCGCGACGCTCCCCTCCGGGGTGTGGTGGACGGTCCGCAGCACGAGCGTGTCCGGCCGGTACGCGCGCTCCACCCGGGACGGCCCGAGCGGCGCCAGCCGCCAGTGGCCGGCCTCGGGGTCGAGCAGCCGGCCGAAGACCGAGGGAGCGTCGAAGCGGTCGGGGCACCACCAGTCGACCGAGCCGTCCCGGCCGACCAACGCCCCGGAACGGCAGTCGGAGAGAAATCCGTAGTCGGAGATCGTCGACTGGTCCACCCGCTCGGGGTACCCGGAGCGGCCGGGTTCAGACCGGTCGACGGGCCGGCCGGCGGGGCCGGTGGCCCGCCGCCGCCGGGTCCGTCAGGACGTCGGGGGCTCGTCCTCGCCGGCCGCCTCCGCCGCGTCGGCCTCCTCCTTGGTCCGGTGCACCACCTGGTCGGCGTGCTCCGGCGGCCCGTAGACGGTGTAGAGCACCAGCGGGTTCGGGCCGGTGTTGACGAAGTTGTGCCTGGTGCCGGCCGGCACGACCACCAGGTCGCCCTGGGCGACCTCCCTGGTCTCCCCCGCGACCCGGGCCTCGCCGGTGCCGCTGACGAAGGTCAGGATCTGGTCGATCCCCTCGTGGACCTCCTCGCCGATCTCGCCGCCAGGCGGAATGGTCATGATGACGAGCTGGGTTTTCGCACCGGTCCACAGCACCCGCCGGAAGTCGGGGCTCTTCTGGGCGACGGTCGCGATCGTGAAATGCTCCATGGACCGGCTCATACCCGGCCCGAGCCCTCGTCACGCCGGGACTGGCAGATGGTGGAATTCCCCACCCGCCCGAGGTTTGAGGCCCCGCGCAACGGGCATCGAGCACCCTGACGGCCGCGTTCGCGCGGCGGTCGAGCCAGGTCCCCGCTGGCGTACCGCCGGATGGCTGCGGTGGCGGGAGACGGCCGGAGCGCGGCGACGTGACGACCCACGGGTCGGGCGGCGCCGTGCGCCCGTGTCCGGGCCCGGTTCAGACCCTCGGCGTCACGGCCCCCGACCGTGAGGTCCGCGCCCCGAGCGCCAACCTCGCCGCGGCGGCCGTCGACGACACGCCCTCGGCAGATGACAGTGCTTTCGCCGCCCCGGCACGGCCGGACAGCCGGCGGGTCGCCCGGGACCGGGCCGGGGCGGTCGCCCTCGCCGCCGTGGGCCGCGGGCGGGTCGTCGACGTCGAGGCCGAGCAGGAGCACGGGCGTCCGGTATGGAGTGTCGCGATCGCGGCCGGCGCCACCGGCTGGGACGTGCACGTCGACCAGGTCACCGGCGCGGTGCTGCGCATCCGGCAGAAGGCCGGCGAGGACCGGACGGCCCCGGACCGTCGGCGCGGGGACGACCGGCCCGGCGACGACCACGGGGGCGGCCGGCACGGCGACGACGACTGAACCGACGCCCGGTTCGCCCGCCGGTCCCCGACCAGGGGCGGGCGGGTGGACCGGAGGCCGGCGCGGCGGCGGCCCGGCACCACCGGCCGATTGCCCCTGTGACGGCGACGAATGTCTGACTACATTGAAGTATGGTGCCCGCCCAGCAGGGTCGGGTGGCGGAACCGGTCTACCGCCCCATCCTCGCCAGCCGACGGGGCGAGCTGGAGGCGCTGGCCCATCTGGACAGCGCCGCGGCTCCACTGCTCGCTCCGGTCCTCGAATTCTCCACTGTCGACGCTGCGGTGCTCGACCTGCTCGGCCGGCTGCCGGCCGGGCTCGTCCCGGCGGTCGACGTCTCCGCCCTGCCCGACGGGCCGGAGACCGAGCTGGTCCGGTGGGGCGTACCGGTGGTGCCGGTGATCGGGCTGGCCGACAGCGACCGGCGGCTGGTGGCGCACGGGGTGGCGGCGCAGGCGCACACCCGGCGGGCGGTGGTCCGGCTGCGGGCCGGACAGGACCGGGCCGGCCCGGACGCGACCACCGCGGCGGCGGAGCGGATCTGGCGGGACGGCCGGCTGGTGCCCGAGCAGTGCGACCTTCTCATCGACGCGGGCGACGTCTGCTGCCCGGCGGACCTGCGGGCGACCGAGCCACGGGTGCGGCGGCTGGCGGACTGGGCACGCCGGCACGCCTGGCGCACGGTGACCGTGGCGGCCGGCGGGATGCCGCCGACGCTGTCCCGCCTGCCCACCGACGAGCCGGTACGCCTCGACCGCTGGGACTGGCTGCTCTGGCAACGCCTCGCCGAGCTCGGCGTCGGGTACGGCGACTACGGCGTCGCCGCCGCGTCGCCCGGCGGGGAGGGGCCGGGTGACCGGTTCCCCACGGTGCGGTACACGGCGGACGGCGCCTGGTGGGTCTACCGCTGGTCGCGGCGGGGTGGTCGGGGCGACGAGCGCTTCGCCGACCTGTGCCGCACGCTGGTGGCGGCGCCGCACTGGCCGCCGGCCGGGGCCGGCTTCTCCTGGGGCGACCACGAGCTGCTGCGCCGCGCGCGGCGGGTGGCCGGCGCTGGCTCGCCGACCAACTGGACGGCGTGGAGCACGTCGCACCACCTGGCGCACGTGCTGGCCACGCTCACTCGACCGGCCCGGGATCAGCCCCCCGGCCCGTGGCGCGGCGGGGAGGAACGCGGACGTGCCACCCGGGCGCACCGGGGCGGCGAGGCGCGCCGGGCCGGCTGAGTCACTCCTTCTCGGTGAAGCCGAACTGCACGATGCCCTCGTCGTCGACCACCGCGTCGACGGAGGTGTCGTTGAGCAGTTCGGCGGCGTCCGCGTCGAGGAAGATGCGGGCGCCCTGGTTGTCGACCACCTGGTCGCCCCGCACCGGTTCCGGCACCAGCTCGATGGTGAGTGAGCCGGCGTCGGTGTCGGCGGCGATGCGCAGCCCGCCGTCCTCGGCGACGTCCTGCTGGACGGCGAGGTCGCGGATCACGAGCATGGCGTTGTCGGTCATGGTGAGCATGGCGGAACTCCTCGTGGGTTCTCGGAAGCGCGGGACGTCGCGCGGAGTGATGAAGCGCGCACCTGCGGCAAACCGGTCATTGCCCGGCGAATCGGGGCGCATCACGCGGCCCCCTCATCCACGGTGCCCCCTGGGCGGGCGTCCGTCAAATAGAGCGTGCTCTGTGGGAGCGCCCCGCACGTCCGGCGTTTCCGCTCCTCAGCGCCCCGGTCGTCGGTAGGCTGGGGCCGAGGAGCACGCCCGCCGCACCGCCGCCGCGCTGGACCGGGACTGAGATCCGGAAGAAAACCTTCGGCACAGGCTCTTGCCCGGCGGAAATCTTCATGGCAGCGTCACGGCATGCATCGTCGTCTCTTTACCCGTAGCCTGGCGCTGGCGACGCTCGCCGCCACCGTGGCCGCCGCCGGCGCCCTCCCCGCCACCGCCGAGTCGCCGACCCCGGCGGCCACCCGGCTGCACGCCACCATCGACGCGATCCTCGCCGACGCCCGGCTCACCGGCGCGCAGGCCGGGGTGGTCGTCGTGGACACCGCCACCGGGCAGACCCTGTACGACCGCAACGGCGACCGCCGGCTGATCCCCGCCTCCAACACCAAGCTGCTCACCTCGACCGCGGCGCTGGAACTGCTCGGCCCGGGGCACCGGTTCACCACCGACGTGCGCACCAGCGGGCAGCGCCGGGCCGGGCTGGTCTCCGGCGACCTCTACCTGCGCGGCGGCGGCGACCCGACGATGCTCGCCGCCGACTACGACGCGCTCGCCGCCGAGGTGGCCGCGAACGGCGTACGGGTGGTGACCGGCAACCTGGTCGCCGACGACACCCGCTACGACCGGACCCGGCTCGGTCCGGACTGGACGTGGGACGACGAGTCGTACTACTACGCGGCGCAGGTCTCCGCGCTGACCGTCGCCCCGGACACCGACTACGACGCCGGCAACGTCATCGTGCACGCCGCCCCGGCGGCCACCGCGGGCGCGCCGCCGACGGTCACCATGACGCCGCCCAATGGCTACGTGCAGATCGACAACCGGGCCGAGACGGTCGCCGGGGGCGAGACCACCATCGCCTTCGAACGGGAGCATGGCACCAACACCGTGGTGGTCACCGGCCAGATCGCGGTCGGCGACGACTCGTCCAGCGACTGGATGACCGTCTGGGAGCCCACCGGGTACGCCGCCGACGTCTTCCGGGCCGCGCTGCGCCGGCACGGGGTGCGGGTGCTCGGGCACACCGTGCTCGGCCGGACCACCCCCGACGACGCGGCGCCGGTTGCCCGGCACGACTCGATGAGCCTGGCCGAATTGATGGTGCCGTTCCTGAAGCTGTCCAACAACGGGCACGCCGAGGTACTGACCAAGGAGATCGGCCGGGTCATCTCCGGCTCGGGCACCTGGTCGGCGGGGCTGACCGCGATCAGCGGGTACGTCGCCGACACCGGCATGGACACCGGCACGCTGCGCCAGCGCGACGGCTCGGGGCTGTCCCGGCGCAACCTCATCCCGCCGGCCGAGTTCGTCGCCCTGCTCGCCGCGGTCCGCGCCGAGCCCTGGTTCGACGACTGGTACGCCGCCCTCCCGATCGCCGGCAACGCCGAGCGTTTCGTCGGCGGGACGCTGCGCAGCCGGATGCGCAACACGCCGGCGGCGAACAACGTGCACGCCAAGACCGGCAGCCTGACCGGGGTCTCCGGCCTCTCCGGCTACGTCACCGACGCCGACGGCCGGGTGCTGGCCTTCTCGGTGGTGCTCAACAACTACCTGGCCTCGTCCGTGAAGGGGCTGGAGGACCAGATCGCCATCGCGCTGGCGTCGTACACCGAAAAGAGCGTGACCACCGCGCGGGTGGCGCCGCCGGTGGCGCCGGACGCGCCGCGCCCGCCGGAGGGCCTGGAGTGCTCCTGGGTGAAGCCGATCGCCTGCTGAGCGCGGTGAGGGCCCCGCGTCTGTGGGGCCCTCACCGGCCGCAGTCCGAGCAGGGCCGCCGGGTGCGCAGGTGGTACCCGAGCGCGGCGGCCCCCAGGCCCCAACCCCAGACCCAGTAGCCCAGCTCGGCCACCCAGAAGAACGCCAGCGAGTAGTGCCCTTCACCGTTGAAGGTGCCGGTGAGGGTCTCCACGGCGAGCTGGGCCAGGCCGACGCCGAAGTAGCCGACCAGGCCGACCGAGAGGACGGTGGCCGGGACGAGCAGCACCGGGCGGGGGATCCGCCGGCCGGCCAGCAGCGGCACCCAGCGCGGCCAGATCCGTCCCCAGGAGTGCACCAGGGCCAGCGGCAGCAGCACCCCGGCGAGCAGGAAACCCACCTCGAAGGCGACCATCGAGGCGCCCTGCGCCAGCGGCACCTCACCGAAGCCGGCCGCTGCCTGGGCGGCCAGCCGCACCAGGCAACCGGCGACCGCCAGCCAGGCCCCAGCGCGCGCCCAGCCGGGCGCACCCGTCCCCGGTACGGCCACCGGGCCGGTCCGGCCGCACTCCCGGCAGTCCGACCGGAACCGGCGGCGATGCTCCACCAGCGCCGCGTGCAGCAGCAGCGCGCCGGTCAGCGCGCCGAGCCGGCTGGCGAAGCCGGCAACGGTGAATCCGGCGAACGGGTGCAGGATCAGCAGCCCCACGAGGTCGAGCAGGAGCAGCGCGCAGGCGGCCACGACCGCCACGCAGACCGCCCAGCCACCGACTGCCAGCGCTGGGCGCCACGAGCGGGCCGTCGCCAGGCCGGCCGCGACCAGCCCGGCTGCGGCGCAGAGCGCCACCGCCCACCAGCCGGTGAAGACCACCAGGTCGGTGCCGAGCGGCGGGAACTCCGGCGCGCCGGTCACCGCCCAGGCCAGGCGGAGGGCACCGTAGCCGGCGGCCCACGCCCCGACGGCGTACGGGAGGGCGGTGCGGCGGGTGGCGGACGGCAGGGCCGATGTCATGGCCTCCACCCTGCCGCCGGTCGGGACGCGACGACTCACGAGCAGGAGGGGTGCCCCTCCCCCGCCGGGGTGAGCGCGCCGTCAGCCGGCGGCGCCGGTGGCCTGAGCGGCGGCTCAGCGGATCTCGAACCCGAGCGCCCGGGCCAGCACCAACGCCTGCTCCGGGTCGATCACCGCGCCGGCCCGCTCGACCGCCGTCGGGTCCAGCGCGGTGAGGTCGCTGCCGCGCAGGTCGGCCCCGCTCAGCCGGGCCGCGTGCAGTTGCGCGGCGGAGAGGTCGACGCCGGTCACCGTGGCCCCGGTCAGGTTGGCCCCGGTCAGGTCCGTCTCACGCATCCGCACGTCGGTGAAGCTCACCCCGCGCAGGTCGGCCCCGGGCAGCGCGACGAACGACCAGTCGCCGCCCTCGACCCGCAACGGCCTCAGGTCGCACTGGTCGAAGGTGCTGCCCACCAGCTTGCAGCCGGTGAACTCGGCCTCGAAGAAGTTGCACCGCCGGAACACGCAGCGGGTGAAGGCGGAGTCGACGTGCCGGGAGGAGTTGAACCGCACGTTGCCGAAGGTGCACCCGGTGAAGGAGGCGCCCCGGCTGACCGCCTCGGTGAGGTCGACGTCGTGGAAGACGCAGTTGACGAAGTGCCGGTCGAGCAGTTCCTCGGCGTACCAGTCGTGGTGGCGGAAGGTAGCGTCCTCGGTCGGCTCGGGCATCGCACCACCCTATGCGCCGGCACCGACAGCGGCGGCGGGCCTTCCGCCGGCGGCATACCGACTAGTAGGTTCGCGACGTGAGCGTGGCACGCAGTACCGACCCGGACCTCATCGGCTTCGACCCCGCGCGGCTCGCGCGCATCGACGAACACTTCGGCCGGTACGTCGACGACGGCCGGCTCGCCGGCTGGCAGATCGTGGTCACCCGCCGTGGCGAGATCGCGCACTCCGCGACGTACGGCCTGCGGGACGTGGAGACCGGCGCGCCGGTGGAGCGGGACACCCTCTGGCGCATCTACTCGATGACCAAGCCGATCACCTCGGTCGCGGCGATGATGCTGTGGGAGGAGGGCCACTTCGAGCTGAACGACCCGATCAGCCGCTGGCTGCCGGAGTTCGCCGACGTCCGGGTCTTCGACAAGGGCTCGGCGCTCAAGGCGTACACGGTGCCGGCGACCGAGCCGATCCGGGTCTGGCACCTGCTGACCCACACCTCCGGCCTGACGTACGGCTTCGCGCAGACCTCGGTGGTCGACGCGCTCTACCGCGCCGCCGGCTACGACCTGGGAGTGCCGCCCGGGCTGGACCTGGCCGGCGCCTCGGCCGGGATGGCCCGGCTGCCGCTGATGTTCCAGCCCGGCACCGGCTGGAGCTACGGCGTCTCCACCGACGTGCTGGGCCGGCTGGTCGAGGTGGTCTCCGGGCAGAGCCTGGACGCGTTCTTCACCGAGCGGATCCTCACCCCGCTGGGCATGACCGACACCCGCTGGTGGGTCGACGAGCCGGACGCCAAGCGGCTCGCCGCCCTGTACACCCCGCACCCGGGCACCGGCCGGGCCGTCCGCGCCGACCGGATCGGGGCCGCCGCGCTGACCCGCCCCGACTGCCTCTCCGGCGGCGGCGGGCTGGTCTCCACGGCCGCCGACTACCACCTGTTCACCCAGCTGCTGCTGCGCGGCGGCGAGCTGGGCGGCGTACGCCTGCTCGCGCCCCGCACGGTGCGCTACATGACCCGCAACCACCTGCCCGGCGGCGGCGACCTGGCGTCGTTCGAGCCGGAGGGGTTCGCCGAGACGGTGCTGGACGGCATCGGCTTCGGCCTGGGCTTCGCCGTCGTGCAGGACCCGGTGCCGGCCCGGGTGCCCAGCAGCGTCGGCGAGTACTACTGGGGCGGCCTGGCCAGCACGGCGTTCTGGGTCGACCCGGCTGAGGACGTCACCGCGTTGCTGTTCACCCAGCTGATGCCGTCGAGCGCGTACCCGCTGCGCTCGCAGCTGCGCCAGCTGGTCTACTCCGCCCTGCTCGACTGAGCCGTTCCGCCGACGGGCGGCCGAGCCGGTCCATAGCCTGGACGGCATGAGCGAGCGCAGCGAGCGAATCGTCAGGTTCAGCGCGGTGGTGCCTCGTGGCGGCACGAAGCGCAGCGGAGTGCCGGCATGAGCAACATCGTCGTGTACGGCGCCGGTGGCACCGCGGGCTCGCGGATCGTCACGGAAGCGGCCGGTCGGGGGCACCGGGTCACGGCGGCGGTCCGCCGCCCGGAGTCGGTCACCTGGCTGCCGGCCGGGGTCCACGTGACGACCGGGGATGCCACCTCGGCGCGCAGCGTCCGGGAGCTGGCCCCCGAGGCCGACGTGATCGTGGTGGCGATCGGCGGCGGGGAGCGGGCGCTCTGGCGGGACGCGGCGGAGACCCTGGTCACCGCGCTGCGGGACGTGCCGAACCCGCCCCGGCTCATCCACGTCGGGGGCGGGGCGACGCTGCTGACGCCGAACGACACCCGGTTCCTCGACGAGCCGGAGTTCCCCGACGAGTACCGGGACGCGGCGCTGGGCCAGGCCGACGCCCTCGCCCTCTACCGTGCGTCGGCCGACGGGCTGACCTGGACGTACCTCTCCCCGCCGCCGGTGGAGTTCCATCCGGGCGAGCGGACCGGCCGCTACCGCACCGGCACCGAACACCCGGTGGTCGACGAGCGGGGGCGCTCGGTGCTGACCTACGAGGACCTGGCGGTGGCCATCGTCGACGAGATCGAGAACCCGCGCTTCGAGAACATGCGGTTCACCGCCGCGTACTGAGCTTCAGTCGGCCAGCCGCGCCGGGAAGCCGCCGGTGGCGACCGGCCCCCAGCTGTCGATGGTGACGCGGATCAGCGACTTGCCCTGCCTCACCATCGCCTGCCGGTACTCGTCCCAGTCCGGGTGCTCGCCGGAGATGCCGCGGAAGTACTCCACCAGCGGTTCCAGGGCCTCCGGCAGGTCGAGCACCTCGGCGGTGCCGTCGACCTGCACCCAGGGCCCGTTCCAGTCGTCGGACAGCACACACGCGGAGACCCGCGGGTCGCGACGGATGTTGGTCGCCTTCGCCCGCTCCGGATAGGTGGAGATCACCAGCCGGCCCTCGGCGTCCACGCCGCAGGAGACCGGGGAGGACTGCGGCCGGCCGTCGGACCGGGTGGTCATCAGCAGGACCTTGTGCCGGGGGCGGATGAACTCGATCAGGGCGTCCCGGTCGACCCGGGTGTTGCTCGCGATGGTGCGTGCCATGCGTCGGTTCTACCAGGCATCTACCAGGCCGTGGGGGCGCGCGCCCCGGCGGCGGGGCGGCCCGGGGTCGGGGTCAGCGGGCCCGGCCGGCGACCCGGCCGGGAGCGGGTTGGGCGGGGACCCGGGGCCGGGCCGTCGGCCGCCAGGCACGGCCGTTGGCGTAGATCACCCGGAAACCGAGGTACGCCGCCAGCGGCGCCCACTGGGCCGAGCCCATCCGCAGCTCGGCGGCGTTGTGCCGCTGGCCGTTGGCGAGCACGTCGAGCAGCACGGTTTCGAAGGCGGCCGATTCGACCCAGTCCACCTCCCGGGTGAATCCGCAGATCAGCGCCGCTCCGGTCACGTCGAGGAAGTCGCGCAGCACGGCATCGGAGGCCCGCAGCACCGAACAGCTGCCGAAATAGAGCCGCCGCCCCTCGCACCGGCCGGCCATCCGCTCCGCCACGTCGGCGAGCTCGACGGAATCCCAGTCGGTGAGGCAGAGCCGGCTCGGCTCGCCGTGCATGGCGAAGAAGCCGACCCGGTAGTCGGCGTACTGCTTGAGCAGCCAGCGGTCGAGGAAGTAGTAGAGCTCGTCGCGGGTGGCGGCGTCCTTGTGGATGAAGCGGATCCGGCCGAGCCGTTCCAGCAGTTCGAGGGTGGGCAGCACGGAGCCGCGCTCGTTGAGGTCCCGGTGCCACTGCCCCTCGATGCAGAAGACGCCACCACGCGCCACGTCCACCTCCCCGGTCACCACCTGGCGCCGACGTTACCGGGCCGGGATCACGGCGCGGCATCACCCGGAGTGTGTCGCGCAGCTCCTCCCCGTCACGTTCGATGCCGGCCGCGTCGTCTCTCTCCGTCCCACTGCGTCTGCGCCGAACGGGCGTTTCGCAGTTCCGGGTAATTCGCAGCTAATGCCCAGGCAGAGCCGGCTATGAGGACGATTCTCGTTAATCGCCACCAATCGGCACTCGAGGTGTCAGGGTGAACAGGGCGGGACGTTCCGGCCGATGACCCCCGATCAACATTCAATCGCTCTCTTACCGGGAGGACTTCCGTGCGTGTGAACACCTTGAAGCGGGCCGTTGTCGCGTTCGCCCTGGCGCTGCCGGGAGCCGCGATCGCCTCGGTGGTCGCCGCGCCAGCGGCCCACGCGGACGGCTGCTACACCTGGCAGCGCGACCTCTACCAGGGGCGCTCCGGCGACGACGTGCGCCAGTTGCAGATCCGGGTCGCCGGTTGGGCCGGCTACGGCGGAATCGTGCGCATCGACGGACGCTACGGACCGGAGACCGCCGCGGCGGTCAAGCGCTTCCAGTCGGCGTACGGGCTGCGCAGCGACGGCGTCGCCGGACCGCAGACCTTCGCCAAGCTCTACCAGTTGCAGGACAACGACTGCACGCCGGCGCACTTCAGCTACCAGGAGCTGGACGACGGTTGCGGCCGGGGCGGGTGGAGCGGCGGCCCGCTGTCGGCCGACCAGACCAAGGCCAACGCGGTGCGGACGATGTGGAAGCTGGAGGCGCTGCGCCGGGGGTTGGGCGACAAGGACCTGACCGTCAACAGCGGCTTCCGCAGCACCGCCTGCAACCGCCAGGTCGGCGGCGCGTCGGACAGCCAGCACCTCTACGGCAACGCCGCCGACGTGGTCTCCCGGACGACGTCGCTGTGCACCATCGCCCGTACGGCCCGCAGCCACGGGTTCAGCGGGATCTTCGGCCCCGGCTACCCCGGCCACGCCACCCACGTGCACGGGGACTCGCGGCGGGAGAACACCAGCGACCGGACGGCGAACCACACCGCCTGGTCCGCCCCGGACTGCGGGGTGGGCAGCGGCGACTGAGCCCGCACAGTAGGGCCCGTGCGTCTCCGTCGACTGCTCACCAACTCGCACGGCAGGCCTCCCGCAGCTCGGCAGCGACTGCGGCTGATCGCCGCAGCGCATCCTGGGCCAGTGGTACGGCCCGAACCGGACGAAAGTTCAATCGTGCCAGGCGGTGAGGAGATCCCCCGCCGACAGGGCCCGGACGCCGTCCACAGCCGTGCCCCCGCGGGACACCACGACCGGCTCGACGTGTTCGTCGGCGCCGGGCATCCGGGCCCGGTGCGCGAGGAGCCGCCCCAGGTCGTGGGTGTCGAACGGCCGGTTCTCGAGCCACTTGACGGAGCCGACGAAGGTGATCCGGCGAGCGACCGGCCCCCTATCGGCACCGACCAGATCGATCTCCGGGTCGTTGGTACGCGTCCAGTAGCCGCCGACCACCGCGGTGCCGTCCGGCAGGTGGCCGGCGGGTAGTCGGCGCAGCGACTCCCGGACCACCGGCTCGATCGCGCGGCCCCGCCACGACGTCCACGACGTCCTGATTCGCTCCAGGGTCAGGTCGCCCCGGCCGCGCTCGATCTCCGGCAGGTGGGGCCCGAGGAACGACAACCAGAAGCGGAGGTACGGGTCGACGACGGCGTAGCGCGTCTCCCTGGAGGGCCGAGTGGACAACGGCACCGCCACGTCCACGATGCGCTTGTCGGCCAGCAGGCGCAGCGCCCGGTTGAGCGACGCCTGCGGCAGATCGCCCGCAGCCCGGGCGATGAGGGAGAAGGTCCGCTCGCCGGAGCCGATGGCCCGCAGCACCAGTCCTGCCTGGGACTGCGTCGGGAACTCGGCGGCCAACGCCCGCTCCGCGCTGACCAGCAGCGCGGAAGTCGGGTCGGTGACCGCGTCGGCGAGGTAGTCGCTCAGCGAGGCGCCGCCGGGCCACTCGTCGAGAATCAGCGGCAGCCCACCGGATACCAGGTACGCGTCGAAGGCCTCAGCCGGGGTGAGGCCGAGCATGTCGCGGACGTCAGCCGGGCTCAGCGGCGGGATCACCATCTCGGTCGCCCGCTGGTGGAACGGCCGTCCGTAGTCGTTCAGGGCCTCCATCATCGCCAGGTCCGAACCGACGCAGACAAGCAGCACGGGACGCCTGGAGAACTCCCGGTCGAAGACCTTCTGCAGAGTGCCCTCGAAGCCGGGATCGGTTGCGATCAGGTAGGGCATCTCGTCGAGGACGACGACACTGGGCCGGTCGGTCGGCAACGCGGCGGCGAGGAGGGTGAGCGCGGCGTCCCAGGTCATCGGGCGCTGGGCCGCGAAGAGGTGGGCGCCGGGCAACGAGGAGGTGGCGGCCGCCGCCACGAACAGGGCGAGGTCCGCGGCGACAGTGGGCTGGGCGGAGGCGGTAAAGAACAGGTGCGGCACCTCGGCGCGGTCGACGAACTCCTCGACCAGCCGCGACTTGCCGACCCGGCGCCGCCCGCGCATCAGCAGGGCACGGCCCGGCCGGCCGGCCCGGCCGCCGCGACGGACCTTGCCGAGCATCCCGTCGAGCACGGCCAACTCCCGCGTACGGCCGACGAAACCGTCCATGCACTCAGCCCCGATACTCTCATCGGTGATACAACCAGAAATGATTGTATGCCTGACAGGCGGAGATCGGCCGTCAGACGAGGCCCGCGTCGTGCACCAGCAGCGCCACCTGCACCCGGTTGTTCAGCTCCAGCCTGGTCAGCAGCCGCGACACGTACGCCTTGACCGTCGCCACGCTCATGAACAGCTCGCCGGAGATCTCCGCGTTCGTCCAGCCCCGGCCGAGCGCGAGCGCCACCTCCCGTTCCCGCTCGGTGAGCCCGCCGAGCAGCCGCAGCGCCCGCTCCCGCCGGGGATCCGGACCCGCCGGCCCGGCGCCGGTCACGTGGGTGATCAGCTTGCGGGTGACCGCCGGGGAGAGTGTCGCCTCACCGGCCGCCACCCGGCGCACCGCCTGGACGATCTCGGCGGGTGGGGTGTCCTTGAGCAGGAAGCCGCCCGCCCCGGCGCGCAACGCCCGCAACACCTGGTCGTCGGCGTCGAAGGTGGTCAGCACCAGCACCTCCGGCGGCCGGGGCAGCGCCCGCAGCGCCTCGGTCGCCGCCAGCCCGTCCACCCGGGGCATCCGGATGTCCATCAGCACCACGTCGGGCGCGTACGCCGCGACCGCGGCCGGCACCTCGGCGCCGTCGGCGGCCTCGCCGACCACCCGCATGTCCGGCACCCCGCCGAGGATCATCGACAGCCCCGCCCGGACCAGCGCGTCGTCGTCGACGATCAGCACCCGGACCGGTGCGGCGTCCCCGCCGGTCACGCCGGCCACGGCAGCCAGGCCGCGAGCCGGAAGTCCCCCGCCTCGTCCCGCCCGTGCGCCAGCCGGCCACCGGCCAGGGTGACCCGCTCGGCGATGCCCACCAGGCCGGTGCCGGCCCCCGGGATCGACGGCCCCGGGGAATCCCCCACCGGCCACGGGTTGCGGACCTCCACGGTGAGGCCGTCGCCCGGCCGGCCGGCCAGCCGGACCCCGACCACCGCCCCGGGGGCGTGCTTGCGGGCGTTGGTCAGCCCCTCCTGCACGATCCGGTACGCGCTGCGCCCGACCGCGGCGGGCACCGTCCCGGCGTCGGTGACCAGGTCCTCGGTGCTCACCCGCACGCCGGCCGCCCGGCACTCGACGATCAGCGCCGGCACGTCGGCGAGGGTCGGTTGGGGGCGTTCCGGCGTCGCCGTGTCCTCCCCGCCGGTCTCCGCACGCAGCACCCCGATCACCTCGCGCAGGTCCTGCAGGGCGGCGTGCGCGCTGGCACGGATCACCCCGGCCGCCCGGGCCACCTCCTCCGGCGGCGCGTCCGGCCGGAACTCCAGCGCCCCGGCGTGCAGGCTGAGCAGCGAGATCCGGTGGGCCAGCACGTCGTGCATCTCCCGGGCGATCCGGGTGCGTTCCAGCTGCCGGGCCTGGGCCACCCGCAGGTGCTGCTCGGCCTCGGCCCGGTGCGCCCGCTCGCGCAGCGAGATCACCAGCTGGCGGCGGGCCCGGACGAACATCCCCCAGGCCAGCACCCCGCCGACGAACGACGCCGTCCAGACCATCGCCGCCCAGAACGGCAGGCCCGGGTCGGGTCGGATGCTGAGGTAGACGGGCGTGAGCAGCAGGTGCGCACCGACCAACGGCGCCGCCACCGGGAACGGCCGGTGCACCACCACGGTGAACAGGATGACCAGCAGGGCCGCCCCCGCGGTGACCGAGAAGACCGCGAGCGGCAGGGCGGCCACCGCCAGCGCGACCGGCCAGCGCCGGCGCAGCCACATGGCCGCCGTGGCCCAGACGCCCACCACCAGGTCGACCTCGTTGAGCCAGGACGGCCCGGCGTTCAGCGCCAATTCCGGTGCCGGCCCGAGTGAGTCGCCGTAGGACAGCAGCACCCAGCTCAGCGAGAGCAGGAAGGCGAGCCCGTCGACCAGCCAGTCCCGCGGCGTCCGGCGGATCACCGGGGCCGCGGGGGTCAGGGCCCCCGGCAACAGCCAGGGATGTTCGGGTACGACGACAGTGCTCACCCACCAATGCTAGATAGCCGTCCGGCCCCGCCGACAGCTACCAAAGTCGACGACCGCCGTGGCCACAGGTGTACCCGGCTCTCGACCACCGGCCGCAGCGCGGCGCCGGGTGGCCCCGGCAGGCTCAACGGCATGATCACGGTTGAACACCTCACCAAGCGGTACGGCCCGCACGCCGCCGTTGACGACGTCTCGTTCCGCTGCGAGCCGGGCACGGTCACCGGCTTCCTCGGCCCGAACGGCGCCGGCAAGTCCACCACCATGCGGATGATCTGCGGGCTGACCCCGCCGACGTCGGGCGGCGCCACCGTCGCCGGCCGCCCCTACCGGCAACTCGCCAACCCGGGGCGGGAGATCGGCGTCCTGCTCGACGCCTCGGCGCAGCATTCGGGGCGGACCGGTCGGGAGGCGCTCACCCTGGCCGCCGGGACGATGGGCGTGGACCGGCGGCAGGTGGCCGCCAAGCTCGACCTGGTCGGGTTGAACGCGGCGGCGGCGAAGCGGCGGGTCGGGGCGTACTCGCTGGGGATGCGGCAGCGGCTCGGCCTGGCGCTGGCGCTGCTGGGTGACCCCCGGGTGCTGGTGCTGGACGAGCCGGCGAACGGCCTGGACCCGGAGGGGATCTTCTGGATGCGCGGCCTGCTGCGCGACTTCGCCGACCGGGGCGGCACCGTGCTGCTCTCCTCGCACCTGCTGCGTGAGGTCGAGGCGGTCGCCGACCGCCTGGTGGTGATCGGCGGGGGCCGGATCGTCGCCCAGGGCGGCAAGGACGAACTGCTGGCCGGTGCCGGCACCCTGGTCCGCGCCCGGGACCCGCGCGCGTTGCGGCTGACCCTGGACCGGGCCGGCCTGCCCGCCACCGCCAGCACCGACGGCGGGTTCGTGGTACGGGCCGAGGCCGACGCGGTGGGGCAGGCCGCCGCGGATGCCGGTCTCGTCCTGACCGAGCTGCGCCCCGCCGGCAGTGGCGGCCTCGAACAGCTCTTCCTCACCCTCACCGCCGGCACGTCGACGAAGGAGGCCGTCAAGTGACCGCCACCACCGCACCCGCCCTCACCGTCCGCCCCGCCCCGGCCGGCCCATCGCTGGCCCGGCTGACCGGGGTCGAGCTGCGCAAGCTCGCCGACACCCGGGCCGGCCGCTGGCTGCTGGCCGCCATCGGGCTGATCGCCGCCGCCATCGTCGCCGTGCAGCTGTTCGTCCTCGACGACGACGCGCAGACCTTCACCGGGTTCTTCACCCCGTCGCTGCTGCCGATCGGGCTGCTGCTGCCGGTGCTGGGCATCCTGTCGATCACCGCCGAGTGGTCGCAGCGCACGGCGCTGACCACCTTCGCGCTGGTGCCGCGACGGGAGCGGGTGGTCGTCGCGAAGCTCGCCGCGCTGGTGCTGGCCGCGCTGGCCTCGGTGGTGGTCAGCCTGGCGGTGGCCACCGTCGGCATGCTGGTCGCCCAGGTCACCGGCGGGGCGGGCAGCTGGGCCTTCGACTGGTCCCTGCTGCTCCACGCGGCCGTGCTCCAGGTCGCCAACGTGCTGATGGGCGCGGCCTTCGGCCTGCTGCTGCTGAACACCCCGCTGGCGATCGTGTCCTACCTGCTGCTGCCCACGGTGTGGACCATCCTCGCCGCGATGGTCGCGGCGCTACGCGGACTGGCCCGCTGGCTGGACACCTCGGCGACCATGGAGCCGCTGTTCGGCCCCGAGGTGACCGCCGGTCAGTGGGGGCGCCTCGCGGTGTCGCTGCTGGTCTGGGTGGCCGTGCCGCTCGCCGCCGGGCTGGTGCGCACGCTGCGGCGCGAGGTGGCGTGACCGTGCGCGCCGAGGGGCCCGGCGACGCCATCGTCGTCGACGGCGGAGTCGGGGAGCTGGTGGTGATGTGGGCCGGGTTCCCGCTGCTCGGCGCGGGGTTGGGCGCGGCGCTGACCGTCGTGGCCGGCTGGCTGGCCGACCTGCCGTGGGTGCCGTTCCAGCACTGGTTCGTGCTGCTGGCGGGGCTGCCGGAACAGCAGGCGTTCGCTGGTGGAATGGCGGTGCCGGCGCTGGCCGGCCTGCTCGTCGCGTACGTCGGGACGCGGGAACGGCTCACCGTGACGGTCGACCGGATCGGCGTGCGGCTGCACCGCGACGGCCACGGCCGGGACCTCGCGCGGGCCTCGGTCGCCACCGTCTTCGTCGACGGGAAGGCGCTGGTGCTGCTCGACCCGGACGGCGCGGAACTGGCCCGGGAGAAGTCGGACCTGGGCGCTGAGCGGCTGCGCGCCGCGTTCACCGGGCAGGGCTGGCCGTGGACGGAGGCCGACCCGCACCGGGACGCGTACCGGCGGTGGGTGGACGGGCTGCCGGGGCTGCCGGCCGGCGGGGACGCGCTGCTGCGGGCCCGCCAGCGGGCGGTCGACGCGAACCGCCGGGACGACGCGGGCGACCTGCGCCGGGAACTGGCCCGGCTCGGGGTGGTGGTGCGCGACGAGGACGGGCGTCAGTACTGGCGGCTGGCCCGGCTTCCGCTTCACCGGGAGGAAACCGGTGACGGACGGTAGCGTGGCTGGGGAGGAGCCCTGACGCCCGGGAGCGTGGTCGATGACCGAGCAGCAGCCGTACCGGGTGGTGGCCAGGCACCCCGGCTTCGAGCTGCGCCGGTATTCGGCCCACCTGGCCGCCGAGATGCGCGTCGACGGGGCGTTCCTCGAGGCGGGTAACGCGGCGTTCCGGCCGCTGGCCGCGTACCTCTCCGGGGCGAACCGGTCCCGGCGGAAGGTGGGCATGACCGCGCCGGTGGTGCAGGAGGAGGGCGAACGGCCCGGCTGCTGGTTGGTGCGGTTCGTGCTGCCGGCCGCGCTCACCGCCGCCACCGCACCCGAGCCGGAGGATCCCCGGATCACCGTCCGGGAGATCCCCGCCCAGCTCGCCGCCGCCGTCCGCTTCTCCGGCCGGTGGAGCGAGAAGGCGTTCGGCCAGCGGGCCACCGCGCTGGGCCGGGCGGTCACGGCGGCGGGCCTGACCCCTGTCGATGGGATCCGCTACGCCCGCTTCGACCCGCCGTGGAAGCCCTGGTTCCTGCGCCGCAACGAGGTGGTGCTTCCGGTCGCCGAGTGACCGGGCCGCGGAGAAGGCCGTACCGCCCTACACTCCGGTGTTCCCGCCCCCGTCACCCGGAGGACCGCCCCGTGCGTCGCTGGACGACAACACTTGCCCTGCTCATGGTCCTGACCGGCTGCGCCGGCGAGCGGACGGAGCGGCAGGAGCAGGTGCCCGCGTGGCGGGGCGGCACGGCCGCCGGCCCGACCACTCCAGCTCCGCTTGGCCGGGCCGAGGCGCAGCAGCGCTACCTGCGGATCGTCCGGCCGTACAACGTGGCGCTGGAGAAGCTGGAGGACGCAACGAAGGCCGGGAAGCCGTGGCGGACCGTACGGGAGTTGGCCGCCGAGGTGGCCACGAAGAACGCGACCCACACGGTCGGGCTGCGGGAGACGCCCTGGCCGGTGGAGGCCCGGGCGCCGATGGCGTCGCTGCTCGCCGAGAACGACATGGCGCTGGAGCACTGGCGGCGGGCGGGACGGACGACGGGCCCCGAGGAGTTGATGCGCGAGATTCGGGCAGCCGCCGCACACAGCGGTTCCCGGGAGGCAAACGAGGTCCGATCCGCGCTGGGCCTGCCCGCGTACCGGGAGTCCTGACCCCGGCGCACCCGGTGCCTGATCCTTCCTGGCCTTGACCGGTCGCATCGGCCGACGGTATCGGCTTCCGTCATGGGCGGTCTACTGCCGATCCACCCGGCCCGCTACCGTTCCCGTCTGGGGAGGTGCCGGCGGCATGTACGTGGTGTCCGTGATCAACTACAAGGGCGGGGTGGGCAAGACCACCCTGACCGCCAACCTCGGTGCGGAGCTGGCCAACCGGGGGATGAAGGTGCTGCTGATCGACCTCGATCCGCAGACCAGCCTGACCTTCAGCTTCTACGACCCCGACGACTGGCGGGAGCGGCTGCGCGACGGGCGCACCGTCAAGCGCTGGTACGACGGGCTGCGCGGGGACACCCCGGCGGTGCCCCTGGGCGAGCTGGTGGTCTCCCCCGGCCCGGCCAACGCCCACCTCACCGGCGCGGGGCGACTCGACCTGATCGCCTCGCATCTCGGCCTCACCGACATCGACCTGGCGCTGGCCCGGGGCGTGGCCGACGGCGACGAGTACGACGTGGAGCTGTTCCGGGTGCGCGGCTCGCTCGCCGAGGGGCTGCACGACGAGGCGCTGGGCGGCTACGACCTGGTGCTGATCGACTGCCCGCCGAACTTCAACGTGGTCACCCAGTCCGCCATCATCGCCAGCGACCACCTGCTCATCCCCGCGAAGGCCGACTACCTCTCCACCCTCGGCATCGACTACCTCTGCGGCAACGTCCGGGAGTTGGTCGACCGGTACAACGCCGACTCCCGGCGGTTCGCCACCATCCGCCGGCACCACAAGGTGGCCCCCGGCATCGCCGGGGTGGTCTTCACGATGATCCAGTTGATGGCGCAGCGGCCGATCGCCGCCCACCAGGGCTACATGGACCAGGTGCGGGAGCTCGGCCTGCCCGTCTTCCCGACCATGCTGCGGGAGAACGTCACGCTGTTCGCCGCCAACACCCCGCGCGGCGTGCCGGCGGTGCTGCGCAACCGGGTGACGGCGCCGGCCGTCCAGGAGGAGCTGCGCCAGATCACCACCGAGTTCATGGCGCACCTGCAACCGGCGGAGGTGGTGGCGTGACCGACGGCACTCTCGCCGCCTCGGTGCTGACGCGGGTCGCCGAGCTGCTGGCCGACCTGCCGGCCGCCGACGTCGCGGCGCTGGCCGAGGGCCGCGCCCGGCTGGCGGTCCTGCCCGTCGCGCCTCCCGTCACCGCCGCCGGGCCGCCGGCGCCACACCCGGCCGCCGATCTCGACGGGGCGGTGACGGCGCTCGCCGCCATGACCAGCCGGGCGGACGGTACGGCGTACCTGACCCCGTGGCCGGCGAAGGACCTGCGGGCGCTGGCGGCCCGGCTGGGGCTGCGCGGCGTGGCCGGGCTGCGCAAGGCCGAACTGGTGGACCGGCTCGTCGACCGGACGGTCGGCTTCCGGCTGAACTCCGCCGCCGTCCGCCAACTCTGAGGCGGTGCCGAGCGGGGACGCGAGGCCTAGGCCGTGTTTCATAGCGGGCTGACCAGTAAGCCCTGGCCTGGGCCGTCGGCGCGTTGTCGGCGTACCGGCACAAGTACAAAGCCAGGTACGGCTCGAAGCGCAGACCCTGCACCAGGTCGGCCTGCCTCCAGCGATCGGCCACCTTGCCGACTGTGGGCTCTGGCGACGGCCACGGTCGGTAACCGTACGTGGCGGATGCCCCCGAGTACCGCGAGCCGCTCGGCTTCCGCATCTGCCGAGAACAGCGCGTCGTAGTTACGACCAATCGAGGCGAGCGAAGGTGTCCTCGCCGGGCCGCCAAACCATGAGCCCGGTCAGCTGGTACATGGGGTCGTAAACCTGCAAGTGCGCGATTTCCGGTCCACCTAGGTCCGCTGGCGGGCTGACACCATCGCGGACCTGCTTCGAGGGCGGTGACGATCACAGGGCCAGATTGGTCGTTGATTCTTGTCACGCGGCCAGACTGGCCCGGTAAAGGTCAGAGCATCGCGAAGGGGTTCGCCGAATGGTCAGCCACGGCCGACATCGGCTGCGGGCTTCCCGGCGACCAGCCCGGCGACCCAGTCTGACAGAGCCACGCCATCCACATTCTCGGTGTAGAAATCCTCGTTGTCCACGACCATGTGGTCGTCACCGGGTTCCGTGTACGTGTGCAGGGTTACGCCGGCCTTCTCGATCTGCGCCTCGGTGGTCCGGAGCAGCGTCGCGACGTCGTCGGACGGGGTGCCGGCGAGCGTGAGGTGGAACTTCTGGTTCTCGTCCTGCGAGTGGTCGATGCGGGCGAAGACGATGTCGGGGTGGCGCTCGGCGGTCGCGATGAAGAACCCCGGCATACTCGGGTCGGCGGGGAGGGCCTTCGCGTTCCAGGCCTTGCCGGTCAGGACCTTGTTCATCTGGGGTACGTCGGGGTACGAGCCCGACGAGTCCGAGATCGACGTGACGTGTGCCGTGGGCAGGCGATCGGCCACCAGGCCCGCGTAGAGCGGGGCGGACACCGAGCCGGCGCTGCCGCCGATTACGACCACGTCGGTGGCCTGCGGGAAGGACTTGACCAGCTGGGCGAGGGCGGCGGTGCCGTTGGCGTACCCGTGATGATGGATGGTCAGCCCGGGGGCGTACGTCGTGTCGGCGTCGCCGAGATGCACGTCCGCCGTGCAGTACGGGACGTACACGAACGAGTAACCGGCGAACGGGTTGCGCGCGTTCTTGGCGTCGAAGATGCCGCCCTGGTCCGGCGGCTCGACTGTGGTCTGGTACTGGTTGCCGCTGTCCTTCGCGCACGTCGCGGCCGACCAGCACGCCCCGCCCCCGTCCAGGAAGAACACCAGCTTCTTCGGGTCGCTGGTCCGGACGTAGAAGTTGTACTTCGACCCGTCAGCGCACTCGCAGTCGCCGCCCGGCGTCTTTGTCTCCCAGCCCGCCGCGGCGGCGTCGTCGCGGTCGGCGTGCGGTGCGGCGTTCGGCCCGGCCGTGCCGAGGAAGTGCTGGCAGGCGTCGCGCGCCGCGTTCACCTTGGAGTCCGACTGAGCGGGCATGCCGAGCGAGATGCCGCCGTCGGGCTGGACCGTCGGGTCGGGCCAGTCGGTGATGCCCTGCTCACGCATGCAGGCGGCGAACTTCTTCGCGTCTGCGAGCGCCGCCGCCTGGTCAGGGGCGCCGGCGGAGGCTGTGGCGACGGCGTTGGTCGAGGTCGGCGCGTCGTCGCAGGCGGCGGCGGACACCGCCACGCCCACGGCGAGCAGCACGGCGATCCCTCGACGGCTCAGGTATTCGGTCATGGAACATGAGGTTAGGCAGACCCCCTCGGCGGCACATCGGTCACCGGATGTATTCTCCGGCCCGCGTCATCCCTCCGATGTAGTCCGCACGGCGCCCTCCCCCACCGCGCGCCACATCGCCAGCACCGGCGCCCACGCCAACATCCGCACATGCCGCCGAGCGAGCGTGGGCTGCGCGGACGATCGGTTGTGCCGACGAGCGGACGAGCGGAAAGTATCCGGGTGCATTCGGTCACGGCAGCCGGCCCGGCCTCACGGATGTCGTGCCGGCGGGCGATGATTCCGCGGTGAGCATTCCGGTATCCCTGCGCGAGTCTCTGCACGATCCGGTGTTCTGGGCGCGGTACACCTTCGCCGCGGAGGATGGCCCGGGCGCCGACCGGCTCGGCGCCCTCGAAGACCTGCTCGACGATGACGATGACGATGACGAGCAGGACACGGCGCTCGACGTCGCCTTCGACGTCGGAGGCGGTCACCGAGTCCTGCTCGGCGTCGACACCCGGCTCGGCGCGTACGAGTTCGGCATCACCGGTCCCGACTCCGCCGAGCCGGCCGAACTGGGCTGGGACGATTTGGCGCACTGGCACCCGTACGCGCTGCGCTGGTCGGAACTCGATCTGATTTGCCAGGCGATCGCTGTGCGGGACCCGCAGTTGACCCACCCCGGGGTGCCGATGACTCTGCTGTGCCGATTCACCGCGGTCTTCGACGACGACGACGTGGACCGTGCCGTTGCCAGCGTCAACGCGGCGTACGCCGCACTACGGCCCCCGGACTGGGACGGTTACTGGCCCAGTGGCGCCGACTGGCTCGAACGCGCCGACTTCCGCGGCCAGAAGGTGGTCTGGCGCCACGACGAAGCAGGCAACGCGTGGGCCGAACAGGACGACGACCACGACACCGACTTCTACAGCACCCGGGTGACACCGCCGACGGAAACCGGCGAGCACTTCCCGCACACCCGGCTCAGGACCCTGCTGGCCGCCGCCGAGACCACGGTAAGGACGGGATCCCACCCTTGACGACGACGGACACCGGCTCCCTCGCACTCGCCGGCGAGGTGGCGGTGGTCAGATGTGCCCGCCGGCACCTCGTGCGACCGGTAAGCCTGACGGGATGCGCTCGGCAGAAGACTGGCAAGGGTGTTGGACGTCCGCTTCTGCCGCTGGCCGGGCGTTCGAAGCCGCCCGGTAGTGCCGAAGAATCTTCAGGATGCAGCGGCGGATCCTGCCGGTTCAGTCGTCGAACTCGAAGCCGTGAGTCTTGGCGAGTTCCACGAGTTGCCGCACACGACTGCCGTCGGCCGCAACCGCATGCAGCCGGACGGCCAGGTCGTCCAGTGCGGCGCGATCGCTGCTGTAGGCGAGGAAGGCACCGGCCTCCGCATCGGACGAGAAGCGCCCGTCAAGGGCGGGAGTCTCAGTCATGACGAGCAGTTCGACGATCCCTTCCCAAAAGGCGCCGTTGGGCTCGTGGCCGAGTTCGGAGATCACGTCATCCACGTCGGTGGTCCCGGCCACCAGGTAGAGGCGATGTTCACCGGGCGCAACCTCCGTCACGTCGATCGAATCCATCAGCGGATGGTGGCAGGCCGGTGCGACTGCCACAAGTTCGCACTGCCCTCTCGACCGCAGGAACCCCTGACGCGGCACATCCGCTCACTCATGCCGCGTTCCGCGTGGTCGCGTCACGTGCCTGTCAGTTGGGTAGTCACCCGGGCACGGGCTCCAGCCGTTCACGGTCCCGAGTGAGCATGAAGCGCAGCGGCCCGCCGTCACCATGAACCTGCCAGCCTGCGGGGAGCGCCGCCTGGATCAGTCCCGCGACCAACTGCGGCGTGACCGGGGCCAGGGCGAACACCTCGGCCACCCGGTCCGAAGGCGCGGTGATGATCGGTCCATAGTTGAGCCACGGGTCGTCGAAGGCCACCCGGACCTCCAATTGGGTGCCCCGCCTGGTTGCGATATGCCAGACCTTGACTACGACGTGACCGGGGTCGACGTGACGGACCATCCATCGGTAATCGACATCGTCGACGCGAATCCTCCGCTTGCGGATCCTGGCCATGGCGCGAGGATAGGCGGCCGCGCCATCACCGCGGAAGCGGAATTCGCGACAGACCGTCAAGGCCAGAGCGTACCCAGGCAACGGCAAATCGGGAGCCCGCGCCGGCATGAGGTTACGGGACCACCGACGACCCCGTAGTCAAGGCGTACTCAACTGCCGCTGGTCATGCGCGGCCGGGCGAACTGCGGGGACGCGTTCATCGGCAGTATTCGGCGTGTAGTTCTGCGAAGGGGTAGCGCCGGTCGGGGTGGTGCCGGGTTCTGCCCATGACGATCTCGGCGCAGCAGTGCGTGTCGGGAGTCCGGGCACGATGCGCTGGACACTCCTCGGCCAGCCCGCGGACATCGTCTGCCTGTAGCTCGAACGCCTCCCGGCTGCCGGTCAGGATCAACGTGTCGGCGGCGACTTCCCACCGGAGGTCGTCGCGAAACTCGCGGTACCAGGATCGTTGATGGTCGGCGACCGGCCGCTTCGGCCAAGCGCCGGCAGGCAAGGTGACCGTGTCCACCGCTCCGCGATCCAAGCGGGCGCGGACCTGCTTCCACCTCGACGGCGGCAACGCGAGACGGTGATGGAGCAACACCAGGTCGAGTGGCCGCCCCCACCCGCATCCGGGCGTGGTAGCGGCACGTAGCGGCAGGTAGACGATGCTGTGCGGCGACCGACCGGCCAGACCCCACGCCATTGCGAACATCGTCGCCGTCTGCTTGTCGAGACAAAACTGTGCGCCGAGGTGCCCTTCGTAGAGCCCTGCGAGACCGGGGACTCGGGCGGGGCGGACGACACGGTACTGGTGGTTCCGGTACCCGACCGTGCTGACACGTACCGGCCACCGGTACTCGGCCAGGCGGTAAACCACCTCAGCATCACCCCTCGGCCATCCGCCAGATCCTGCCTACGCGGGAGATCGTCACCGCTGTCACGGTCAGCGGCAACCGGCTTTCTGGCCTGCCCGCCGAATTGATGCGCGCCGCCCGCAACACGCACATCTGCCGCAATCCGAGCGCTGCGCAGGGTTACTTGACCGCTCGGGACTCGTGGTGCGGAGTAGCCGCAGTCCGGGCGCTGACCTTCGTCGGTGAGCGACCGGATCTGCCGATGAGCGCGCATCTGATCATGGCCGATGACGTTTGGCCGACAACCGCAAGTAACCCCGCTCAGGCGGCTGGCTCAATCCAGCGGCACTCCTCGAATGCTGTGGCGTACTGGACGGCCGTCTCCACCGACGGTGAGCCATGAGCCGTCGCCGAGCGGGGTGTCGTGCACGTCATACGCCTCCAAAGCTCAGCGTCTGGCGCGCCAGCGGCTCCTAGGTTTCACCGCGCGGTCTGCTGCCACCTGGTTGACAGCACCGGTACACATCATGGCGTTTCGTCACGGGGCACGCACACCCTTGCGTGTGCCAACTCCCGTTCCCCGGTGCCACGTACGACGTGGTGTCCTGGCTGCCCGGCAGCGGGTCGGCGTCAGGATGCGCGGTCGGGCTGGGTCCACCAGATCAGGCGTGCGGCGACGACCATGAGGCACGCCAGCGCCCCGACCGCCAGCAGCAGTGTGAAGGCCGGGTAGAGGTAGACGGTCTGCAGCCACGAGATGTCTTGGCCGCGGTACAGGAAGCTGACCACCCGGTGGAGCGTCAGCGTCAGCGTCAGCGTCAGCAGATACGGCGCCAGCCGGGCCACGGCGGCCGGGCCGGGCCGGCGGTGGTCGGCCCACCGGCGCGAACGCCGGACCCCGCGCACAGCCAGGACCACGACGCCGACGGCGAGTAGGAGGAGTACGAGATCGGTCACGATAAGCGGCGTCGGCGACGTCTGCGCCGACACCGGTCGGCCCTCGATCAGGTCGATGAGTTGGGCGCCGAGGTCTGCCGCGTCACCGTACTGGCTGCCGCTGTTCGCCAGGACCGCGACACCGTACCCGGTCGCTGGGAGCAGCGCCTGGTATGCGGTGATGGTGATCAGGCCGCCGGTGTGTTCGACCAGGGGCACACCCGAGGGGGTCGTTTCTACATACCAGCCGAGGGCGTAGGAGCTCCCCGTCGGCGGGCGGCGCATTTCGGCGATGGCGGTCGATGAGACGACCGGCGTGCCGTCGACGCCGCGGCCCTGGTCGTTCTGGGCGATGAGCCAGTTGGCCAGGTCGCGTGCGGTGCTCAGTACGCCGCCGGACCCGTTGCCGAAGGCGGGTGGTTCGGGCAGGGCGACGGGAATGCCCGCGATCATCTGGTGGCCGCGACCACTCGGGGGGAGGTCGTCGGCGGTGTCGCCGGTGCTGCTGTCGGCCATGCCGAGCGGGTCGAACACATGCTGTTTCAGGTACGTGTCGAACGGCTGGCCGCTGACGACCTCGATAAGCCGGGCGGCGACCTGGTAGTTCGGATTGTGGTACTCGAAGCGGGTGCCAGGCTCGGCCGCCAGGTGCGCCGTGCGCATCGACGCGACCGCCTCCTGCAACGTGTGCAGCGCAGGCCCGCTGAACGACCGGTACGTCGTGTCGGACAGGCCGGAGGTCTGGTGGAGCAACTGCCGCACGGTGATTGCGGCCGCCCGGTCATCGGCCATCGTGAACTCCGGCAGATACTCGCGCACCGGCGCGTCCAGTCGCACCCGTCCGGCGTCCACAAGCTGCATCATCGCAAGCGCGGTGATGGACTTGCTCAGTGAGGCGACCGCCATGACTGTGCGGTCGGTGACGGCCGCGCCGTCGGCGGTGCGCCCGTAACCGGCGGTGTGCACCACGTCGCGACCGTGGGTCACGGCCACCGCCACCCCGGGTGTTCGGGTCGCGTCACGATACGCGCGCACGACGGCGTCGATCGAGGCGGCGTCGACCACGGGTCCGCGAGCGGGAACAGAGACGGGGATCGCCGGTACGGCGAGAGCTAGCGCGATGAGGGCATGAACGAGCACCGCCCAAGCCTGGGGAATGTGCCCGTCGTCCCGCATCGGACCGTGGTCCGAAGCGTCCGCCGCGCTCCGTCGCTACGCTGCATCAATGGTGTTCCGGCGATGGCCGCTGATCGCGCTCGACGCAACGGCCGCGGCTGCGGTCATGGCCGCGGTCGTGCTGCTGCGGCCGATCTCGGGATGGTGGGTGTGGTGCCTGGCCAGCTTCCTGGGGCTACCGCTGGCGATGCGGCGACGCTGGCCGGTCCCGGCGTTCGTGGTGGTGGCGCTGGCCACCGCTGCGAGCCTGGTCGTCGGGGTCGGTACCGAGGTCGCGGTGTACGCGGTGGCGTTCGCGCTCTACCCGGTCGCGGTGTCCTCGGCGCGGGCCGCGGCCTGGGGCCTCGCCGGTGCGCTCGGCGGAGTCCTGGTGCCCGGTGCGGTGGACGCCTTCACCGCCAGGCTGCCGATCGTCGCGCCCCGCGGCAACGTGGAGTCATTCACGACGGCACCGTTGACCGTGGCCGTCTACAGCATCACGGTCATCGCCGCCACATGGGCACTGGCCTGGAGCCGCCGTATCCGGCGCCGACACGTCGCACAACTCGCGGAGTTGCACACCGCACGCGCGATCGCTGAGGAACGGCTCCGCATCGCCCGGGACGTTCACGACGTCGTCGGCCACAATCTCAGCCTGATCGCCATGAAGGCGGCGGTCGCCAACCACCTGGGCACCGAGCGGGAGGCCGCACTGCGCATGATCGAGCAGGTCAGCCGGACAGCACTGAACGATATCCGCATGGTCCTGGAGGATCTGCGCGCAGATCCGGAGTCCACGGCCAATCTCGACGGGCTAGTCGACCAGACCCGGGCGGCCGGTGTCGACATCACGATCGACCAGGGGGACCTGTCGTCTGTTCCGGCCGGTGTACGGGCGTCCATGTACCAGATCCTGCGGGAGTCTCTGACGAACGTGCGCCGCCATGCCCGCGCCACCCACTGCCGGGTCACCGTCACCGTGGCATCCGACGCGCTGACGCTGGCAGTCGTGGACGACGGTGCGGGGCCGGGCGGCGAGAACCCTTCCGGGCACGGCTTGCTGGGCATCCGCGAGCGGGTCGCCATGCACGGCGGCAGCCTGTCCGCCGGCCCCGAACCGGCCGGCGGATTCGCTGTCCGCGCGACCCTGCCGCTTCCGGCATGACGGGCGAGCCGATCCGCGTCCTGCTGGCCGACGACGATCCCCGCTTCCGCCGCACGGTCGCCACGCTCATCGAAGCTGCGCCGGACCTAAGCGTCGCCGGTGAAGCCGGCACCGGGCGTGAAGCCGTCGCGCTCGCCGCCGCTCGCCGGCCCGATGTCGTGCTCATGGACGTCCGGATGCCCGACCTCGACGGCATCGCCGCCACCGCTCGGATCACCACCGAGACACCCGCCGCACGTGTCCTCGTGCTCACCACCTTCGACCTGGACGACCACGTCTATCGGGCGCTGCACGCGGGTGCCAGCGGTTTCGTCCTCAAGGACATCACCCCGGCCCGCCTGATCGACGCGATCCACACGGTCGCCGCCGGCGACGCGCTGCTCGCTCCGAGCGTCACCCGACGGCTCATCGCCGCCTCCCTCCGCCGGACCGCGCCCCGCCGCTCGCTGGACAGCGTGACCCCGCGCGAACGCGACGTCCTCACACTGATCACCCGCGGGCTGTCCAACTCCGAGATCGAGGCGGTGCTGCACGTCAGCCGCGGCACCCTCAAGACCCACATCGGGAACCTGCTCACGAAGCTGGCCGCCCGCGACCGCGCCCAGCTGGTGATCGCTGGATACGAAGCCGGTCTGGCCGACGTGTCTGGAGAGCCAGTTGGCCCGCGACAACCGCATCGGCAAGTCAACCGCCTACGACTACCTGCATGACGGCATCGAGGCATTGGCCGCCCCCGCGCATGACGCGATCCACACGCAGTCGCTGCAGCTTCCACCGGTATCCGGATCTGCCGCGATTCGCGCGCACCCACGTCTACCGACAGCGTCACGCTGTCGAGTGCGGCATCAACCAGCTCAAACGCCACCGAGCCGTGGCTACCAGGTTCGACAAGCGCGCCCTGCGCTACCAGGCCACCCTCCACCTCGCCGCGATCAACGCATGGCTCTGACCCCCGCTAGGAAACACGGCCTAGGCTGGGCGGCACCAGACGTAGACGGGTGAGGAGGCTCGGTGGCCAGTGTGGAAATCCCGACCGCTCACGCAGCCGGGGAGCCGGCATGATCCGGTACGCGGGGCTGCTGCGCGGCGTCAACGTCGGCACCACCCGGCTGGCGATGGCCGACCTGCGCCGCCTGGTCGCCGACCTGGGTCACGCCGACGTGCAGACCTACCTCCAGTCGGGCAACGTCGTGTTCGGCAGCGGCTCCGCCGACACCGAGAAGTTGGCGAAGGGGATCGAGCAGGCGCTCGCCGGCGAGCTGGGGTTGACCGTGCCGGTGCTGGTACGCAGCGGCGCGGAGCTGGCGGCAGTGGTCGACGCCAGCCCGTACGCGGGGCGGCAGGACGACCCGACCCGGCTGCTGGTCGCCTTCCTGGCCACGGTGCCAGCAAAGGCGAAGGTGGCGGCGCTGACCGTGCCCGGCGGCGAGAACGTCGAGTTCACCGTGGCCGGTCGGGAGGTCCACCTGCACTTCCCCGACGGCGGGTACGGCCGGTCGAAGTTCACCAACGCCTACCTGGAGAAGCAGTTCGGGGTGGTGGCCACGACCCGCAACTGGAAGTCGGTCCGGGCGCTGCGGGACCTGACAGCGGCCTGACCGGGGCCGCCGGGGCACCACATCGGTCCGGGCTGCTCGTCCGTCCGGCCGATCAGGACTTTTCGATCTTGCTTTCCGTCGGTGCCCCTCGATACGCTCCCGCGACTGTTTCATTTGTGAAAGGACCGCAGTGACCGCTCCTGTTTCCGTCGGCACCCAGAAGTCCTGGGTTGTCGCCCTGCTGCTCTGCTTCTTCGTCGGTGTGCTCGGCGTGCACCGGTTCTACGTCGGCAAGGTCGGCACCGGCATCCTGCAGCTGGTCACCCTCGGTGGCCTCGGGATCTGGACCTTCATCGACTTCATCATGATCCTGGTCGGCGCGTTCCGCGACAAGCAGGGCCAGCCGCTCGCCAAGTGACCCGAGCGCCGTCGGCGGGGTCGGGATCCACGTGATCCCGGCCCCGCCGCCGTTGCCGGTCAGAAGTGGTACGCCGTCCCGTACTCCGGCACCAGCACCCGGGTGCGCGGGGAGGCCCGGCGGACCGCGGCGACCAGGTCGTCGAGGCGCCGCCGGTCGGTGGGGTGCACGGTCGGCGGGTTGGTCAGCGGGGTCTCGAAGTTGTCCCAGTGCACGGGCACCACGACCTTCGGGTGGTCCAGGGCGGCCATCAGCCGGGGCACGTAGTCGGCGGTCGAGGTGGTGGCCTGCAACGCCACCATGGCCACGTCGGGGGCCAGGCCGGTGAGGTTGCGCTCGGCAAAGTCGCTGGCCCCCATGAAGAACACCGACGGGCCGCCGTCGACCCGGATCTGGTACGCCAGGGTGTTCCCCTCGGGCAGGTCGGCGATGGTGGCGGGCCGGGTGGGCGGGGTGACCCGTACGCCGGGGAAGGCCAGGGACCAGCCGGCGTTTCGGCTGTGCAGGGAGCTGACCACCTCGATCGTGTGGTCGCCGAATTCGAGGATCTCGCCGCCGGAGACCGGGCTGAGCTGGCCCGCCGGCAGCCCGTACGCCAGGCCCAGGTGGTAGGCGGTCAGCGTGCCGAAGACCCGGGCGCCGGTCCGCTCGGCGATGTGCGGCACGTCGTTGTAGTGGTCCCAGTGGGTGTGGGTGACCAGCACGGTGGTGGCCCGGTCCACGAGGGAGTCGACGAGGGCGGTGTCGACGGTCAGCGGGGTGGCCGGGTCGAAGGCGCCGGTGAACAGGCCGGTGTCTTGACGATCTCTCCGCCCTAGAGGACGGAGATTCCCTCCACGCTGCGCGTGGAACACGCGGCGTCCGGGCGGATTCCTGCTTCCCCGCGCGGTGCCGGCACGGATGCCGGTCTTACCTGCGCTCCACAGGCGTTTGGGCTCTCGGCGCGTCCCGCCGCGAGCATGTTGATGGCCGCGTTGACGTCCCGATCGTGGGTGCTGCCGCACGGGCAGACCCACGATCGAACGCCGAGCGGCAACTTCTCGTTGATCCGGCCGCAGTTCGAGCACATTCGGGTGGACGGGAAGAACCGGTCCACCCGGCCGAAGGTACGCCCGTACCGGGCAGCCTTGTACTCCAACATTCCGGTGAAGCTGGCCCACCCGGCGTCGTGTACCGACGTGGCGAGCCGGGTCCGGCCGAGACCGACGACGCACAGGTCCTCGACGTACACCGCTTGGTTGTCGCGGATGATCGTCGTGGACAGTTTGTGCTGCCAGTCCCGCCGGGTATCGGCCACCCGCGCATGCTCCCTGGCGACCTTGACGACGGCTTTCTTGCGGTTCTGGGTCCCGCGCTGCTTGCGGGACAGGTCCTGCTGCAACCGGCGCA
This sequence comes from Micromonospora sp. NPDC047548, assembly GCF_040642975.1. Classification (NCBI taxonomy): domain Bacteria; kingdom Bacillati; phylum Actinomycetota; class Actinomycetes; order Micromonosporales; family Micromonosporaceae; genus Micromonospora; species Micromonospora sp. NPDC047548. Next base: position 52,108 of record NZ_JBEYTI010000032.1, read on the forward strand.
GCGTGCGGGCCGCCCGACGCAGGAACTTCGGCGCGGTCACCTTCGTCCCGTTGGACAGAACGGCGAAGTGGGTCAGCCCCAGGTCGATGCCTACCTCGGAGTCTGTCTCCGGGAGCGGCTGATCGGTGGTCTGGACAACGAATGAGGCGAAGTAGCGGCCCGCCGCATCCTTGACCACCGTCACCGAGCTGGGCTCGGCCGGCAGACTCCGGGACCAGCGCACCGGCACGTCCCCGATTTTCGGCAGGCGGAGCCGGCCATTGTCCAGCACCACGAACCGGGAGTTCCTGGTGAACCGGATGGCCTGCCGGTTGTCCTTGCGGGACCGAAACCGCGGCGGCGCGACCTTGCGGCCCTTGCGCTTGCCGGACAGCGAGGCGAAGAAGTTGCGGTACGCGACGTTGAGGTCGGCCAGGGCCTGCTGGAGCACGACTGCGGACACCTCACCCAGCCACGCCCGTTCGGGAGTCTGCTTGGCTTGGGTGATGATCTGCTTCGACAGGTCGCCGTCCGGAACGTACGGCAGCCCGGCGGTTCGCGCCTGCTGGCGTGCGCGCAGCCCGTCGTTGAACACCACCCGCGCGCACCCGAACGCCCGCGCCAGCGCTTCCTGCTGGGCGGGCGTCGGGCAGACGCGGCAGTTGTACCGAAGCTGCACATCGGACAGCCTATCATTGGTCTATGGTCGAAATTGAGAACGTCCGTACCGGCAGGCACTGCGTTTTCGTCTTGCACGCCCACTTGGTCTTCGTGACGAAGTTCCGGCACCGGGTGTTCACCGACCAGCACCTGACCCGCCTGGAGGAGATCATGCGGGCCGTGTGCGCCGACTTCGAGTGCGAGCTGGTGGAGTTCAACGGTGAAGGCGAGCACGTCCACCTCCTGGTGAACTTCCCGCCCAAGGTCGCCCTGTCGAAACTGGTCAACAGCCTCAAAGGCGTCTCCTCGCGTCGATTGCGCCAGGAGTTTCCCGACCTCGTACGCCATTACCACCGAGCCAATCGCCTCTGGTCCGCCTCGTACTTCGCCGGCTCCGTCGGCGGCGCACCCCTGACCGTGCTGCGCCAGTACATCGAGCAGCAGAACCAGCCGGGTTAGAGCACGTCGGGTTGCGTTTCGGCCCGCCGGTGGCCGTACCGGTGGGGGTGCTGCTGCCCCGGGCCTCGCCGCTCGCCCGCCCGCGCGAGGTGGCCCTGGCCGACCTGGCCGGGCTGGACCTGGTCGCCGCGCCGCGGTCCACCGCCCCCGGCTGGTACGACCACGTGCTGGACGTCTGCCGCCGGCACGGTTTCACGCCGGGCCGGGTGCGGCCGGCCAGTAATCCGGAGTTCATCTTCGGTCTGCTGCTCTCCGGGGGCGCGGTGGCGCTGGAGCCGGAGTCGCTGGCCCGCCGGGAACCCCGGATCGGTTGGCGCCCGCTGGCCGGGCAGCCGCTGGTGAAGCGGACCGCGGCGGCCTGGCCGGGCCGCTCGGCCCACCCGGCGGCACCGATGTTCGGGCAGCTCGCGGCGGAGGTGCTGGCCACGGTCGAGCCCACGCCGCCGGCCGCGGTGGCGCCGTCGGCCCGGCCCTGGCCGGTGCTGTTCGACGCGACGTCCGACTGAGAAGTTCGCGCGCCGCCCTCCCGCTGTTCACCGCGAGCCCGTTAATATCGCCGACCATGAATACGAAGAACATCACCCGCCCGCGACCCGGGCGGCTGGTCACGGCGTTCGCGCTCGCCGTCACGCTGCTGACCTCGGTGGCGGTGGCCGCGACGTCGGCGGCGGCGGCGACCACGTTGACCGTGGCGCAGGCCCTGGCCGCCCAGGACGGCCGGACCGCCACGGTCACCGGGTACGTGATCGGTCAACCCACCGCCACCAGCACGGTGATCACCTCCAACTTCACCGCCGACACCGCGATCGCCATCGCCGACACCGCGACCGAGACCAGCACCGGGCGAATGCTCTACGTCCAGGTCACCACGGCGTTTCGCAGCAGCTTCGGGCTGCTCACCAACCCGGGCCTGCGGGGCCAGCAGGTCACCGCGACGGGGACGCTGACCGCCTACTTCAGTCACGGCGGGCTGAAAAACCCGACCGCGATGAGCCTCGGTGGCACCCCGCCGTCGCCCACCCCCACCGCCTCCCCCACCCCCACCTCCACCGCCGGCCCGTACGACTCGACGTACTACGCCGGCGCGGTCGGCAAGACCGGCACCGCGCTGCGCAGCTCCCTGCACTCGATCATCCGGACCCAGACCAGGCTCACCTACGACCAGGTCTGGGAGGCGCTCAAGGACACCGACCAGGACCCCGCCAACGCCAACAACGTGCTGCTGCTCTACACCGGACGCTCGCAGACCAAGACCAGCAACGGCGGCGGGGTGGACGACTGGAACCGGGAGCACGTCTGGGCCAAGTCGCACGGCGACTTCGGCACCGCCACCGGCCCCGGCACCGACGTGCACCACCTGCGCCCCGAGGACGTCTCGGTCAACTCGCTGCGCGGCAACAAGGACTTCGACGCCGACGGCAGCACGGTCGCCGAGGCCCCGGGCTGCTATACCGACGCCGACTCGTTCGAGCCGCGCAACGCGGTGAAGGGCGACGTGGCCCGCATGATCATGTACATGGCGGTCCGGTACGAGGGCGACGACGGCTGGCCGGACCTGGAGATGAACAACTCCGTCGCCAACGGCAGCGCCCCGTACCTGGGCCGGCAGTCGGTGCTGCTGGCGTGGAACAAGCTCGACCCGCCGGACGCTTTCGAGCAGCGCCGCAACCAGCGCATCTACGAGCGCTGGCAGGGCAATCGCAACCCGTTCGTCGACCACCCGGAGTGGGCGACCGCGATCTGGGGCTGACGGCGAGGGTCGCCGGCGCGGGCCTCCGCGCCGGCGACCCCCACCGATCAGCGCGGCGCGGGGACGACCGCCGGGGCCTGCTCCAGCACCGCCGAGGGCAGCTGCGGCCCGGCCGGGAGCGCTACCGGCTCCTTGGCCCGGGTGACCAGCTCCACCACGGTACGGCTGAGCCGCTGCGAGGACTCCGACATGGACCGGTTGGCGGTGACGATCGCCCCGACCACGTCAGCCCGCTTCTGCTGGCCGTAGCGGACCGCCTCCTCGATGCCCCGGGCCTGCGCGTCGATTGACTCGGCGACCTCCAGGATGGTCTCCGGGCGCACCGTCGGCGTCTGGATCACCCGGGCGATCTGCGGCACCGCCGTCCGCGACGCCGCCGCGTACGCCGAGAGCACGTCGTTGGCGCCGTCGGCGACCGCCTGCTGCATGTCGGCGGCCTGGTTGGCCTGCAGCAGCAGCGCCCACTGGGCGATGGTCAGCTTCATCGTCGGGATGGTCAGGTTGATCAGCAGGGCCAGCCGTTGGCCGAGGCCGTAGTTGAGGGTGCGGATGTTGCGCACCTGCGGCGAGGTGGACCAGGCCACGAAGAGCCGCTGCTGGAACTCGTTGATCCGCACCTCGAGCGCCTGGACGAACTCGGTGACCACCGAGAGCCGCTCCCGCTGGTCCCGCTCGTCGGGGGCGCCCGGCGTCACGGTGATGGACTGCGCGTCGGCGAGGGCCTCGTCGCGGACCAGCTCCATCACCGCGATCGCCCCGACGAGCTGGCCGATGGCCGCCTCGTTGGCCTTGTAGAGCTCGTCGCAGAGCACCACGTTGCGACGCAGCTGCAGCTGCTTGTCGGTGAGCTGCCCGGCGACCCGGTCGAGCTGCTGCTCGACGGTGCGGGCCTCCTCGAAAAGCATCTCCAGCAGGTCGCGGCCCTTGCGGAACAGGCCGCGGATGGCGTCGGAGAACTTGGTGAAGGTCTCGCGCACCTTCGGGTCGCTGGGGTCGTACTTGCGGCGGAAGCTGCGCATCCGGTCGTTGATCTCGTGCATGATGCCGGTCAGTTCCGGGATGTCGACCCGGCCGACCTCCCGGAAGATCCGGCTGACCTGGGCGTTGACCTGGTCGAGTGCCTGGTTGCCGAAGCTGCCCAGCGCCTCGGTGTTGGTGAGCATCGTCGGGTAGAGCTGCCGGGCGGCCTGCTGGGCCTGGCCGAGCTGCGCCGGGGTGAGCAGGTCCCTGCACGCGAACGTGGTCGGCTCGGCGCTGGTCGCCAGGGCCGTGGTGATGGCGGCGTCGGCGGCGCCGGCGGGCGGGTCGGCCGGGCCGCCGACGATGCTGCCGAAGTCGATCTGCAGTCCCTCGGTCATGAGGTGGTCCCCTTCACTTGCAGGTGCTGGCGTTCTTCATGCAGCTGAGCAGCGCGAGCGTCACGTCGGCGGCGGGCGCGGGCGCGGCGCGGATCTGGTCGGCCAGGCCGATGCCGGGGAAGTCGGCGACGTCGTTCGCGCCGACCTGCACGGCGGAGCGGAACCCGTACCGCTTCCACGCGATCTCCTGGATCTTCGGGTCCTTCATGGCGTCGACGAACCGGCCGGCGGCCGGGTCGAGGGCCAGCAGCGGGTGGTCGCTGTAGATGGTCGGGTCCGGGTAGAGCACCCGGACGTTCTTCAGCAGGGCGGCGCTGTTGTCGCCGCTCTGCACCACCTGCTGGATGATCTGGTTCTCGTAGCCGGCGTAGAGCGGCGCCTTGAATTCGCCGCCCTGGGTGAGCCACTCCCGGAACCCGGAGTCGGAGCTGCGCGACTGCAGGCCCTGCGCGTCGTGCAGGGCCCGCATGGTCGGCAGCGCCTTACGGGCCTGGGCGAGGCTGGGCGCGGAGAAGCCGTCGGCGGTGGCGATGATGTTGAGTTGGAGCTGGGCCAGGGTGAAGCCGCTGTTGGACTTGGCCGGGTCGGTGCTGGCCACGGTGATCGGGCCGCGCAGGTCGGCCGCGCCGATCGCCTCCCAGGTGCCGCGCTTGACCACCTGGTCCAGCAGCAGGCCCTTCATGTCCACCACGAAGTACCGCTCGCCGCGGCGCTGGACGATGCCCTTGCGGATCAGCGCGTCGGTGCCGCGCGGCCCGGCGTAGATGACCTCCGGCGACTGGAGCAGGTTCTCCGCCCGGTAGTCCGGGAACGCCCCCGCGTGCTGGGCTTCGAAGACGCCCTGGGCGCTGCCGCTGGACGGCCAGAGGCAGTCCAGCTTGCGGGCCTTGATCACGTCGGTGCTCAACTGCACCTGGTCGTACGAGCCGAGCGGCTGGAAGGTGACGTCCAGCCGGTAGGTTCCGCGCAGGATCCGCTGGACCTCGGCGTCCGCCATCAACTCGGACTTCTCCGAGCCGCCCACACAGGCGACGGTGGTGGGTGGGCCGGCGGCGGGCGGGGTGTCGGCGGACCGCTTCCACAGCACCGCCGCGGCGACGCAGACGACGATCACCGTGACCAGTCCGATCAGGAACCGGATGATGCTCGGCAATCTCAACGTGACTCCTTCATCGGCCCAGGTCGGGCAGGCTCGGTGGGGCGACGGTGTCCAGGTTGGCGGTGTACTGCGCGATCTCGCCCTGGTTGACCAGCCGGACGCTGTCCAGGGCGAAATCGGCGAAGCGCCGGAACGCCACCTCGCCGTCGCGTTGCAGCCGCTCGGGGTCGTGGTAGAGCACCGGCTGGCGCTGGATGTCCAGGTACTGCCGGATGACGCCGTCGAGGCTGCGCAGGTGGCCGCCGACCTGGGCGGCGGTGGAGTAGAGGCTGTCGGGTGATCGGTCGCGTACCCGGTCGAACAGTTCCGGGACGTACCGGCAGGCGTCCTGGAGGGCGCGGCGGGCCTCGGGGTGGCCGACGTCGCGGCTGAGCCGCTCGATGCCCCGCAGCACCCGCAGCGCCTCGTCGACCCGGGCGTTGGCATCGTCGGCGTAGCTGTCGCTGTCGATCTTGGCGGCGGTGCGGTCGTCGACCATCAGGTAGAGCCCGAGGGCGGTGGCGGTGGCGAGCAGCGGCGACCAGAGCAGGCTGCCGGTGAGGGCGAAGACCCCGGCGAATGCGGCCACCGCCGCCGCCAGCGCCACAGGTGCGGCGAGCCGGTGTCTCACTTGTACCCCGCCGCCTGCCGCAGCGCCGCCACCAGGTCGTCCTGCCGGACGAAGGTGCCGTTGGTGGCTGCGGCGACCTCCTGCAACTGGCGGGGGTCGGCGTCGCGGCCGAACGCGATGGCGACCACCGGCACCCCGGCGGCCTTCAGGGCGGTGAGCGCCCCGTCCCGGTCCCGGGCGCCGGACTGGCCGTCGGTCATCAGCACGACCAACCGCTTGCGGTCCCCGGGCTGCGCCCGGCCGAGGTCCTGGGCGGCGCGCTGCAGGCAGGCGTACATGTTGGTGCCGCCGTCGGGCCGGTAGTCGGTGACCTTGCCGGCGAGGTCACGCAGCGCGGCGCCGTCGTTGCCCTGGACGGTCCACGGGCTGCCGCCGGTGATGCCGGCGTTGAAGATGCCGACCGTGGTGCTGTCCTGCGGGTGGGTCTGCAGGAAGTTCAGGGCCGCCTGGTCGGGGTCGAAGATCTGCCCGGCGGCGGCCCGGATGCCGGTCCAGCCGTCGTTGTCCCCCATCGAGCCGCTGCCGTCGAGGCAGTACCAGGCGGCGACGGGACGGCGGTAGCGGGTCTGGTAGCGGTCCAGCGCGGCCTGGATGACCGGGGCGGCCGGGAACTGGATGGCCTGTTCGTTGATGGTGCCCTGGATGCCCCAGGCCGGGTTGAACACCTCCGGGTCCGGCTTGTCGAGGCTGAGTCCGACCCCGGCGGCGGGCCGGCGGCCGAGCTTGAGCAGCGCGGCCTGGGCGTCGGCGTCGGAGAGAAGGTGGTCCTGCAGCTCGGTGAGGATCCGGCGGGCGCCGTCGTTGCCGTCGTGCGGGAGGAAGCCCAGCGGCGCGTCGCTGACCGCCAGGGAACCCCGGGGGTACGCCACGAGCAGCGGTTCCCGGCCGGCCTTGACCAGTTCGGCGTTCTTCTCGATGACCAGGTCCTCGTAGGTGAACATGGCCCGGCACTGGTCAGGGTGGGCGAGGCACTCGGTCATCAGGGTGCCGGTCGACGGCGGGGTCTGGTCCATCGCCTTGACGAACCGGGTGACGCCCTGTTCGACGGCGGGCGAGTCGAGCTGCTGCTGGGTCAGCGGGGCGCCGGGGCCGTTGCCGGCGAAGTGGTTCATGAAGCCGAACAGCACGGTGGCGCCGGAGTTGGACTGGGTGGGGTTGGTGATCCAGACCCGGGTCCGGCCCGACTCGACGGCGCGCAGGATGTCGGCGATCGGCACGTCGGAGCGGCCGGCGAAGCCGAGTTTGGTCATCTCGGAACGCCAGGCGGCGAAGACGACCGGGGTGAGGAACATCGGGCGGACGTCCTGCAGGGCGTTGGCCCGGTCGCCCAACTGGAGGAAGACGCTGGAGGCGAACCAGTACGCGTCGTGGTCGCGGCTGCCGGCGGCGAGCAGCCGCGCCTGGTCCACCGAACCCTTGAAGGTCACGTCGCAGGTGTAGTGCCGGGCCGCGCACCACGGCTTGACGATGGTGGTGACGACGCTTTCCTGCTCGCTGCCGGCGACGATCCGCAGCGTGCCGGCGGCCGGCGCGTCGGTCCGCTCGGCGGAGCCCTTCCCGTTCGTGCAGCCGGTGACCAGCACCAGCATCATCACGGCCAGCGCCGTGAACCTCGTGGCCCGCACCTGCACCCCGTTTCCGTTCGGTCGACGACAGACCCCACATTCGGGCCGATCGGGGTCGTTGGTAGCACCGGCGAACCAACGGGACGGCCAACATCCGGTGAACTTGAGGTGACGGGGGCAGTTGCCCCAGATCACCCTCCACGCCCCGTGACGACGCGGCACGATCGGGTAGAACAGGCGCATGACAGGCGCTGGGCCGGCCCGGGCCCGTGGAAACGCTTCCGGCCACCGGCCGGACGCCCCCTGACGAAGGGAGAGAGAGCCGGATGGCGAACACGATTCCCGACATCCCCCTCAACGACGGCAACACGATCCCGCAGCTCGGCTTCGGGGTATTCCAGATCGCGCCGAAGGACACCGCCGAGGCCGTGGGCCGGGCGCTGGAGGTCGGCTACCGGCACATCGACACCGCCGAGATGTACGGCAACGAGGCCGAGGTCGGCGAGGCGATCCGCACCTCCGGCCTGGACCGCGGCGAGGTCTTCGTGACCAGCAAGCTCAACAACGGCTTCCACCGACCGGACGACGCCCGCAAGGCGTTCGAGTCGACGCTGTCCGCGCTGAAGATGGACTACATCGACCTGTTCCTGATCCACTGGCCGCTGCCCACCCGCTACGACGGCGATTTTGTCTCCACCTGGCAGGCGCTGAAGGAGTTCCAGGGCGACGGCCGGGCCCGCTCGATCGGCGTGTCGAACTTCCAGGTGGCGCACCTGGAGCGGCTGGCCGCCGAGGCGGACGTGGTGCCCGCGGTCAACCAGATCGAGTTGCACCCGTACTTCGCCAACGAGGAGGTCCGCGCGTACGACCGGCAGCTCAACATCGTCACCGAGGCGTGGTCGCCGGTCGCGCAGGGCAAGGTACTCGACGACCCGACGGTGGTCGACGTCGCCGAGCAGGTCGGCCGCACCCCGGCCCAGGTGGTGCTGCGCTGGCACGTGCAGCGCGGCGACATCGTCTTCCCGAAGTCGGTCACCCCGAAGCGGATCGAGGAGAACTTCCACCTCTTCGACTTCGCGCTCGACGACGCGGCGATGGAGCAGATCAGCGGGCTGGACCGGGGCGAGGCCGGCCGGCAGGGCCCGAACCCGGACGAGTTCGACTACATACCGGGCTGACGGGTGTAACGCGGCGCGGCGCCACGGCGCAACTCAGAAGGGGCCCACCGCGGGCCCCTTCTCCGTGTACGAAAGGATCGCCTCCGCCGCGATGTTGCGCCACCGTACTTCCGCAGTTCTTTTGTCGATGCTGGTCGCCGTCGGACCGGCCGCCTGTGGCCCCGCCGAGGAGGTGCCGCAGGCCCGCTGGTCGCCGCCGACCTCCGCCGCCCCGACCCCGCCGCCACCGCCCCGGCCCACCCCGACGTCGACCGCCGAGGTGCGCGGCCAGGTGAAGGCCGCGTTGGTGGAGTTGACCGACTTCCACCCGGCCATCACGGACGTCACGTCGGAGAGCGCCGAGGCGTTCAAGCTCGCGCACCCGTGCCGCGACAGTCTCCCGTCGGACCGGAAGCGGACCGCGCACCGGGAGCGGCAGTGGGACAGCGAGGAGGTCTGGATCCGGCAGTACGTCGTCGGCTATCTCACCGTGCCGGGGCGCAAGCTGATCGGCGAGCTGAAGTCGGCGCTGGCGAAGTGCCGGACCTACCAGGAGCCGGACGGCGTGACGACCACCACCGTCGTACGCCCCAAGGCGCCGCTGGTGCCGGCGGACGCGGACACGGTCTCCTGGTGCGAGCGGCTGGTCAGCGACGACACCTCCTACCTCTGCACCGTCCTGGTGTCGCGCGGCAGCTACGTCATGGAGCTCAACGCCGGCGAGGCCGGCGACCTGGAGAAGTCCGCGAAGCTGCTGACCAGGCTGCACACGACCGCCGTCGAACCGTTCCGCGAGGCGACGTAGCCCCTCAGATGACGTAGCCCCTCAGATGATGAAGTGCAGCCAGTAGGCCAGCCACACCACGAACAGGGCGCCCTGCAACAGGGCCAGCGCCGCGCTCAGCCAGGCGTCGGCCGTGGCGGTCCTGGCCCACCGGGCCAGGACCAGGCCGACCGGGAACGCGGCGAGCAGGTAGCGCAGCAGGCTCTTGTACACCGGTGACCCCATCGACAGCGGCGCCAGCACCATCAGCACGGTGTACGTGACGTAGGGCAATCCGATCCGGCGGAAACCGGCGACCACGACCACCAGGACGGCGACGGCGAACCCGACCCGTACGGCGTCCCCGGGATTGCTGAGGCCGTGCCAGATCACCGGCAGCGGATTCTGCACGCGGATTCCCCAGCCCTTCTCCTGGGCGTGCTTGTAGGCGAACCAGTCCCCGCCCTTCCACCGGCAGAACGCCATGAAGGTGAGCCAGCCGGCCGGGATCAGCAGCAGCGGCCAGCCGGTCCGGAGGTACGCCCGGAGGCTGCGCGGGTCGAGCCGGTAGCGGTGCCGGCGCAGCAGGACCAGGGCGAGCGGGACGGCCACCAGGAACCCCACCGAGCGGCTGAGCCCGAGAAAGTAGCCCAGCACCCCCACCGTCACCCATCGCCCCCGCTCGGCGTAGAAGAAGGCGGCCAGCGCCAGGCACAGGAACAGCGACTCGGTCAGCGCCGCCTGGAACAGGAACGCGGTCGGCAGCAGCACCAGGTAGCGGGTGAACCGGCGCGCCGAGGCGTCGTCGCCGAGCAGCGTCTCGCCCAGCCGCAGGGCGTAGTAGAGCAGCAGCACGAACGCGACGTTGCTGATCAGCAGCAGCGCCAGGGCGGTGTCGCCGCCCAGCGGGACCGCCAGCGCCCGGCCCAGGAACGGGTAGAACAGCGGGAAGCCGAACTCGTGCCAGGTGCCGGTGAGTGGCAGCCGGCTCAGGTGGTGGTAGAGCAGCGCGTCCCAGGCGAACCACATGGAGATCCAGCGGTGCGGCGAGATCGCCTCCTGGTCCGCGCGCATGCCGGCCTCGTCGGCGGGGGGCGCGCCGGGCATCCCGTCCCACCCGGCCAGGGCGATCAACCCGACCAGGGTAAGGACGATCTTCGCGCCGACGAACAGGGTGAACACGTACCGCCAGCGGTCCGGCACCCGGGCGGCCAGGTCGCCCGCACGGCCTCGCAGGCGGTCCCACCTCCCCGACGGACCGGCCGCGGGCGTGCGGCGGTCCACGGCGGTGTCCCGCGGCCCGTCGATCATGCGGCGCTTCCTCACGGATCCGGTCCGGCCCGCGGCCCGCCCACGGCGGCCGGGGTGTCTGCCGGCCGGTCATCCCCCACCTGCGCCCGATGACACCTGCCGGCCCCACGGCGTCGCCCCGACCGGCCGAGTTTCGAGAGCAGCCGAGTTTCGGGGGCAGCCGACGTGAGTCAACGCGGGAAACGGGTAACCGCGCCCGTCCGGAGGACCCCGAGTCAGGGAGCGGCGTGAGGATGGACGAGCGTCACGGCACGGTGGTCATCGGGGCAGGGCCGGCCGGGCTGACCGCCGCGTACGAGTTGCTCAGGCACGGTGCCACGGTGCGGGTGTTCGAGGCCGACGCGGTGGTTGGCGGGATCAGCCGCACCGTCGAGCGGGACGGCTGGCGCTTCGACATCGGCGGGCACCGGTTCTTCACCAAGGTGGGCCGGGTCGAGGAGTTCTGGCACGAGATCCTGCCCGACGAGGAGTTCCTGCTCCGGCCCCGGATGAGCCGCATCTTCTACCGCGGGGCGCTCTACGACTACCCGCTCAACGCCGGCAACGCCCTGCGCAACCTCGGCGTACGGGAGGCGGCCCGCTGTATGGGCTCGTACGCGAAGGCGCGGCTGCGCCCGCCGAAGGACCAGTCGCACTTCGAGGGCTGGGTGTCGGCGCGCTTCGGCTGGCGGCTCTACTCGATCTTCTTCAAGACCTACACGGAGAAGGTGTGGGGGATGCCGGCCGACCAGTTGCAGGCCGACTGGGCCGCGCAGCGGATCAAGAACCTGTCGCTGTCCAGCGCGGTGCTCAACGCGCTGCTGCCCCGCCGCAACCGCACCGACGTGACCAGCCTGATCGAGGAGTTCCAGTACCCGAAGTTCGGCCCCGGCATGATGTGGGAGCGCTGCACGCAGGAGGTCCGCAGGCGCGGCGGCGAGGTCACCACCGGCGCCTGGGTGACGGCGGTGCACCGCAACGGCGGGCGGGCCGTGGCGGTCACCGTCGACGGGGCGGCCGGCGAACGCCGCGTCCCCGCCGACCACGTGATCTCGTCGATGCCGATCTCCGAGCTGGTGGCCGCGGTGCGGCCGGCCGCACCGCCCGAGGTACTCGCCTGCGCCGCCGGCCTGCGCTACCGCGACTTCCTGACCGTGGCGCTGGTGGTGCCGCAGGAGTTCTCCTTCCCCGACAACTGGATCTACGTGCACGACCCGGCGGTGAACGTGGGCCGGATCCAGAACTTCGGCTCCTGGTCGCCGTACCTGGTCAAGGACGGCCGCACCTGCCTGGGGCTGGAGTACTTCGTGTTCGAGGACGACGAGACGTGGCGGACCTCCGACGCGGACCTCGTCGCGCGGGCCACCGCCGAGCTGGAGCAGCTCGGCCTGGTGCGGCCGGGCGCGGTGGAGAGCGGGTACGTGGTGCGGATGCCGAAGGCCTACCCGGTGTACGACGACCGCTACCAGCACAACGTCGACACCATCCGGGCCTGGCTGGCCCGGGAGTTGCCCAACGTGCACCCCGTCGGGCGCAACGGGATGCACCGCTACAACAACCAGGACCACTCGATGCTGACCGCCATGCTGACCGCCGAGAACATCGTCCACGGCGCCGGCCACGACGTCTGGTCGGTCAACGTGGAGCAGGACTACCACGAGCAGAGCAGCGGCAACGGCGACGGCCGGCGGGGCACCGGACGGGACGCGCCGACCGTGCCGGCGCGTACCGTCAGCGCGGTCGGCGGCGGCCGGGCCCCGGACCGTCGACCCACCGGGGTCAACTAGGCCGTCGCGCCGACGGTGTGAGCCGTCGCGATCGCTACGCCAGCGTCAGCGAACCGATCACCGATGACAAGTGGGGCTACGACTCGCCCCGCCTGCTCACCGCCGACGACGTGGCCCAAACAGCCCGATTCCTCACCGACACCCCGTTCGCATCGCTCGCCCAGCGCTACGCTCCCGCAGAGCTCATCACAGCCGACATCTATCCGGCGATCTGGGACGAGGGGCGTTCACCTTCGTCGCCGGTATCGGGCCGGCCCTGACCTTCGTTCGCGCCCGGTCATGAGCGACCGCGCGCGGACCGCCGCGTGATGCAGTCCGGGGCATGGCCACCTTGCCTCTCGCCCCGGCTCAGGCCCACTGCGGCGGCTCGGCTTACCGCCGGATTCCGTTCCGATGTTCCTCAACCCCCGGCTCACCGGTTGCGCCGGGCGATCAGCGGGTCGAGAAGGACGCGGGCGACGAGGGCAGAGGAGTTGCCGGAGTAGCCCTCCAGAAGGATCGGATCCAGGTACCGGACCGGGACGCGATCGTGAACGGTGATTTTGCTGGTGCGGTCGCAGGAAACGCAGGCGACCAGGAGCCAGATGTCGAGGAGTTTGCCATTGGCATTGACGCGGAACTTCCCGTCGCCGGTACTGGCGAGGCCGGAATGGCAGTGGACGCAGCGGAACGCGAGCAGGGGAAGGCGCGTGCGCCGAACAGTCCAGGACAGCACGATATGAGGACGCGTAAACATGATCCCTCGGCGGATTCAAGTGATCATGGCGACACTGCGTTCCTTACCAAATCGCTGAACACTTCGATCGGTTTGAGCCAGTTCAACGTTTCACGCGGTCTGCCATTCAACTCTGCGGCAACCCTATCAAGCTCTTCCTGAGTATGCAAGGACAGATCTGTGCCCTTCGGGAAATACTGCCGGAGCAACCCATTGGTGTTCTCGTTGCTGCCCCGCTGCCACGGGGAGTGCGGGTCACAGAAATACACCGGCATCCCCGTATTCACCGTGAAATCAGCGTGCCGGGCCATTTCCTTTCCCTGATCCCAGGTCACGCTGTTACGCATGAACTCCGGCAGCGTCTCCATCTTCGCCGCGAGGAGAAAAGCGACCCGCTCAGCCGTACGG